>DAIUED010000038.1:0-16914 GCA_036845295.1 Bacteroidota bacterium
GACACCTTTATTTGCCGGAAAGTGAGAGAGGGTCGCATGCAGGAACTTTCTAAAGGACCCAGCATAGAAGTGGAAAAGACCCTGGCGCTCAAACCCGATTTGTTGCTGACATTCGGTATGGGAGACCCAAAAAGCGATGTTGATAGCAAGCTCATCCATGCAGGCATTCCGGTAGCCATCAGCCTCGATCATCTCGAAGAAACACCGCTCGCTCGCGCGGAATGGATAAAGTTTTATGCGTGTTTCTTTGGGAAACAAGCCATGGCAGATTCTATTTTCAGGCAAAGCGAAAAGGCATACTTGTCTCTCAAATCCAGCTTGGGGAACCCGGAGCGCAAACCAAAAGTACTGACCGAAATGAAGTACGGCGATACCTGGTATGTGCCGTCGGGGCAAAGCTATATTGCTAACCTCATAGCGGATGCCGGTGGTGATTACTTCTGGAAGGACGATCGAAAGCCGGGCTCAACGCCCTTGTCGTTCGAAATGGTTTATGCCAAGGCTAAAGATTGTGATGTGTGGATAAATACCTATAACCTTAACTCAAAGGCGGAGTTACTTGCCTACGACAAGCGTTATGGCCTTTTCAAAGCGTTTCAGGAAAATCGCGTATATAATAACAACAAGGTACAGAACGCACAAGGTTATAGCAACTATTGGGAAACGGCGATGCTCCATCCGGAGGATGTGTTGTCGGACCTCGTCGCGATCTTTTATCCCGAAAAAATGCCATCGCACCGGTTTAGTTATTACAAAAAACTCGAGTAGCCAAAAAACAGCTGTATGGTGAATACCATTTTTAATACTCTATAAGCAAAGCCAGCACACCAATCCCAACATTGAGTCGCTCCCGTTTCATAGTCATTACCGTTTGCCTGTTGTTGCTGGTATTGTTGCTCGCAATAGCCGATTTGTGCTTGGGCAGCGTTGTCCTTTGGTCGGCAGATGTGGATGAGCAGATGTTTTCTACCATTCTGTACGATATCCGCCTGCCAAAAACACTCACCTGCGTCCTGGCAGGCTCGTCGCTGGCACTTTGCGGCTTGTTACTTCAAAGCCTTTTCAGGAATCCTCTCGCGGGCCCATACGCATTAGGAGTGAGTAGCGGAGCCAGTTTATTTGTTGGTCTTGCCACCATGCTGCTGGCGCCACTTCACTTGTCTGGCGTTTTGTTTGCCGGTAAAGCAATGGTGACACTGTATTCCATTGCCGGTGCTTTTTTGGTTACTATCATTATTTTATTTGTATCGAGGCGCACCAACAGCAACGTAACGGTTCTCCTCGTGGGGCTCATGCTGTCGCAGGTGCTGGGTGCTGCACAAGGCCTCATCGAATACCTGGCCAGTGCCGATAAGCTCAAAACATTTGTCATGTGGAGCATGGGAAGCCTTGGATCTACAAGTCTTGAAGACCTGGCTGTTGCCGGACCATTAGCCATGATAGCATGGTTGAGTGCTTTTTTCATGGTGAAGCCTATGAATGCCATTTTACTGAACGAACAATATGCCCAAAACCTTGGGGTGGATGTAAAGGCTTTGCGTATCCGCATTATTGTTATTACCTCGGTGCTGGTGGGATTGATCACAGCGTTCTGCGGGCCGATCGCGTTTGTCGGTATTTCAGTGCCTATTGCATCCCGTCTTTTCTTCAAAACTTCGCATCACCTGCATCAAATGGTTTTTTGCCTGTTGCTTGGCGCAGTCGTTCTCCTGGCCGCCGATCTCGTGAGCCAATTGATCAGCAAGCAATTGACATTGCCGGTTAACACGGTTACCACACTTATTGGCTCACCGGTTGTAATTTATCTGTTATTCAAATCCAAACTTAATATCAGATGATCGCACTCAGGCAATTGGACATAGGATACAGGAAGCGGAGCAAAGTGAAAAAAGTATTTTCCGGGATCGAGGCTGAATTTTTCGCCGGAGATTTGGTTGGCTTGATGGGAGACAATGGCGCCGGGAAATCAACTTTGCTAAAGACCATAACCGGTGTTCTGGCGCCACTGAGTGGCGAGGTGTTGATTTCCGGGAAAAGTTTGACTACCTATTCATCGGCAGAACTTGCCAAAATCCTTTCCATTGTTACAACCGAACGGGTAGGCGGGTTCAACCTGAGGGTGCGCGACATAGTGGCAAGCGGACGCATACCCTACATCAACGTGTTTGGGAAGCTCGGTGATGCCGATGTGGCGATCATCAACCGTTGCATGGAGCAGATGGGAATCGTTTCGCTGGCAGAAGCTTTTGTGGATGAGCTAAGCGACGGGCAGCGCCAGAAGGTGATGATTGCCAAATCTCTTGCCCAGCAAACCCCTGTGATCGTGCTCGATGAGCCTACGGCTTTCCTGGACTATAAGTCGCGGCAGCAATTGTTTCAAACCTTAAGAAACTTGTGCGAGAATGAACGTAAGTTGATTCTTGTTTCTTCGCACGACCTCGATCTGATGGCGTCTCACATTACCCGGTCGGTGGTACTGGAAACAGGCAAAGGTGTTTTGATTATCTAAGCGATCCCTGCTATATGCGGCTTATGCCTTGCCTTCTGCCAACGGCTGCGCAACCGCCGTATTTGGTTTCGTTTTGCCGGCTGCCAGTTTATCGTACCTGATAAAGAAGTTGAGCCAGATGAGGCGCGACCAATGGTAGAAAAGCGGCCCTAGGAGAAGCATGGTGCCGGTGATGCCCAAGGCAAGCACCAAAGCATCGAGGTGAAGCCAAAGCAGATCCGTTAGAAACGCTACAATGAGCCAGCCGGTCATCAAGGCATAAGAAACATACATGGCGCCAAAGAAAAATCCCGGTTCACGTTCATAATGCTCTCCGCAAACATTGCACTCCTCATGCATTTCCGAAAGGTGTTTCAGGTTGTAAGGGTTGTTTTTCTTGAACACTTTTCCTTTGTGACAACGCGGGCAGGTGTTGGTAACCGTTGAATAGAAGACTTCAGGTATAATCATGATTGTTGAGTTTAATAGATTGTATTTTCTAGGAATGGCTTGCCGGCTTTTGCTCAGCGGCTATACAAAATTACAAAGTACTTCACGCCGGTAAAGTGACTTTAGTTACACAAGTCATTTTTTGTGGTACTTTTTACCGCAAGCCCCAAAACTCCCAGGGCCGGTATTTTTACTGGAAATGCTTCCCGGTGAATAATGGGCGGTTTACCGAACCAATTATATGGGCCGGATGGTGTAATTTCGATAGACAGTTGCCAGTATAGTCCTTCTCTGTTTTGGCAGGTTGCAAAGTAAGGACAACAGATTCGCCGGTAAACGGTTTGGGGAAATCGGCTACCGGCATCTTCAAAAAGCATAAACCCTGCCGCCGGAACGCACAGCCGGTCTTACAGTACCTGTGCGCAGGGAAACCGAAAACTGAAGAGAGTAGGTAACATATTATTTGTAACGCTTATGGACAATTCAAAGAAAACGACGAACGATTTTCACAAGGAAGTCACCAAATCCATTTTGGACGCCAAGATCATTAATTACGAAGCCCTCGGCAAAACCATCAGTACCCTGGGGCCGTCGCTGGCACTTCGCGACGACCCGTGGGAAACGTTCTGTGGCACGATGAAGTTTTACATCCGTATTTTCAGACTCCCGCCTGTGGGTCCAAGGGTCGAAGAACTTGAGCGCCTGGAAAGGCTCGAAAACCTCGGTAGCCATCTGTAAGCTAATGCGATTGCATCCGGGCGAAGCCGCAAGAGTGGGGTTGCCCGGATGTTTTTAACCCTTATGAATCCGATCGAATCTCCTTTTGACGTGCGCGGTTTCCGCCCATCAGATGCCTACCTGGCCGAACGCCTTTGCTATGCCCTCGATTTTGCAAAGCGCGCCTTCACGCATCTCATTGTGGAAGGCCGCTCTGCACCCGAAGATGCGCCATGGTATGTACGGCCTGAAAAGCTGATTGCAGAAACCGGTTTGTTGATGGTTTATGCCAGGGCTGCACAAGGTGATAGTGGTGTTGCAAACGCGCTCAATGCGCTGGCTGATGTTTTGGAACCACTCGCCAGGAGCAAAGCGGTGCTCGGTAACATTTGCCTGAAACCCGCCCTCGCCCTGGACTATGCCTGCGCTCACATTTGCCTGTCGTACCTTGGCAGACCAAATGCCTTGTTTGATGAGGCGCTCGCCGGAGCCCTGGAAAGCGGAAACCAAACTGAGCGCACGCCCTACCGCATGCTCGAACAAGCATGGTTGATGCGGCTTTGGAACGGAACCCATAAGCCGGAGGAAAACGCACGTTGGACCAAACTGGGGTGTATGAACCATCGTCCTGACTTGTTTAGCGAAAGCAGTGACGATGTATATGCAACAACGCATGCAGCCATGTACCTCTTTTTTCATGGAGAAACCCCGGCGGCCGTCGAGGTAGAATCCTTAATAGATAGGCTCGAGAGCTGGTTGGTGATTTACATGGATAAGCAGGATTATGATATTGCCGGCGAACTTTTATTGGCCTGGTCGCTCACGGGAAAGCCTTTCAGCGCAAAGGCCTTGTTTGCCTTGCATTGCCTGGTAAAGATCGAGGCGAGGGTTGGGTTTTTACCAGCACCGAACCTTGATCCCGGAATGATCGAGGAACGTGAGCCGGACGAACGGCGCACCTACATATACAGCGTCAATTACCACACGGCTTTTGTGATGGGCTTGTTATGCGCCGGGTTGCTGGCACAGGCGTTGCCGCACGACACGGTTGCAAGCGAGGTAATCCACAACGTCGAATGGGGAGCAATGCTGAAACGGGAATTAAACGCCGGTAAGTTTGCGCATTGGATGGATTATTACAAAAGCCTCGATGCGCCGCAGCAAGAGGTGCTGATGCCCTGGTTGTACGAAACGCTTTTGGTAAGGATGTTGCGCGACTACCGTTATGATGCAGTCGAAAAATTATTGTCCAATGCCAAAGGCACTGCTTTTGAAAATGCGCTTATTTACCGGCAAGCAGCCAGCCTTCTTGAGCGCATTGCGCTGATGGCTAAAATATAAGATACCGGTTGAGCCGCGCCGGTTGCCTACCTGGAAAGCCAATACAAAATTGTTGTTTCCGCTTTTGCTTTTGAAAAAGCATCCGACATTTTCCCATCTGTGAAACAGCCTGTGCATTCGCCCGAGGTCGTGAGGGAATAGTTGGTAATCATGGGTACCCACATGTCCCACGAGCCAGAACGCGACGACGCTCCGGCGTTAAGCCCGGGAAGCACTAAGCTGATGTGACCATGGCCCGTGGGGGAAAAATATACGGCGATCACCGGTTTGCCAATGGTAGCGAAGTAGGCGGCCTGATCGAGATTGCCCTGATTCAACGCCGGCCCAATGGCATTGAAATGCGTGTCGAAAGACGCCCGCGCGGCAATTTGATTGGCATTGAGCCAATCGCCCTGTTGATTCCTGAACAAAGCAGGATCGATGTTATATAGTTTTTCCAAGAGCGTAGCTGTGTAAATATTGCAGGCATAATCGGGGATAACCTGATGTTGTTGAATGTAGGTAATGGCTTGCGTCATTTCCGTCCTCAGCAAATCCATATCGACCGTGGTAAACCTGAACTGTTTATCAGCGTAGGGCAAATAGCGATCGGCCATGTAACGCACTTCTTTTCCGGCCTGTACCCATTCCATGATGAGTTTCGAATCAGTTCCGGGGTAGTCTTTTTGGATATCTTCGATGTCGCGGTTGATGTTGCCGGCATAGTCAAGGCACATGCGCGCCTGGCGCTTGGTATCTTCATAGCTGTTCAGAGAGCTGAATACAGGATCGGTTTGGCCGAGGGATGTGTATTGGTTGAAGCGTTCCAGGATGCCGGAAAAATCGTGTTCCGCTTTGGCTTTTTCGGCGGCAATGCTTCGGGCAGCATACGATGTTTCTTTTCCGAAGGCTTGGTCCTGGATGTGCGATGAAATGCCCGGCAGGCCCTGCGGCGAGATGAGGTGTGCAGGCGGAAGCCTGTCTGGAACGGGAGAGGGAAGTCCTTTTTCATCCATGCCATTCACTTTAAAGTAGTCGCGTATAGCCTGCTGTATGTATTGGTGATACTCGATCACCGCGTTGGTGGTGCCGATGCGTTCACGGTAACGCTCAATTTCCTGATCGATGCGTGCCAGTTGGTTGGCGATCTCCAACTTCATGGCTGCCTGGTCGGCGGGAGCTTCCGTCATGGCTGCAACGCTTTTGCCGTAAGACGCGAACGCATTTGCCATTCCCAATAGGTCCTTGCCAGCAGTGAGAGCATCAATGAGTCGCGCGTTAAGGTACCCGTCACGGATTACCTTTGGGTCGAGTGTTCCGTTGATCAGCGATTCTTCGAAAAGGATTTTTACTTCCGATAGCGTGCCTACCACCGGATTGTTAGCCAGTGCGGGGTTTAAGGCCAGCAGATCGTAAATGAGGTTGGCATGCGCATTGGCATTTGACGCAATCAACGAGGAGATCAACGCCCAATCGTTCGAATGCCAGGCTGTTTCATCCAGAAGTTCATTTTTGATCTTTTCGAGATCGGTGACTGCCTGTTGGGATAGTTGCCGTTTGCCGAGGGCATCCTGTAGCTCTTTGGCCGATGATTCCCGGTAACTTTGCAGATTCTTCAAATAGGCATCCTGTTTGTCTTGCCGGATCTTATCAAGTACAAGCGGTGCCTGCATGGCTGTGGCCTTCAACTGATTGTTTGTTTGTATGGTTTGCGCGGTTTGCTTGTTGTGAAAGTCAAGTATGGCAGGCATGGAGGCTTTCAGCGTTTGATGAACGTTGTCGGCGCGTTTGTGCAGGTCCTGGATCCGTGTGTCCATGTTATACTCAACATTCACCAGCATCTCTTTGGTCGGAACATCGAAATTCACTTGTGGGAAACAGGCATCTTTCTCCAGGCCGCCGTCGTGAAAATTATACAGAGCATTGGATGGCTGGAGTTGGATAACCGACGAAGTACCGAAGGTGACGGAAAACATCGGGCTTTGGTATGGGCCGCTAACCAGTACCTGCGCGGCTAGTGGCATCGCGCCTGCAACTACATACAGGCATAACAGGTTTTTGTATTTATGGAATAAGCAAGTCATGTTTCAGGGATTCGGCGTGTTGTTTATGGTATTTGAGTCTGGCCTGGTACGATTCGATATCGGTGTACAACGGCAACAGGCTATAGCGTTGGTGAAGGTTGTCGAAGTAACATTCTGCTTCAGCGCAAGCGTCGGCATAACGCTCGGTGAGTTCCGCTTTCCTAAACTGGTTAGTTTCCCTCACAATGTCACCCTCCATGGCAACCAGTGCAGCCAGTAAAGCGATCATTTCGTTTTTCCGTGCATAGCGTTCTTCTTCCTCAATGATGCGTTGTATCTCTTTACTGCCTCTGAATTCAGATTCAGCGATTCGGGCTTTATAGGGCGCAATAGCTGTTTCTGCATTGTACAGGTAGGTGGCGTTGATCTGCCAAAGCAGTTTCCAGCTTGTTTTTTGTTGCGTATGCAAGTCTTCTACTTTTGTGCGGTAGTCTTTGTAAGCATCGCGCGCTTCTTTGAGGTATTCGAGCGAAATCAGGTACTGTTCTTTCGGTTGGAGGCTCAGTTGATCGAAGAGGTTCAGGGCTTCTTTGATCTTTTCCACTTGTTTTTCGATGTCGTCCTCAATAAACAAGGCATAGATGGGAGCGGTGGCGAAGAAACTACCGAAAAATTTTTCCAGCGATTCGCCCATGTTGTCGCCGCTATAGCTGCCCGTGCCGTTGTCGTCGTAAGTTGCCTGTTGCTGGATCTGTCCGTTTTCGCCGATAACCAAAGAGTATTTTACATGAAACAATTTCTGATACCGCAGCCGGTTGATCTGTTCGCTTTGAGAACCGATTTCCATGAAAGAACGCAGCAGGGTTTCTTTGCCCACAGCCCTTAAGCCGGCAGCTTCAAATTGCCGGATGCTGCCAATGCTATCCAGTGTTCCCAAGAGTTCCTCCGTTTCATCGGTCAGGTTTTTGATCTGGATGAGCCGGTTTGAGGTCGCAATGCAAAGGTCATGCTGTTTCAGGGCTTTTTCCAGGTTATCTCCCGAAATGGATTCGATGCTGCGAAGTTGTTTTTTAAGTTCTTCCAGTTCATGCGCCATTTTCTCCTGGTAATACGAAATGGTGCGAAACGATTCCGTAAATGCATTGAGCCACCTTACTCTCAAGTCGGCACGGGTAAGTTGCTCCGAATAACTGCGGGTGTGTTTCGACACCCAATCGTAAATTTTGTTTCCGAAGTTTGGACCGCAGCTGTTGAGGCTCAGGCAGAGGAGTAACAGCAATGTAAGTTTAATGCGTGTGGTGTTCATAGCTTGAGGCGTTCTTTGGCGGCTGGCTGCAAGTGTTCGTTATATACGGGTATGCGATCGAGTACCAGTTGCTGCTGCACTTTTTCGGTTGGGATGTACAGGCAGTATTCGAGCAAGAGCAGGTTATAAGCATCGACTTTTTTATAGAAGCGGATGAGGTAATCGGCCTTGTATTCTTTCAGTTTTTCCTGGGCTTCGTTCACGGATAGGTTGCTTACCTGGTTCCTGATCTTTGTCACGGCAATGCGGGTAAGACTGTCTGTTTTAGGCGACATCAGGATGGCATCGAGGCGGTTGATGATCTCGGGCTTTTCGACGGTGTTCGCATCCGCCAGTTCCAGGAGTGCATCGTTGAGGTTTTTGAGTTGTGTGTTTTCGAAAAAATCGACGATACCGATGAGCTCGGCCTTGATCACGTTTTTGTACGCATTGTTCGCTTTTTCCGACAAGAGGTGAATCAAGGCACTCAGCGACGAAAGCTCTACGGGCGACAGCGAGTCGGTTTTCTGGTCCATCCAGCAGCGATAGGTGTAGATGTCGGTATAAGTTTTTACGCGTTCGTTAAAGGAGGCCTCTTTCATGGCTTTGTAACTGATCTCATACGTGTCAGGGAACACCAGGCTAAACACCGAACGTTTCACACGCCCGTCGCCGCCTTTGCCTGAGGCACTTACCTCGTCAGACCATTCATCGATGATGGTGATGTCGCCTTTGTTGCGGTCGAAGGTCATGGTTTTGCCAGGTTGTACGATTTTTTCCTGTCCGTTCTGCATTACTTTCAAGGCAATGCAATCGGGCTCATTCACGATCTTCACACCCGGGAAAGCCGCGTGGTACTTACCGTTCAGAAGACTCGTTTTTGGAATGGTGTATTCGCCTTTAATGCCATAGGAAGCCCGCGCGGTGGTGGGATCAGCTTTTTTAAAGCCGTAGCACGTGCCGTTTACCATTGTAATACAATGGTTATTCCATCCACCGCCGGCGCCGGCAAATGCCGAGGTGCCTACCCAAAAAGCCCGTTCATTGAACCAGGTCGTGGACGTGCCGACGATCTCGATCATGGATGAGGCAGATGCGTCCCACGATTCGTCGGTATCTTCTTTGGTTTTCACCCGAAAGGCACCTGAGAAGACAGCCGACTTGCTGTTGTTTCTTCCATTCTGGTATTCGGCCAAACCAGAAAATTTCATTTCCGGAAAGGACTTGTAGCGCTGGTGTTGCTCAAATGCCAGCAGGCTGTTGCCATTGGGGTTCAGCACCAGTATAGGCCTGCTGAACAGCGCGTGAATGTATTTCCGGGCAATGCTATCCTGGTAGGGTTGTGTAAGCCACATCAGCAAAGGTTCCGGAGTTCAGCCTGTTTTTCAATAGCGCCGCAGTGCGCAAAGATTTTTCCATTGGATGCACTTCGGTCAAAACCGGTGCCCAGTATGCGGGCGTTCTTCAATTCAGCTTCCGCAAGGCTGTTGGCAACTTCAAATGCCGTAAGCACATATAGCGAGTCGGGTTTTACGGTTTGCGCCAGTTTACGTTTGTTTAAAAAATTGGCAAGGTGAAAAGGTTGCACGTGATGTTTGTCGGCCCTGGTTTTCTTAGCGCCCATCGCCAATAGGGTGTCTGTCAGGCTTTCGTTGTGCAGAAGCATTGCACTGTGCAGTGGCGTTGTCGAAAGACTGTCGGCACAATCGGGACTGATGCCTTTATTGTATAACAGGCGCAAGGCCGCGGTGTTGTTGCGGCCTATTGCACGGAAAACCAAATCGCAGGGCTCGGTTCCTTTCAGGTTCGTCTTGTAAGCCTTTAGGTAATTGTCGAGCTTAATGGTGTTGCGGGTATCAATGGCCATTTTCATCAGGAAAACCGGTGGCACACTGGCCTCATCGGCGCCAGCGTCGAGCAGCACTTCCATGGTCTGTGGCAGGTTTAACTTTTGCGCCAGTTGGATAGCGGTTAGATTTGAATTTAGTTTTTGATGCATGTTTATGCCCTTTCCAAGGATGTAGCGGGTAAACTCGAGGTTTTGCATCTGGTGCTGAACGATCAGCCCGGCCCGGTTGTATTCTGCCACGCGTTCGGTTACTTTGTCTTTGCCCAGGAGCAGGCGTTCGAGGTCGCTTTCGATGATGGAAAAGTCGAGTTCACTTACCGATACTAAGCTGTCTGGTTTTTTCCAGTTCTGCCTGGCGGCCAGAACCCCCTTGATCTGGTAGATCTGATCGACAGAGGCTGCCCGATTGGATAACATGGTAAGGATATAATCCCGGTGTAAGGCTATACTGGCAAGCAAACAATTAAATCCGGCGGTGGTCACAGCGTTTAGGTTGGCCCCGCGATTTAGGAGCAATTCTGCCATGCGGGTATCAGACCGCGAGCCGGCGGCGATGAGGGCTGTGGTGTGGAACACGTCCTGTGCGTTTACATCGGCGCCACGGTTAATGAGTGTGTCGGCAAGCCGAATATTGCCGCTCATAGCAGCTTCCATCAAGGGCGAAGAAAGCGCACCACGCGGATCAGAAATGAAACCGGGTTCATTGACCTTAGCTCCGGCTCGGAGGAGGATCAAGGCGATGGCTTCGTAGTCGTAATTAGCCGCAATCATCAGGGGCGTTTTTCCAAAAGATCCAAATCCCTCCATGCCAAAGGACGGGCGGTTGATCTCTGGTTTGAAACTCACCAGGTACGACAGCGCCTCGGCATTATTGGCCATAACGGCTTGCGTCACGGCATTGTAATATAATTTATCCGGCGACCCAAAACCAAAAAAACCATCCTTCGGCATTTCAACTTCTATATTGGCACCCTTGCTGATCAGGAATTTGGTGAGCTCAAGATTTTTTTGGGTAACAGCAATGCCGAGTGCCGTGCGAGGCAGGAGAAACAAGGGAATGATGGTGTTTACGTTGGCGCCGTGTTTCACGAGCACCTGTACAATACCTAACCTGCCTTTGCAGGCCGCATAACCCAGGGCAGTGATGTTATTAAAATACAGGCAATTGGCCGACACGCCCTGTTGCAGCAGTTGTTCAACCTGGCTGCTGTCGCCGTCGCTGATGGCGCGAAATAACAAAATTTCGGATTCCGATTGCTCTATGGGTTGGCTGCTGACACAATAGCTCATCAGGCCGAAAAGGAAAACAAGGAAGCGTTTCAGCAAGCCGCTTCGTGCCGTTACGTCATGGTTCGTCATAAACAAAAAGACTTAAGTTTATGGAAAGATAGACGTTTTATATTAATTGGTGTGTAAAAAACTTCGATTCGGCGATAATTGTTCGGTTAACCGAACTTTTTCTCTGTTCTCGAAATTTTTTTGGACGTCAGCCGCGGTGATGAAACACGAGTACAGGAATGGGACTGTGCAGGGCCATGATGCGGGTGAGGCTTTTATCGAAGAGCTTACCGATAAAATCGCGTTGCCGGGTGGACATCGCGAGCAGATCGGTTTGGCCGGTTTTGATGTAGGCCTCCAGGGTATCTTCCACATCATCGCCGGTAAGGGTGAGGAGAGACAAAGTTATCGGCGCTACTTCTTGTTTGGCCTTTGTTTCGAAGTATTTCAAATGGTCGGCATGCGCATTGGTTTCCGGCGAGGCAATGTGTACAAGCGTTAAGGACGCCTGTGTGGCAGCGGCCATGCTACTCAGCATTTTCAGATTTGGCAAATCGGTATCGAGGTAGCTCGATGCATAAGCCAGTCTGCCGAAGCCCGGGTTTTTTTCGCCGGGAACGATCAGTACCGGGCAAGTGGCTGTTTCGGCAATGAGCGAAGTATTGGTGCCTACAAATTTCCCAACCAGTTTACTGCCAATGCCATTGGTTCCCATCACCACCAGGTCGATGTTTTTTTCGCCGATGAGGCGAATCAGTTCTTCGGCCATAGGATTGCCGCTGCAATAGTATTCGACTTTGCCCTGGTGTTGTTCTGCCAGCCTGTCGTACATCCCTCGAAGTTCTTTTTCCCAGAGTACGTTTTTTTTACGGATAGCTTCCGGGCTGTCGTCAGACGATTGATGGCCGTGATGGCTGTGGTAAGAATGAAAGAGAACCAAAGTGGCCTGGTATATTTCCGATAGACGGATGGCATATTGCAAGGCATTTTCGGAGGTTTTCGAAAAGTCGATGGGAACGAGTATCGTATTCATGGTTGACGCATTTTGAAACGGCAAGGTAATGCTTAACAAGCGATATACCTATGATCGGGATCAGGATTAATGGCCAGGCATGGTTGCCGGACCGCTCTCAGAATTTGCGTGTGTAGCCGATGCGTATTACCTGGGTTTCGTAATAGTCGGCCGACGTGTAAGTAAAGCCGTTGCCACTAATCTCTTTCCGGATATTCATCGTGTTCAAAAGATCAGTAGCATTCAGAAATAGTTCGCCTTTACCTTTTTGAATCTTTTTCTTCAAGCCGATGTCTAAAGAAAACCGCGCACCGATTTTTCCCTGCGGAATAAGGTCTGGTGCCAGGTAAATGGCTGTCAGTTGGGCGTCGATGTTTTTTGCGAAGTGAAACGTGTTGTTGCATTTCACATTGCCTGAATAAATCTCCTGAGCCGAAGCACTGAAGGTGTGCGGTACAGGATAGAGGTTATCCACGGTAAAGCCATCTATATAGTTGCGGTACCCGGTTAGGCTCAGGTTGATGGCATACCAGTGAGCGATTTCGTGCGAAAGCACGGCTTCGATGCCGGTGTTGTAACTTTTATGAATGTTCTGAAAAATCGCATAAATCAGCGTGCTGCCGGGCACCGTGGTAGAAATACGCGTAATGGTGGCGTCTGACATCCGGTGGTAGGCCGCTGCGTAAAAGTAGCCTTTATGCCAGTTCGTTTTATAACCCAGTTCCCAGACATTCGTGAATTGGGGTTTTAAGCCCGGATTGCCGACTTTGATAATTTCTGCATCGTCGTATTTCGGGAAAATGCGGATGTCCACTTCGTTTGGGCGGTCCACGCGCCGGTTGTAGAACAACGAGAGTTTATGACGATCGTTGAACTTATAGCCGAACCGGATCGTCGGAAATGGTTGTGTGTAAGAATAGCCGTCGCTTTTGTAGGTATTATGGTTTGGATCTACCTGGTACTTCAAATCTACATATTCCATCCGCAGGCCAACTTCGGCTTCGAGATTCTTGCTTTCGAAAACATAAGTTCCATAGATAGCCGGAATGATTTCCCGATAGGTGGCCATTCCACCCGCATTGGTATCGAGTGGCGAATAAAGTCCCGGATAAAACTGCATGTTGGTGGGTATGTTGCGCCTCCTGAGGTTGAAGCCGGTTTCCACGCGCCCGTGTTTAAGGGGTTTGGTGTAGCGGGCATTTACATCAATTACCTGCTCGTCCGATAGCAACTTAAAGGCATCGTGTCCGGTATATGCGGGTAGGATGTTATCGAAAAAGTACTTCTCGTTTTCGCGGTGAAAGGTGTAGTTAAAACCAACATCGAGCAGCCTGCCGGCTTCTTTGTATGTGTGCTGATAGGCTGCGGTAGCCATGACGGTTGTCTTTAATTCGTCTTCCAGGAATTGCCAGAGCCGTTGGCGGTTGTCGAGGGTGGCATCAAAAAAAGGCTCGTCGCCGTTGTCAAGAATCTTTTCGCTGGCAAATAAACCTGACACCGTTAGCTGATCGTTTTTGCTCATCCACCAATCGGCACCGGCCTTTGCATTTTCGAAATTGGTATTACGGTTTCGTTTTGTTTGTTGCCTGATCACGGTTCCGTCAGTGTAATAGCGCGTCACGAACTCGTTTTTATTCAGTGTTTCGGTGTAGAGGTAATCCGACTGCAGGAAAAGGTTGACACGTTTTCTCCGGTAGTTTAGCGAAAGGCTGGGGTTTATTTTTGGAGCGTATTGGAATTGTGGCCTTATCGATGGCAGATTGGCTTGTTTGATCCAAAGTGCACCCAAGCCTCCGCTTATGCCTGCCTTGCCATGAAAACCTTCGGTTTGGTTTTTTTTCATCACAATGTTGATGATCCCTCCATTCCCGTTCGCGTCGTAGGTGGCAGACGGATGGTTGATGATCTCGATTTTATCGATGGCCGAAGCCGGAATGTTGTCGAGGCTGTGCGCCGATCCAAAGCCTGTGAGGGCTGTTTGCTTGCCGTCGATGAGAACGGTTATTTTGTCGTTCCCTCTCAATTGTATTTTTCCGTCTTGCACCGTTACGCCCGGCAGGTTTTGCATGGCTTGTAGCACCGAACCCCCGCTCTGGCTTAGGTTGTCTTCCACCGAAAACGTTTTTTTATCCATTTTGCCGGAAACCTCGTCTTGTTTGACGCTCACTTCAATCTCACCGAGAGCGGCCGCGTTTTCCTCCAGGCCAATGCTGCCGAGGTCGATGAAGGCGGAAAGGCTGCCAATGTAAACCGGCTGTTTGCTGCTTTTGTAGCCGAGAAGCGAGGCTGAAAGCGTATAACTCCCCGGTTTTAGGTTCGGTATGCTGAAGCGCCCGTCGTCGTTGCTGATCGTGCCGGTCACAAAAACCGAATCTTTTTCTGTTTGTATCACAACGCTGGCATAAGGCAAAGCGACACTGCTAGCTTTGTCTTTCAGGAGTCCAGACAGCGTTATGGCGCCTTCCTGCGCAATAGCAGAATAGCCTTTCAGCAAGGAGGCCAGCAAGAAAACGAAACAGAACCGGGTCATTGGTGTTTGCTGGCAGGTCTTATTTCGCAAGTTCTTTCACAAAAGCGCCTGTGCTGTCAAAGATGAGGTCTTTTCCCTTCAGTTCGGCTTCATAACTTACCACTTTATTCGCGTCGGTAATTTTTGCCGCTTCGCTAATTCTTGCGTTTGGATAAGTTTTGGCAATGTACGTCCTGGCGGTAGCTGGAAGTTGATCGACGCGGATCCCGGTTTCTGTTTCGATCAGGTTGCCGGAGCTATCGTACACGGCGGAGTATTCGGTTTTTTCTATCTTGAATCCGGCTTCGTAGTTTGGGCTTTCGTGTTCCCATGTTATCTGTTTCGCCAATGGATACGATTTGCGAAATGCTTCTTTAACAGCCGTAGGCACGTCGGCTTCTTTTAGTTTTTGGGCGCGCAGGCTTGAGGCAGTCATCAGCCCTAAGGCAATAAGCATGGTTGTCTTCATGATGTCGTTGTTTTTAAAGTACAGCACAAAGGTGAGAGTCAATTTGGAATAAATTTGGAATTGGTAAGCGAGGGAAAATAACTATGCCTTAATAATCGCTTGTTTTCACTACTCCATAATAAAAAATAGCCGATTAAAATTGCTATAAAATGTAGTGATCAGATACTACATTTTATCAATACCAAGATTGATTTATAGTTTGTTTTTTCAAGATATTATTGAATATTTGGTTGTCCATAAGTTCGTTAAGTATCTCGAAACTGACTTTAGTTCGAGATGCCTGTTGCATTTATTTTTCATACCTGCGCTTACAAGCAAGCTTGACGCTCCTGCATAAAAAAAGGCTTCAACGTAAGTTGAAGCCTTTTGCTTTTATCGAGGGTCCCGAGCGGATTAACTCCGTTGATCCGCGTTGGGCATGCCCCGAGTCACAGATCATCAAATCGCTTTAGCGCTTTGTTTCTTTTTTAGTCCCTTCGCTTTCAAAAGCAAAGCTTTTAACGTTCCGGTCTAAAAAAGAAAAATCCCGCCTTTTGGCGGGATGATCTTATCGAGGTCCCGAGCGGATTCGAACCGCTGTAGCAGCTTTTGCAGAGCTGAGCCTAGCCACTCGGCCACAGGACCTTACAATTGTCGAGAACATTACCCAGGGGCAAAATTCTCAGAACGGGTAGCAAAAATACACTTTTTTCCGAAAATCAACTAAAAATTACTGTAAAAAGCCGCTTTTCTTTGCAAAGCCTTTAAAGACAGCTTTACAGCAATTCCGCCAGCTTCTCTTTCAGGGCCGCCATTTCCTGTTCCAGGACGCTGATGCGCATTTCCAGGTCGGCCACCGTTAGTCCGGCAGGTACATCAGCCGGCTGCTCGTCGTCCTGCGTTGCCACGTCGCCAAATAAATGGATGTAGCGGGCCTCTTTCTCGCCTGCCTGCCTCGGCAATTCTTTCACAAAAGGAAGCTCTGCGCTGCTTAGGGCAGTCAGCGTTTCCAGCACCGCCTCAAGCGATGAAAACTCGTGAAGGCGCCCGGAATTGGTATTGAGTTCGCCCGGCGTTTGCGGCCCGCGCAACAGCAGCAGGCAAAGGATGGCCTCTTCGGCATCGGAGAGCGTAAAGCGTACAGAGAAATTGTGCTTGTATTTCAAAACCCGGCTTCCTCCGCCTACCGCGGTATTTACGAGACCCTGAGTTTTAAGGCTGTTGATGGTTGACACCACCGTCGATTCGTCGTAATCCGTTACCGGGCGCCGCGAGCTTTTTTGGTTGCAGCCTGCCGTAAGGGCGTTTACCGTCATGGGGTAGTAGTCGGGTGTGGTTTTGCTTTTTTCAAGCAAGGTTCCCAGCACGCGCTGTTCGGCCGGGCTGAGTTGTGGTAATTGATTTTCCATAATCCTAAAGCCTCTAAGATACAAAAAAGCGCCTGCATTGTATGCGAAGCCCGCTTTATGTGTGGTGTCCAACTAATAATTGTTGTAGGCAGATGGTTCATCTGGGCGTGTCCTGTTTGCTGCTG
>DAIUED010000039.1:0-16780 GCA_036845295.1 Bacteroidota bacterium
GAAGTAAGCGTTCAGGAAATCAGTGGGGCAGAAGTGAAATTGGCGTTTATTGTTGCTGATACCGGCGTGGGCATTCCGCTTGATAAGCAGGCAGGTATTTTTGAGCGGTTTAACCAGGGCAACGCAGATACTACCCGCAAATATGGCGGTACAGGGCTTGGTCTCGCCATCTTGAAAAGTCTGCTTTCTTTGCAAAACGGTCGTATCAGTTTTACCAGTTACGAAGGCAAAGGCTCGGTATTCAGGATTGAAATCGCTTATGCCTTGCCGGCCTCCAATCGTCCTTTGCCGGAAGCGACAACTGATCTTCGTCTCGACCGCTTTAAGAAATGCTGGCGCGTATTGGTGGCGGAAGACAATGTACTCAACCAAAAATTGACTACCACCTTACTCGAGGGTTTTGGCCTTCAGGTGGATATAGCGGAAAATGGCGAGGTAGCTCTTGAGAAGTTGCAGCAAACAGGGTACGATGTGGTATTGATGGATATTCAGATGCCTGTGCTCGACGGTTATGGCGCAACCGCAGCAATCAGGGAAAAGTTGAAACAACCTGTGCCGGTAATTGCGATGACCGCAAACAGCATGGATGGCGAACTTCAGAAGTGCCTCCGCCATGGCATGAACGCGTATATTTCCAAGCCGTTTCGGGAAGAAGAACTTTATCGCGTCATTTCGCAATTTCTGGAAGACGGTGAGCGGCAGGGTTCGCATGGTGTGGCTGCAAATGCTCCAATGGCGTATTTCGACAACCTGTACAGCATGGCAAAGGGCGACCTGAAATTTATCCGCGAAATGGCCACGCTCTTTGCAGAACAAAATCCCATCGATGTTGATGAGTTGGAACAAGCCGTATCCGCGGGCAATTATGCGCAAGTTGTGCAGGTTGCACATCGCATGAAAACTTCCGTTGGTTTTATGGGCATGCCCTCTGTGATGCCCGTACTCACAGACATTGAACAGCATGCACATAAAACAGAAAGTATCGAAGAAATTCACAAAAAAACAGAGTTTGTAAAGGCAGAGTGCCGAAAAGCCATAGAGGCCATTCGGGCGATGCAGGAAAGCGACAATTGGAATGTATGAAGCTAAAAAAGAACATCGCGTTAAGCGACACAGGATTTGTGTTTGATCCCTCTACCGGCGATTCGTTTACCGTAAATCCCATCGGATTGGAGATCATAAAACACCTGAAAGATGGCATGTCGAAAGACGCTATTCTTGGGTTGCTGGCAGAGCAATACGAGACCGATGCAGTGAACGTGGAAAAAGACTATGCGGATTTTACCAACATGCTTCATAAACTGAAACTAACGGAGGCTCATGAAAAAGCGCAAGGTTAATATTGCTGTAACCGGCCTCAATGCCATTGACAGCCCAGGTCCGGGTGTACCCGTGATCCGCGCGCTACGGGAGAGCACGTTGTTTGATACACGCATCATCGGACTGTCGTACGAAGCACTCGAACCGGGGATTTATATGCACGATCTCATTGATAAAAGCTACCAGATTCCTCTGCCGGCCGCTGGCGCCGATAGCCTGATGAATCGTTTGCGTTACATTCATCAAAAAGAGAAGATCGATGTCATCATTCCAAATTTCGATGCCGAGTTGTTCCATTTTATCCGCCTTGCAGATACATTAAAGCGCGAACTGAATATCCACACCTTCTTGCCGGATATCGAGCAATTTGAAGCGCGCCACAAAGTAAACCTGGAGGCCTATGGTGCACAGCACGGTTTGAAAGTTCCCCAAAGCCGCATCATTACGCGCTATAGTGAAATAGCAAGTCTTTCCGAGGAGTTTACATATCCGCTGATGGTGAAAGGAAAATTTTACGAAGCCTACATGGCCTATACACCGGAGCAGGTTCAAACCTGGTTCAATAAGCTTAGTGCCAAATGGGGTCTTCCCGTAATTGTGCAGGAGTTTGTCAGTGGGCAAGAGTTAAACGTTACCGCTATAGGCGATGGCCATGGCAATATGGTAGGAGCGGTGCCGATGCGTAAGCAATATGTAACAGATAAAGGAAAAGCCTGGTCGGGCATTTCCATCGACGACCCCGTTCTGCTGTCTATGGCGGCCAATCTCTTCAGGAGTAGCGCCTGGCGTGGCCCACTGGAGCTGGAGATCGTTCGAACAGATGATGATTACTTCCTGATCGAGATCAATCCGCGGTTCCCGGCGTGGGTTTACCTTGCTGTAGGTTGTGGTCAAAATCATCCGGAAGCCCTGGTGCAAATGGCTTTGGGTGAGGAAGTGAAGCCTTACGAGCGGTATGATATCGGTAAATTATTTATCCGGTATTCGTTCGATATGATCGTAGGGCTGGAAGAATTTATGAAAATATCAACGCAGGGAGAATTGTAGCATGAAAAAGAAAATGCAATACGAACGACCTGTTATTCAGAAGCTGAATACTGGCTTGATGAATAAATATGGTACCAGAACCGAATATGAGCCGGTAACTCACATCGACGGACATGCCGTACACGATTTGCTTGCCACGCATGGTTCGCCGCTATTTGTCATATCTGAAAAGCAAATTCGGCAAACCTACCGGGATGCTGCCCGGGCATTTAAAACACGTTATCCGAAAGTGCAATTTGCCTGGTCGTACAAAACCAATTACCTGAATGCCGTGTGCCAGGTGTACCACCAGGAGGGATCCTGGGCCGAGGTAGTGTCGGGTTTTGAATACCGAAAGGCCATTGCCAATGGTGTTCCTGGGCCGAGGATCATTTTTAACGGTCCGGACAAGGGCCGGGAAGACTTACTGATGGCGATACAGAACGATTCGCTGATCCATATCGATCACCTCGACGAGCTATTCCTTTTATTGGAACTAAGTGCATCCGGCGAAAAGCGTCCACGTGTAGCTATCCGCGTGAATATGGATACGGGCGTTTACCCAATGTGGGACCGTTTTGGGTTTAACTATGAAGATCGTCAGGCCTGGGATGCTGTATCGCGCATCATGCTTGATGAAAAGTTGGATCTGGTTGGTTTGCATTGCCATATCGGAACGTTCATGCTTGCGCCAAGTGCCTACGCAGTAGCAGCAACCAAACTATCAAAGCTGGCTCTGGATATCAAAAAAACATATGGCAAAACGATTCAGTACCTCGATCTGGGTGGGGGATTTGCCTCACGTAATACGCTGAAAGGCTCATACCTGCATGGCGCTGATACATGTCCGACGTTCGATCAATATGCCGAAGCCATTTGCACAGCCATTCTCGATGCCGGTTTCCGCGAACCGGAGTTGCCGCTGCTTATACTCGAAACAGGCCGTGCGCTTATCGACGAGGCAGGTTACCTTTTGGGAACAGTGGTTTCCAACAAGCGTTTGGCCGACGGCAGGCGAGCTACTGTAATGGATTTCGGTGTTAACATTCTATTTACCTCTTTTTGGTATGACCATCGTATCAGCCCGGCTCAACCCTTCGGCCAGCATACCGAAGACGCTGTTCTCTACGGCCCGTTGTGCATGAACATCGACGTGATCCGTGAGCATATTACTCTGCCACCGCTCAAAAGCGGGGACCAAGTGGTGGTGCATACCGTCGGCGCGTATAACATGACGCAATGGATGCAGTTTATTACCCTGCGTCCGGCGGTGGTATTATGCAGCAGTTCCAGTTCTGCTGTAAGTGTCATCCGCAGGCGCGAAAGCCTCGAAACTGTGCAGCAGGAAGAGCAGGTGCCGGAATACCTAATACAACCAACATTGTAAAGTTTGGATTCGTTGAGATCATATATATATTTTAGCAGCAAGGGTATCCGGGCGAGCTATAACCAGGTTTTCTTTTCAGACAACGGCTGGTTTGCGCTGGCCTTGTTTGTCGCGTCGTTCACCGATGTTTCGGTTGGCATTAGCGGCCTTACCGCTGTCGTGATGGCACTCGGGCTCGGTAAAATAGCCGGGCTACATCCTGGCCTCCTTTCCAATGGCACCTATACTTATAATGTATTACTCGTCGGACTTACAATGGGAGCCTACTTCCGTCTCGATGCTGTATTTTTTGTGATTCTGTTGCTTGCATCACTCATTACCTTGTTGTTAAGCGTGTGGATGAGCGCCGCATTTGCGCGAAAGCAGCTGCCGATGCTGAGCCTGCCATTTGTACTTGGTGTATGGATCATTCTTCTGGCGGCTCGCCATTTTCCCGCGCTGGGACTTAACGAACGTGGAATTTACCTGTATAATGAACTCTGGAACATCGGTGGCGCGCGCTTTTTGGGGTTTTACCTTGAGTTTGAGGATTTGGGCTTTCCGTCGCTGCTCGTGTCTTATTTGAAATCTATGGGCGCTATCTTTTTTCAAAACCATGTGCTTTCGGGCCTTTTAATTACCATTGGTCTTTTGGCCTTTTCACGCATCGCCTTTTCACTATCAATCATTGGTTTTTTGTCAGGCTATTTTTTCAGTACGCTGATGCATGGCAATCTGACGGATATAGAATACAGCTACATTGGGTTTAATTATATTTTAACAGCCATGGCCATTGGCGGGTTTTTCCTGGTGCCGTCCATCGGCTCTTATATACTGGCAGCACTATCTGCACCCTTGATTAGTCTCTTTGTGGGCGCACTTAGCAGCATTGTATCCGGATACATGCTCTCGCTTTATTCATTGCCGTTTACGTTGGTAGTGCTACTGTTAATTTATGCGGTTTATAGCCGGCCAGGTATGCATGGTCTATATCCGGTGCGATATCAGCTCTATTCGCCAGAGAAAAACCTTTACCTGCACCGACACTATACCAAACGTTTTCGCAGCGAAACTGTGGTACCTGTGCATCTGCCGTTTTATGGCGAGTGGACCGTTTCGCAGGGTTATAGTGGGAATCCAACACATCAGGGCGATTGGCAGTATGCACTGGATTTTGTCGTGACGGCTGAAGATGACAAAACGTATCGTTTACCTGGAGAACAATTGAATGATTATTATTGTTATCAGCTCCCTGTATTGGCTCCGGCCGATGGAATTGTTGCCGCTGTTGAAGACGGAGTGAATGATAATCCGATCGGACAAGCTAATTTGCGGGAAAACTGGGGAAATACAATTGTTATCAAACATGCCGAACAATTGTACAGCAAACTCAGCCATTTGAAGCCCGATAGTTTCAAGGTGAAGCCCGGTGATGTTGTCAAGAAAGGTGAATTGCTGGCGTTGTGTGGAAGTTCGGGGCGTTCACCGGAACCGCATTTGCATTTTCAGATACAAGCCTTGCCATTGGTGGGTGCCAAGACACTTAGCTATCCCATTAGCAGCTACCTGAGCAGGAAATCCGGTGTCTGGAGGTTCCATACATTCGAAGTGCCCGTTCAGGGTGAGCGCATAAGCCGGCCGATAGTCACGCCGCTGCTTTCAGATGCATTTCTTTTGCTTCCCGGAAGGAAACTTGAGTACCTTGTGAATCGCGGTAAAGGCACGGAGCGCGAAAGCTGGGAGGTATTTGCAGGAGGCGACGGACTTAATTACCTGTACTGTGCAGGCACGGGCTCGTCTGCCTGGTTCCGAAACGACGGCACATTATTCTGGTTTACCAGCTTCACTGGTGATACAGGCTCGCTGCTTTACTATTTTTACCTCGCCGCACAAAAGATCCTGTTGAGTTTTCAGGAAGGGTTGGTAATTCAAGAATCTTTGCCGGCTACGACTGCTTATCGCGGTGCGTGGCGTTGGTTGCAAGATCTGGTGGCGCCTTTCTATGTGTTTCTCGATACAAGGTGCGAAACCACTTACCTCGAAGCGGACCAGATTGGAACACCTTCAGCTGTCAGGATCCGGTCGCGTATCACGGCTTACGTAAGTACCAGAGCTTCCGATTGCACCGAGGTAGAAATGGTATTCGCAAAGGGCACACTTGATCAACTCATCGTTAAGAAAAAGGATATATGCTTCACCGCAAGTTATATTGGCTAACACTCTGCCTGCTCGGTGCCTGCCATGCATTTGCCCAGCATACCGTTGCTGCGCAAAGTATGGCGGAGGCGGATGCACATTCCTATCAGCTTTATCTTGATAAGAACTGGAAAGAACTCGAAGGGTATGCCGAAGAAGCTATAAAAGCCGGTTACGATTATTATTACATGCGTATGCGTGCAGGAATAGCAACTTACCAAAACAAGCATTACCGCAAGGCCATCCGGCATTTTAGAAAGGCGCTTGGTTTCAACAGCGGTGATGAAACAGCAACGGTTTATTTGTATAACAGTTACGTATATGCTGCACAATATGAAGAAGCGCGCAACCTCTACAGAAGGTTGGATACCACCCTTACTCGACGCATAGATCCCGTAAACAGAAATGCACTTTCTTTTCTTTCGATTGAAGCGGCCATGAAGTTCAGCGACAGTGCATCCCGCTTCAGTCCTGCAACGTATATCCAGGTGGCGGGGCAACATTATGTTCGGAACCGGTTATCACTTTTCCATGCACTTACTTATTACGGGCAGGAAGAATACCGTCAGAAAATCCGGCAATATCAATATTATATCTCCGCAGCTATACCTCTTAAAAATCAATTCATACTATCACCCGCCATCCACGCGGTGTACGACGACCTGGAAGTAAGGGAGATCAGTACTACAACAGTAGCGCCAATGCCGCCTTTGCCTGGGCAGCCGCCGCCACCTGCGATGGTGAAGGTAACTTCGAAGTTTGTGGCACGTCAAACTTCGGCTGTGGCAGGTGCTCTGACACTTACCAAAAAAATGAGCTATTTCGATTTGGCACTTGGCATTACCGCTTGTTCTTTCGATACAGCCCGTCAGTACCAGGTTCAGGCAACATGGAGCTGTTATCCTTTTGCCAATAGAAAACTGGCTTTTGGTGCTGCTGTTTGTCACCATACAGAAACGGATTACCGGCAGAGTACCATTTCCTGGATGCCCTTTGTGTCGTCGCTGGTGCATCCGAGGTTGCTATTGTCGGCTTCGTGGCTGAAGAACCAGGGTGGAAACATTGCTGAGAATAATGCGTATCTCATCAATAATTCCATCGATCCATCACTCTCACGTATCAACGTTTCTGCCGAACTAAATGTTGGAAAACGGGCGAGTGTTTATGGGGTTTACAGTTACGATACACGGAAAGAAAAATTTGAAGGATATCACTACCATTATCATTTAGCCCTGCTAGGCTTAAAATTCATCCCATGAAAACCTACCTACTTATCGCCGTTTTATTCATAGGCATGCGGGTAAACGCCCAAAATGCCCTTTCGGCAGCCTTTGCCAAAAGTTATGCTTGCGAAGCAAAGCCAAACTATACTGAAGCCATTGGTGTCCTGAAAGATGTGTATGACCGTTCGTCGTATGAGATAAACCTACGCATGGGTTGGCTCCACTACAAAGCAGGGATGTATAAAGAGTCGCTGACTTATTACAAGATTGCTACCACGCTGATGCCTTATGCGATCGAAGCCAAGCTCGGCTGTGTGTATCCTGCGGCTGCTCTCGGAAGTACGTCTGAATTGATAGCACAATACGATCAGATATTGGCTATCGATCCGCAGAATACGACTGCGCACTACTGGCGTGGCATGATCCATTACGAGAAAAAAGAATACGCGATGGCCTACAAGCATTTCGAAAAGGCAGTGAACCTCTACCCATTCGGGCATGATGCCTTGCTCATGTTTGCATGGACTAACTTCCGCCTGGGGAAAATGCGTGAAGCCGCTGTTCTTTTTAATAAGGTGCTATTGATCTTTCCAGCCGATAAGTCGGCCCTGGAAGGCTTGGAATTAATGAATAAATAAATTAAATTAGATATCATGATAAAAGCGATTGCTGTGGATGACGAGCCAATGGCTCTTAAAGTAATTGAGCATTTCTGCCGGGAAGTTGATTTTGTAAGCCTCGAAAAGACGTTTACCAAACCCATGGATGCCCTGAAACATCTGAATAAATTTCCGGCGGATCTGCTGTTTTTGGATATCAACATGCCGCAATTAAACGGCATCGACTTTTATAAGTCGCTAAAGCAAAATACAATGGTTATTTTCACTACCACGTCGGCTGATTATGCCATCGAAGGATTTAACCTGAATGCCCTCGATTACCTGCTTAAGCCTTACACGCATGAACGTTTTGTGCAGGCGCTTGGTAAAGCGCGTGATTTTTATAATTACCAAACCAACAGCAGTAAGCGGGAGGAGGATAATTTCTTTTTTGTGAGGGCAGATTATAGCCTTGTCAAAATCTCTATTCCCAATATTTTATATATTGAAGCACTCGACGATTACCTGAAAATTCATATCAAAAATGAGAAAACGGTGGTGGCACGGATGACCATGAAAAACATGCTCGAGAAATTGCCGGCAAAGGATTTCGTTCGCGTACATCGTTCATTCATCGTTCCTCTCGCCCGCATCAAAAGTGTTCGTAATAAGATGATCTCCGTCGAGGATCAGCTCATTCCACTTGGCAATACCTATGAAGAGGAGTTCAACAAAGTGTTTAAGGCTTCAACCTAAAATGATAGATGTATTGGCGGCTGATTAATTCCGGTAGGTTTTGTGGACATTCATCTCAACGCTATCCAGAACCATTATTCTGGCGCAATATCGGGTTTTACGGCGCCACCTTTGCCGAATAGGCGCATGGCCAGCTCTGCACCAATGCCTTTGCTTTCTTTAAAAAGAAGTTCGCTGTTTACCACAACAGGCGCACCGTATTCATCCGTTACATTGATCATCACCTGGTAAGTGTCGCCCTGCTTGTGAAACTGTACATCGGCCTGTGCCGCATCTGTACTTTCGGTAAATTCAATGTTGCAGTCGCTTACCTCAGCCATTACCGCTTTCACGCGTTCATCGTTTTCAAGGCCTGAAAAGTGAATGTTGATTCTCGCCGGAATGCCTGAATACAGCATTTGTTGGGGATACATTTTGAAACACTGGGTTCTGAAAAAGTCGTAATTGCTGCCGCTGCTTGTTTCCGAAAGCATTTCAAGCACACGGTATAGGTAGAGTTTCTCGTAGCGCATGTCGGCCGCATTCTCATTGTAGCCGCCCTGGGTATTGGCCGGGTCGGTATCGTCAAGAAGCTGGCGACAGGCTTTCTCGGCTTCGGTATCGTTGCCACCTTCCAGCAGAAAACGGCAAGCAAATAAACGGAAGTAGCGGTTGATTTTTCGTCTTGGGTCGGCTTGTGTATAATGTTCGTATTTTTTCTGGAAAAACGGGCTGCAAAAGTCTTTAAGCAAGTACAAGGATTCGTCGTAGGTAAAGGTGCTTTCTGCACAAAAGAGATTATAGATGAGGCGTTCGCGTTCAGGGTTAGCAGCCATCGAATTTACCACGGCATACTCGAGCAGGATCTTTTCGATTTTCAGGGCCGCGATGTCGCAAAGGGCGCTAGGCGAGTACCACCAGCCAGTATCAAGGAATTTGATCAGGGCAACCTTTTTTTCGAGAAGCTGTATGCGCAGTAAGTTGATGGTGAACTCATAAACAGATTGCGTCAGCGTCGTATTGATATGCAATTCTTTGAAATTCGCTGCTTTGTCAAGGAAAAAGCCGCAGCTGTCGAGCTGTCCATCGTACAAGTAGCTTCTGGCGAGGGCAATGTTATACCAGCCGAATCCTGGCGTTGAGCCGCTTTCGTTGATCTTTTCCTGTGCCATGCGAATGGCGTTTTTGGTGTCGCCGCCATACACCAGGATCATCGGCATGAAATAGTCTGACTCGCTTAACGAAAAGCGTCGCTTGTATTGCACTTTTGAGTAGTCGCGGATGGCCTCGGCAAAATCGCCCACTACATGTTCCATGTTGGCATAGTTGCTCCACGATACCTGCCCTCCGTTCACCAGCAGTTCATAGTAGTACCTGGAACTATCGTAGTTTTCGTTGTAATCGTGTAGAATAGCCAGGTAATGGTATGCATTTAGCAAATCGCCTTCGCTTTGGTACGGGCCATACCAGAGGTCGTTGATGGCTTTTCGCTTTTCAATTTCCGAAATACCTGTGTAGCATTCCCTGAAAGCAAGAGCTTCGTTTTCTTCGATGGAGTTTCCGAGAAACGGGTGTTTTTCGGAGGTGTAGAAGCGGTTTCGGTGATAGAGCCAGGCCCGGCCTGTATGCACATAAAAGAAGTCGCGCTGAAATTGGTAGCTCTCCAGCTTTTCCAGTAAAGCCATGGTCGAATCGGGCATTTCGATGCTGTTGTAGCATGATTGCAGTGTCGTGGCAATGTAGTAAAAGTCGTTGAAGCGGTTGCCTTTCGATCTGAAATAGTCCATCGATGAGAAAATATGGCGCATTTGATCGCCATAGTCCTTTTCGAACAGGCGGAGTGCTTTTTCGAGTGGCGCGATGGCTTGCTGGTAGCCGAGGTAGTCGCTGCTCCGGTCGTACTTGTACAAGCCCTCGTACATCCACCCGACATAGTAGGTGCTATCGAGTCTTATAAATTCCCGGCTTCTGGGCAGGGCATCCTTGTCTTCGGGATTCGTGCCGATGCGTTTGGCATCGATCTCGTAACGCGCGCGCTCGTTGATCTGTGCCATGGCCTGCCGGCATAACAGTAAGCATAACAGTAAGGTAACGGTTTGCAAACTGCCTTTCAAATAGGCCGCCTGGCCGCTGTAGAAAAGTTCAGACCACCGGATCACTTTCTGCCGCCAGGTAGCCTGACTGGTATGTATGTGCTGAATTTTAGGCATTGCCTGCTCCAAGATTTAATTTTCTCAAGCGGTCCATTTCTTTGCTTACTATTTGAGCCAGGGCTCTTTGCCGGCCTTCTTTGGTGCGGTAGATAAGCCGGTGATCCAGCACGGCGTGCGTGATGTCGTGCAGGTCGTTTTCTGTGGCAAACGTGCGGCCGCTCACCAGGGCGTATGCTTTCAGGCATTTGAGAAAGGTAATGCCACTGCGTGTGGAAGCTCCCAATGTAATTTCGGGATGCTGGCGTGTATCGCGCACAATATTACGCACCGCGGTTACCAACTCGTCGTGAATAAACACTTTTTCGGTTTCCTGTTGCAAGAAAAGGATTTCTTCCATGCTAAGCACTTGTTTAACATGGCTCAGATTGCTCTGAATGCCAAGGTAGTTCCGGTAGATGTCCAATTCGGTGGCTTCATCTACATAACCAAAATAGATCTTTACGAAAAAGCGGTCGAGTTGCGCATTCGGAAGCGGGTAGGTGCCTTCTGTTTCCACCGGGTTCTGCGTGGCAATGGTAAAGAACAGCTTTTCGAGCGGGTAGGTGGTTTCACCAATGGTTATCTGCTGTTCGGCCATGCACTCCAGTAGGGCCGATTGCACTTTCGGCGAAGCGCGGTTGATCTCGTCTGCGAGGAGCAGGTTGCAAAACAACGGTCCTTTTTTGAAGACAAATTCCTTTTTGATATCGTCGAAAATATGCGAGCCGATCAGGTCCATCGGGAGAAGATCGGGTGTGAACTGAATACGTTTGAACGCGACGCCATGATCGTGTTGGCGGCCGGAAATGCTCTGCGCCAGTGTTTTTGCCATCACTGTTTTTCCGGTGCCGGGGTTGTCTTCCATGAGCACGTGGCCTTTGGCCAGCAGCGCTGTGAGAACGAATTTGATCTGGCTTTGCTTGCCTTTGATCACGGTTTCGATGTTGCTTACCAATTTCTGGATATTGGCCATCGCCTGTTCTATCTGGATCGTTTCTTCCATGCTTAGCTTAATTTGGGTTTAGAAAAATAGTGAAGGGTTCGGTATAGGTTAACAAAATGCTTGAGGCGACGTTTCAAGGGCATGGCGGTTTTGATCTGCGAAATGAAATGTGCCTGGAAATGCAGAATGGTCTCACGTTCATTGTCAGTTACCAATGAGGGTCTGTACTTAGCTTTTTGATACGCCGCCTGGAATGCGACAAGAGACGTGCCGAATTGGCTATCGATCTGCGCAGCGTAAGTTTCGGGAGACGCCTGGTGAAATGCATAGCCCATTTGGTGAAGGTAGTAATGGATGGCACGGTTTACGTAAAATCCTTTTTCTGCAAGGTCCGTATAAGTTTTGTTGGCTTTGGCACGGTACCACCACCACACAACGGCCGGGCTCAATACAAGGAGAATGCCGATGCCAATAAGGCCAAAAAGCAAGCCATACAATACGGAAAGCCAGTCGGTTTCGCTTGCCTGGCGTTTGGTTTCTGGTTGGCGCGCGTCTTTTTTATCTTCTTTCTTATGTACCTTGATTTCATCGATTGGTACGGGGTCTGGCAGCCTGGCGATCACAGAGGCCATCGAATCATTGGGTTTCGTAAAAATTGTTTTCAGGGCTTCGGCATGCGAGATGGCTGTTACCAGCATGCCTTTTTCCAGGTTGTTGAAACGAAGTTCGTTGGTGTCGGCCGAAATGCTCGCCAGGGACGCATCCGTTTTGAGTTGAAGAACGCGTGTGGAAACAAATTCGCTATCGTGGTATAATATTTTGGCGGTGCTGATCGTCAGCGTCTTTTTTACAGTATCCAGTGAAACAATTTCGCCGTCGGCCACCAGGTAAGTCGCTGGCACATCGGTTGGTGGTGTGCCATCGGGCTGAGACGCCTGCTGCGTATTGAGGTCGGGAATCGTGGTGTCGAAATCGATCCAACCATAACCCTGAAAGTAAACTTGTACCCAGGCGTGTGCCTGGTCCTGGTAGAACCAATACCAGCCCGGATTTTTACTGCTGCGGTCGGTGGTAGAGAATCCGGCAGCCACGCGCGACGGAATACCGAGGGAGCGAAGCATAAATAAGGTGGCTCCGGCAAAATACGCGCAGTAGCCTTTCCGGTTTTCAAACAAAAAGTAGTTGAGTTTGCTGGCACTCGGCATTCCCGGAATGCCCGGATTATCGGAATAACGGAACAAGGGTTGGTTAAACTCGTCTTTGCTCAGGAAGTAATCGCGGATGGCGATGATCTGGTCGATCGGTGTTTCTGCGCCGGCCGTCACCTCTCTCGCCAGCTGTCCAATGCGTTGGTAATCGGCATTTGCAGGCATGTAGGTATAGTAATCCATGAAAATCTTATCGGGGCCTTCAATGTGTTTCACGGTTCTTAGCTTTTCGAAGCGGGCTTCCTGAAAGTTCTCCAGCTCAGCATTTCCGGCAGGGTTGTATATAAAATAGGCACTATTCAATTCACTCACCCACATCTTGGCCTGGTAGGCACTGCGGTATTGTTTTTTAAATTCTTTGGGTACGGAGACAGGCTTACAAGAAAATGCGGTGGACGGGGCGAGGTACGTTTCCGGCGACAGGTTGACGTTATATACCTCGGTGCTTACCACTTTACGGTTGAGTGTGGCCAATGATTGACGGATGACCGCATCGTCTGTTTCCTGGTGGTACAAAGGGATCTTCGACGGATCCGGACTGAAAAGATCGTTATAAGGCATGGCCGGATCTGTTTCAAATGTTTGGGTAGCGGTATCGAATTTGGTGTAATAGCGATTTGTAAAATAAAGCGGGTTAGGAATGTTAGTGTTCCCGAAAAAGTGGTCGAGTCTTGCTACAAACAGCAGTTGTTTGTCTTTGCTCAGCGAGCCGGAGAGTTTCGACTGATCTTTGTTTTCGACACCGCCGTTTTTACCATCCTGTGTCATGGATTCTCCGCCCTTGCCATTTCCCTCTTTATGTTCGTTTGCTTTGGCACCGCCCCATTCTTTTTCGATTGCTTTAAAATTGCCATGGAAGAGTTGCAGAATGCCGAGGAACAGCAAGAAGACGATCAATGCGAACAAGCCCAGGCGTTTGGCGACGAGTATTGACAATTTCTGTTCATCTTCGTTAACGTGGCGGATAAAGCCCGCAGTGTAAATGATATAGAAGGCGTAGGCCAATCCCGGGGCAATGCCAGCAATCAGGGCATTGGCAGTGATGGTGCTGGTTTTGGTAACGAGCACGATCTGTGCCATCAGTAGTAAGGTTCCCCAGGCAATGGTCAGGTATTTCGAGCGGCTGAACGCATAGCCAGCGATCCAACCTGTTGTGAACAGAATGAAGAATATGTAAAAGCGTACCGAGACAAAGAAGCTATCGAACTCCCCAAAATTAATGGACTGAAGCATGCGGTATATCAGCAGATTGAGCAGGAAAAGCAGCAGCGCCGTACTCCCAAAACGGAAGCGGTAACGGTAAACGATCAGACTGCCCGCGCAACCCGAACCAAAATATAGCGCCTGCCACAGCCAATCGTTCTCAAGGATCGTGTAATAATTATTGAGGCGCCATAGCAGGAAGCAGGCAAACACGGTGGTTGGCAGTGCCAGCAACACAAGTTGGAATACCACTTTCTTTAAGCTATGGATTTTACCCGGCCGCATCATAAAATGGTTGCTTTTGAAGTGGATTTTACAATGGAAAGGATCTCTTTTTCATTTTCTTTCAATTGATAACGGATGGGCGAGAGGTTCCATTGTGTTTTTTGTTTGGCCTCGAGGTCTTGTTCTTTTTTAATGAATAACCATTCGATCCAGGCAGTAAAGCCACGCTCATCAAAAATGTGGCTTAGCGGGATGAAAATGATGGAAACGTCGTTGCCATGGGTTTCGGCAAATTCCCGCAATTGTTGCGGATCGCTCAATGAGGAAACCACAAGCACCGAGGCTTGCGACGGTTTTACCAGGTCTTTCAGGTTGGTGTCTTGTTGCCACTTGCTTACCGTGATGCCATAATGCACCTGTTCCTCCACGGTAGCAAGATCGGTTGCAGGTAGTGGCTGGTCGGCCAGGTAGCGCAGCTCAAAGCCTTTGCGGGAAAGTTGTTCGTACACCGACCAACACTGCGTTTTGTAATAATTGAGAAAGCTGGTGTGTATTACCGAATTGGTTCCAATGGCCAATGCACTGTAGAAAGAGGTGTATAAGTAAATGTGTGAAGCGTAAGGATCCAAAATTTCAGGTACACGTACAACCAGCTCTTTGTTGCGCGCATATATTTTCCATACAATGCGGCGCACATCGTCGTTGGCTTCGAAGCTTTTGTAATGGATCAGTTCGCCTTCCACGCGCTTGAGTTCCTCGATGCGTACATTGCTTTCTTCGGTTTTCCGCGGCGCTGCCTGTAGGGTCCGCAAGTCTATTGTTTCCGGCCCTACATGAAAACGGGCGCTAGTGTCGATGGTGGCGGCCATGGAAAAAAACTGGAAATAATCTTCGAAATACACCAACACCTTTTCGATCCGGTATTCGCGCAACTCAGGAAGGTTCCAACGGAAATGCCCTTTGAAATTTTGCTTGAAAAAGCTGCTTCGGCTATCTACCGGTGTAATCTTTTCGGAAACCTGATGGCCGTCGTAAAACAGCCGTATCCGGATGAAACCAGCCAATGGAAGCAGTACAGGCTGCATGTCGAGGCTTACCAGCTGGCCGCCGCCGTTGCCGCCGGGCGCTGTTTGCAGTTTCAGCTGTAGCTCGTGCCGGCTTTGTTTCCACTTAAAGTAAAGGAAAGAACCGGCAACCGTAAGCAGCCCGAACAACAACAGGCTGGCGCAGAAAAACAAGGCTACGGAGAGCAGGAGCGAGAAGACATGTGTGTAGGCAGAGTCGGGCAGGCGGCCCAGCGAGCGCAATTTGAAATAGCCCGGGAGCACAACAGCCATAAAGGCCACCAAATACATGGTAAATGGAACAAAATAGCCCGTTTTTTGGATGGATCTGAGCAGCTTTCGCATACAGGAATTTACAGCTAAGTAAATGTATCGTTTATTTTGCAATGCTGTCCGCTATTCAGAAAATTTAGCAATCAGCCCGCTTCAACCCAAGCCGGCCGCAAGGCTGACAAAAACTAGCGTCCATCCATCAGTTTTTTCAGGTTGAAGAAAATGCGGTCCATCACCGACACATTTTTGGTGATGATGTCTGCCTTTCCTTTCATCTGCTCTTTGTACTGCAAGGTTTTGTGATAAGAGGTCGTCAGCCCATTGTTCAGCTTCACATCGATCGCATAAGTATCTTTATTCGGCACTTCCGATATATTGATGAGCGTACCCGTGAGCATGCCATTCTCGTTGTAGGGATAGTTATCGAGTTTAATGTTTACCTGCTGACCTACTTCAAGTTTTCCGGTATTGGCGACCGGCAGAATGCATTTTCCGACAAATTCCTGTTTGCGCGACGGAACAACCGAAAACAGCTCATCGCCGGTATGAATATCCTGGTTAACCGTCCAGATGTTAAAAAACGAAATGCGCCCCTCGGTTGGGCTTTCAACCAGGTAAAGCTGTTTCCATTTATTGATCTCGGCCAGCAGGGTTTTAAGGTTCTGCAGGAATTCGTTCTTTAGTTTTGTCTGTTCCTGGTAGTCCTGGAGCTGCAATTGAAGGATGTTTTTTTCAATGGCATTGATTTGAATAAGCGTGTTCGACAGGGTGATCTTGGTACTTTCGTTGCTGTTGAGGGCCGAGAGGTAATCCCGTTTTTTATTGTCGAATTCTCGGGCAGAAATCGCCTTGCCTTCATACAGCGCCTTGTCGCGGTTGTAGTCGGCTTCCGCCAGCTTAAGTTGCTCGGTGTTGATGCTGCTTTGTTTCCGGTATTTTTCCAACAAGTCGCGGTAGCTCACCAGGTCTTTTTGCAGCAGTGAGATTTGTTTGGCGTAGGGTGTAAGGTCTCTGTACAGGTTGAGGTCTTTGATCGACTTGAGCAACATGAGGTAGAACGGTGTGAGTTCGCCGGTACGCAAGCTGTCGCGGATCACAACCCGTGGAATCGAGTCACTTACGCGGGTTTGTTCCAATACGGCATTTCCTTTTTCGGCGAGGTAGAGCACATCGCGGTAATCGGCGGTGTTCTCGATCACTGCTACAA
>DAIUED010000040.1:0-16710 GCA_036845295.1 Bacteroidota bacterium
AACAGATACCGGCAGCGAGTATTTGGATTTCAACGGAATGTTATCGGCTGCGTATTCGGCTGCCTTGCCTTCTTTGTTGGTGTACACACGAAAAATGGAAAAATCGCCGGTATGACGTGGCCACTCCCAGTTGTCAGTGTCGCCGCCAAACTTGCCTATGTTTTCCGGTGGCGTGCCTACAAGGCGCACATCTTTGTAGCGTTCGTAAACGAACAACAGAAATTGGTTGGCTTTAAACATAGAGGCAATGCGGCCTTCGTAGCCACTGCCTTCTGTTTCTTTATTGGCGATCTCGGTGAGGATGCCTGGCAGCTTTTGAGTAAGCTCAGCATTGGGAACGTCTTTGAGGCGGGCATTTACCTTATCGGTTACATCTTCGATGCGGATAAGAAACTGGGCATGAACCCCTTTGGCATAAATCTCTTCTTGTTTGGTTCTGGCCCAGAATCCGTCTTTCAGGTAGTTGTGTTCAACGGAGCTGGCTGCAGCGATAGCGCTGTAACCGCAGTGGTGGTTGGTAAAGATGAGGCCTTCTTTACTAACGATCTCGCCGGTGCAGCCCCCGCCGAAAATAATGATCGCATCTTTGATACAAGCCTGGTTCATGCTGTAGAGCTGCTCTTTGCTGAGCTTAAGCCCTTTCTTTACCATATCGGCATACACCTGCTCGCCAAGAAGCATGGGCAGCCACATGCCTTCGTCGGCTCTGGCAATGGGTTTACAAAAGAAAGTCAGTGTAATGACAAATAGAACAATTTTTTTCATGTGTAGTAGTTTAAACGGGCACTAATCTAACAGAAAAATTAATATACCCGCCGGTTTTTAGATGAATGGGAATTGTAGTTATTTGTGGCTGTAAATACTGAAATCGATTGCGAGTTTCCGATAAATTGCATACATTTACCAACGAGATCCCTGATTTTCAAGACTAAAACCACAAAAATTATGACACCCTCTGCAGGAGCACGCTTTGCGTCAACATTGTAACAATGAGATTAATTTGCAATGGCTACACCACTTATTGGCTTCATCCAGCTTGTGGCTATTGCGTAGTTCCGCAAAAAATATGCACTAGCCCAGCTTATGTGGAGGAAGTCGTAGATGGCTCGGGAATAGGCAACTCGGTTTTTCACTTTGTTGTTTTCTAAATGCAAAAATTGTTTTATACATTATTTGTTGCCTGTTTTTCTTTTGAAATATTGGCTCAATCTTTCTATGGAATTAGTATAGATGAAAAATTCTCTTTACAAAAAAACAGATTAGGCATTAGCGCATATCGCCAAGGAAATAGAAACGGAAAACTCGGCGTAAACCTAACATACAATATATCATCTTATAAATACCCTTCATCGATAACGAAAATAGACAATCTGGGCACTGGCTATGTAGCAGAAAGGCCTGAATCGCCACCCTACGTTAAAGATCTTGGCGAAAATACTTCATCAAAAATACAAGGGGTTTCTTTCGAAGTGTATAATACATTACGAATTAAAACGTATTCTAAAAGTAATATAGATTTAAAAATATCGGCAGGCTATGGCATTTTCAAAGACTCTTACACAACTGAATATTTTGGCCAAAAACGAAACGGAAAATTTTCGTTCAATGGTGTTATATGCAACATGTATCTCACATACTTGATCTGGCATAAACAGATAGGCTTCGAACCTGTTCTAGGAATAGCATACTACTATCCATTGCTAAAGACAAATTATTATCTCTCCTCAAACCCATATGTAGCTGCAGAACTCGAAGCTGGTATATCTTTTTACTACCAAAAAAACAAAAAACATCAACGTTAAACACCATCTATTATGAAGCATATAGCTATAGCAATGCTTACTTTATTGAGCTTTGGAACAAAAAGCCAAACCATTATCGGTATCAACGGCACAGTGGGAGCCAGCAAAATTACCAATGAGTTTCAGACAAACCTCTCCCCGGAAAATGTGATTGGCGGCAACGCTTTCGGCCTCGCGGCCAACGCAAATTTCATAGCCAGCAAACGGTTCAACCCAAAACTAACTATTGGCTTCATGAAAAAAAACTCAACATCCATTCGGAATATGCCTTCCAGAGGCTACGACAGCAAGGGCAATCTTATTGCAATCTCGGAAGACGTTACTACACACACCAGTATCAACAACCTGCATCTTGATTTAGGGGTAAGATTTAATATCCTAAATAACAAGAATAAGCTATTTGTAGAGGCTGGGATGAGTAATAACTACATCATTAACATCAAAAACTACAGAACCGCAACCACCTTTGACTTAGCAACGCAATACGAAACAAAGCCAACAAACGCCTATTATGCAGGTTTTATAGGCGGACTGGGCTACAATTATAACAATATCATTTCTGTAGCTATCGTGTATAATCCTGCGTTATCTTACTACGACTCGCTCAATCAATCGAAAGTAAACATGTGGGGACTGAATGTGTGTTATTATCTGCCGATTTTAGGAAACAGCAAGGCCAAACGGGAGACAGAAAGCAAATAACTCACACAAACCGACTCTTCGGCACAATGGTGCAGGTAAAGCGCGACACACAGCTCAGCTCGCCGGCTTCGTTGTATATCTTGATGTCCCATACATGGTTCTTACCCGAGATGTTAAGCGGCGTGCACACACCACGTACCTTGCCCGACAATACTGCTTTGATGTGATTGGCATTGATCTCCACACCCACACCGATAAACAATTCCTGGTTCACCACCAACAAAGAAGCTACGCTTCCCAGGGTTTCTGCCAGGGCTACATTGGCACCACCGTGCAGCAATCCGAAGGGTTGTTTGGTGCGATGGTCCACCGGCATGGTTGCAACCAGAAAATCGTCGCCTATTTCGGCGAATTCGATACCGAGGTTTCCGCCGAGGTTGTTTTCCCCCAGCTTATTCAATTCTGAAACATTGGGCGTACCGTACCAGATAGATGCATTCATGTGTTTGTCTGAAAGCCCTAAAACTACATATAAATTTTGAATCGATGCAGGTTGTCCTTATGGCTATAGGTAATTTGCCAGTTGAAAAAGTCGATGACTTTTTTGATGAGTGAAAGCCCTACGCCCAGGGAGCCGGAAGTGGAGTTCTTTTTGAAGCGTTCGAAAATAAACTGCTTATCGATCTTCTCGAGTGGGCTGGTGTTTTCGATCGTTAGCGAGTTTTCGTCAACCATGACGCGGATGGTGCCATTTTCTTCAAAATTGTATTTGATTGCATTGATAAACAGGTTGTTGAGCAAAATGGTGAGCAACACGGGGTTTACTTCTTTCTGAATGATTTTATTATACTCTCTTTTAACGACTATATGCTTGGCCTCAATAAAATCCGACAGCACTTCCAGCTTTTCTTCGATGGCAAGCGTCAGGTCGATCAGGCATTTATCTACAAACTGCTTGTTCTCGATGCGCGTGAGCAAAATAAGTGCTTCATTGAGCTTATACATGCGCTGTGTAGCACGGTAGGCCTGCAACAGATGATCATGTTGCTTCTCACTATAGTTACTTTGCTGAAGCAGCAGTTCCAGCTTGGTACTGATGATGGAAAGTGGCGTTTGGGCTTCGTGCGACACGTTTTCGGTAAATTCTTTCAGGTTGTAATAATCGAGTTGTATCTGCTGTGTCAGGTCTTTTACGGTATCGTTCAGCAGGTGAAACTCGTCGATGTCTGTGGGCTTGAACCCCAGATTGTCGTTTTTTTTGATGTTCCAGGTTTTGATGCGCGACAACGTATCATAAAAAGGTGACCAGATAAAGGCGGAAATATAACGATTGAGCAAAAAGAGCAGGAAGATGGACACGATGAGAAAAATGAGCACCACGCCAATAATGTATTCTCCCATTTTCTTGCCTTCGAGCAGCGAGGTACATACTGTTACTTCGTAAAACTTATGATTTGCACCTACCTGAAAAAGCAATTCGCGCTGTGTGACCGCATCGTCTGATTGCGGATCCTGCAAACTTTCATTGGGCCTCAACTCTACGTACTCCACAAAACGGTTATCGAATACCGTTTGCTTTACAATTTCTTTGACATAGATCTGTTGCCCGATATTCGATAAAAACTCTTTGGGTGGAATGCCTTGATTGAGCGCTTTGATGATACGCGCTTTGGTTTCCAGGAGGCGTTTGTCAACATCACGATCGAGCTTAAGTTTGATAACCTGATACACCACAAATACACCCAATGCAAATAACAAAGCCGTGGCAATGGATGTGTAAATATTTGTTTTGGTAAGTAGTTTCATTCCGGGTTACCAACAAGAGAACAATGGCTAGGCGTCGGTGAACTTATAGCCCATGCCGTAAACCACTTTGATATAGTCTTTCAGTCCTGCTTCACTCAGTTTTTTCTTCAGGTTTTTGATCTGGCTATACACAAAGTCGAATGAGGTTGCCATTTCGGCTTTGTCGCCCCAGATGGCGTCGGCCATTGCCTCTTTTGTAATAAGGTGAGTTGGGTTGCTGGCCAGGTACACCAGAATTTCATATTCTTTCTTCGTCAGTTGCAATTGCTGCTGGTTTGCAATTACTTTTTTTTCTGTTGTATCTATTTCAAGGCCTTCAAACACCAACGAGTTTTTGCCACCGAAATTCCTTCGCCGTAACACAGAGTATATGCGGGCGCTTAATTCCGACAGGTGAAAGGGCTTGGTGAGGTAGTCGTCGGCGCCGATCTTCAGGCCGGTAATTTTATCTTCCAGGGCGTTTTTAGCTGTTACGATAATCACACCCATTTCAGGGAATTGTTTCTTGATGTGCTCCACGATCTCGATCCCCGATCCGTCGGGAAGCCCTACATCGATGAGTGCACAACTGTACACTGTATCCTGGAGCTTTTGCATGCTGCTTTTTACAGTGGTGGCAAAATCGCATTTATAGCCGTTCTCCGACAAATAATCCACTACATCTTCACGTAAAGATTTTTCATCTTCAATAATTAAGATTCTCATAGACGTTTGGTTTGGCTAAATGTAACAGGAAATTACAAAGAAAGCGGAAACTACCGAAAAAAATCAGATTTGGACGGTCTCCTTTTCGCCGGAAAAGGCATATCGGAAGACCTATGAGCCGCCTCTGTAGCTAAGCTCTTGCGCTCTTTTCTCTTTTCCAGATTTCTTTTACCTTCGTTTCTCTTTTTATGACCAAAGTCCTGAAACTTTCCCTCAGCGCTTCTTTCCTGGTACTGGCACTCACGTCGGCCAAAGTTGTGCTGCAAAACAACGGCATTGCCGGTTATACCAACTCGCCGGGCGAACAAAACTGCTCGGCCTGCCACAACAGCTTTGCCCTCAACTCAGGCGGCGGCTCCATCAGCATCAGCACCACGCCCACTATTGGCGCCAGCGGCTATACTCCCGGCACCACTTATACGATTGATGTAACGATTGCCAAAACAGGCGTTGCGCTATTTGGTTTCGGTTGCGAAATACTCGATGCTGCCAATAGTAATGCCGGTACCATTTCGGTGCTCAATGCCACACAAACCAAGTTGCTCAACTCGGGTGGGCGGCGCAACATTGTGCACCAGATCAATGGCGGCACGGGTACTGGTTCAAAAACCTTTTCATTTCAGTGGCTGGCGCCTTCTGTGGCCGCACCGGCCACCATCTATGTGGCAGGTATTGCGGCCAATGGCAATAATCAAAGCAGTTCCGATTATGTTTATACGACCTCGCTTAGCCTTTCGGCTCCTGTTGGCGTGCCAAGTCAAGAAAATGTGGTATCGGCATTAAATATCTATCCGAATCCGGCCCACGAACGGGTAACACTATCCTACTCCCTGAAAGAAGATGCCGTGGTAGCATGCAGCCTGAATCTGCCAGGCGGCGAACTTCTTCACCACTTTCCTGACAAAAAAGAAACGGCGGGTAACTGTGAACAGGTGCTTATTCTTCCTGCCAACCTCAGCCCGGGCTTTTATATCCTGAAACTATCAGCCAATGGATATTTGATAAGCCGGCGCCTAATTGTTCACTAAGCGATATAGATTGTTATTTTTTCGTGTATATTAGCTTGATGATTTCTTTATCGAAAACGCTTATGAAAACTCAACTGGTTTCTGCTTTATTTTTCGGATCGCTGCTTTTTTTGGGCGCTTGCACAAAAGATGTGGGTCCTGATCCTGCCCTGGTTCCAAAAACCGTGAATGTTTGCGACAGCGTTACGTTTAGCAACACAATCAAGCCGATTATCGACGCCAATTGCGCCACGTCGGGATGCCACACACCTGGCGGTTCGGGCCCGGGCGATTTCACCACGTTCCCCGATATTTCCCTGAAAGTGCAAAACGGCTCTTTTAAAGCCCGCGTCATCGACGGTGTTCCGGGCTTTATGCCTGCAACAGGAAGGCTTCCTCAACCCGAGATCGATAAAATTACCTGCTGGCTAAATGCCGGTGCTCCTAATAATTAATTCGCCTATTTAGTTGGAGTGGTGCGTCGCAGGCCGGCAATCGGAATTGGCCTGAGAGGGTGCGAGGCTATAGCGGTCGTGTACTTCGAGCATAGCGGCCAACACCAACTGAGAGTAGTTTTGTGATGCCGAGCGGAAATGCTTGGTTTCTGCTCTCCATAAGGTGTAGATCAGGTTCATGTTGCCTTCTGTGGGCCTGAAGGTATATAGTGCTTTCTTAACATTGCCGGCACCTGCGTGGTAGGAATGCATAACCAGCAGGCGAAACCAAAGGTCGGTTTCCTTGTAATCTTTAATACCAAGCGAATCAAGAATTTGGCGTGTTTTTGGAATACAGATCTTTTTAATAAGGCTTGAGGCGGCGTAAGCCGAACGGTCGAAATCGGCACGCTCGTCGATCGTCTTGTTTACCTTAAGTCCGAAAAGGCGGGCCACGTCTTTCATGAGCTGAAACGAGCCGTAGGCACCGGCATTGGATTTCTGGAGTTTGTTGGGGCTCTCGATCAGCAGAATAGATTGCGCATACCATGGATCGACACCATTATCGATAAAATCGTTGATGCCTTTATGAAAGTTAGCAGATGCTTTGTCGAAATCGTAAAAAAAGCTCTTGCCATTGGTAAGCAGGATGCGTGCCGAATCGGACAGGCAATATTCCCTGCGCAGGCTGTCTTTGAACGCGTTTTTACGATCGACACTGAGCGAATCCCAGACTCTCAGGGAAACTTTATGCAGTACTTTTCTGTTTTCGGGCAGGTTGAGCAGGGCGCTGTCCTTGTGAAGACGCATGATGTTTCGCCAGAAAATGACGTTAGACAGGGTATCGCAACCCAATTCGTACATTTGGGCATTGTAGATAAAATCGGAGGCTACCGTTGTGGCCTTGTTTGGCACAATGATGACTTCGTCTCTCAGGCTATAACCTGCGGAAGCGCCGGCTAAAAGACTGCTGTCTGGCGGTGCTGTAAACAGATTGAGGGCGAGTGATATGGAAACAAATAGCTGCATGAGTTTATAACATCCAAAAGATACTATTATAATACCGGTCCAGTTTAATAGTATCAGCTTACTTTTCAACACGGCGTTTTCATAAAGATAATATGTATCTAACCTATCAACAAGGGTTTCCATCGAAAATACGCGGTTTTTAACAGAATATGGTATGGCAACCGGAGTTAAAATACCATCACTCCGGGATAAATGGCGCCAAAAAATACGAACATTTCCCTCTCAACGCAACAGATTGTTTTACAGATAGTTAATTGAAAAACAGGGGCAAATTTCTTGTTTTGGCAGCTTTATTGGTTTAAAAGTTTTCAGTATCAAAGATTTAGCCTATATTTGCAGCCCAAATTTAAAATAACTAATAATGGAAAAACGCTATGAGACGGTCTTCATTTTAACTCCCGTTTTGTCTGAAGATCAGGCAAAGGAGGCCGCAAAAAAGTTTGAAAAGATCTTAACTGATCAGGGAGCAAAAATTAATCACCGTGAGAACTGGGGCCTGAAAAAACTGGCTTACCCAATCCAGAAAAAAACGACAGGATTCTATCACCTGATCGAATTCAGCGGAAAAGGTACAGAGATCGGTGACCTGGAATTGGCTTTTAAACGCGACGAGCGTATCTTACGCTTCTTAACGATTGCCTTAGACAAACACGCTGCTGCATGGGCAGACAAACGTCGTGGCAAATTATCTGAAGGAAAAGTTGCAAAAACCACCACGGCTAAAGCCGGAGCTTAATTATTAATCCCAATAAAGACATTATAACAATGGCAAAGAATGAAGTACGCTTTTTAAATCCTCCTACCGTTGAGGCTAAAAAGAAAAAATACTGCCGCTTTAAAAAGCTCGGTATTAAATATATCGACTACAAAGACGCAGACTTTTTATTGAAATTCGTAAACGAGCAAGGTAAATTGTTGCCACGCCGTTTAACCGGAACATCTTTAAAGTTTCAACGTAAAGTTTCTCAGGCTGTTAAGCGTGCGCGTCACATCGCGTTAATGCCTTACCTGGCTGATGGTTTAAAATAATTTAAAGGAGGAATCACAACATGGAAATTATATTAAAAAAAGACCTCAAAGGTTTAGGATATAAAAACGACATCGTTAAAGTAAAAAACGGATACGGTCGTAACTACTTAATTCCTCAAGGCATTGCAGTGTTGGCTACCGAAAGCAACAAAAAAATGCAGGCTGAAGAGATCAAGCAAAGCTCTTTCAAAGAACAAAAACTGCGTACTGAAGCGACTGCTATGGCTGAGAAACTGGCTGAAGTAACCGTAAAAGTTGGCGCTAAAGCTGGCGAATCCGGTAAAATTTTCGGTTCGGTAACCAACATCCAATTAGCTGATGCTTTGAAAAAAGCAGGCTACGAGGTTGACCGCAAAAACATCGAAATGAACGAAGATGCAGTGAAAACCCTGGGAACTTACTCTGCGAAAGTTCGCTTGTTCAAAGAGGTTGCTGCAACCGTTAACTTTGAAGTGATCGCTGAATAAGCACGCTATATAAGTTATTTTTCTAAAAAGCCCTGCCTCATGGCGGGGCTTTTTGCATGGATATACCAGGTATTTTTGTTTTATAGCGCAAAAACGATATCTTTATTTACTGCATGAAGTCCTTTCTAAAAAGCCTGCTCCTCCTCTTCTGCTTTTTGTTGCCCCCATTCGGGGCTGCCGCTCAGGACCTACGGTCTATGGATAGCGTGCGCCGCATTATTGCCGAAAAAAAAGCCAACGACACCATTCTTTGTGATCTGATGGGAAAATTGGCTTTCGATTACAGCTACATCGATCTCGACAGCGGCATGCGGCTGGCCAATCAGGCCTTGCTCCTGGCTGAAAAAATAAACTATATACACGGCAAAAGCCATGTGTATAATACCATGGGCACCATTTGCCACGACAAAGGCGATTTCCAGAAAGCCGTAGAGTTTTACGCAAAAGCCCGGGCGCTTGCCGAGCGTCAACACGACAAAGCCATGCTGGCTGTTATATACGCCAATATGGGAAATACCTACGAAGCGGTGAAAGACTACCAAAGCGCGCGCCACTATTTATTTGCCAGTCTTGAGCTATTTCGAGAGTTAGGGAAAACGAGCCAGTTTGCCGGTTGCTATATGAATATCGGCGTGATGTATTTTGAACACCAGCAACTCGATTCGGCCATGTATTATTACCGCGAATCGCTTCGCCTTCCGGCTGTAGATCCGGGCCAGGCATCCATCCTGCATTTCAATATTTCAGAATGTTACCTTAAACAGAATAAACTAGCGGAAGCAGAAAGAGAGCTACTCACCAGCATTGATCTTATCAAAGACCTGGGCATAGACTATTACATGGCAATGTTTTCGCAGGCACTCGGCAAGATCTACATTCTCCAGCAAAAGTACGATGCCGCCGAAAAGCTGATCCGCCAGTCGCTCGAAGTCTCAGAAAAAGGAAAGTTGCTAAGTGCCGAAACACAGGCTAACTACCATATGTACGAATTGTATGAGGCTAAAAAAGATTACCGCAAAGCGCTGGAATACCACATTCGCTATTCGGACCTCAACGACTCGCTGAACAGCACCGAACGAGGCAACGCCGCCAAAGAGCTGGAAAAGAAATACCAAACTGAAAAGAAAGAAGCAGAGATCGAAAAATTAAATGCCGAAAAAACGATCAGCGAATCGGAAAACAAGCGCAAAAGCCAGTTGCTGATATTTGCCTTTGTTGGTGTTGGTTTAGTACTTTGCGCCCTTGGCTTTGCTGTATTTGCCTTTATCAACAAACGAAAAGCGAATGTAAAACTGGAAGCACTGAACAAAGAAGTTCTTCAGCAAAAAGAGGAACTGCAAGACAAGAACAAGAACATCACCGATAGCATTCAATATGCACAACGCATCCAAAATGTGTTGCTCACTTCGCAAAGTTATATCCGCGAAAGCCTGCCGGATTTTTTTATCCTCAACAAGCCGAAAGACATTGTAAGCGGTGATTTTTATTGGGCGGTGAGACACGAAAACTTTTTTTACCTGATGGTAGCCGACTGCACCGGTCATGGCGTTCCGGGCGCGTTTATGAGTTTGCTGGGTATCAACTTTCTGAGCGAAATTGTCCTGGAAAGAAAAATACAAAGTCCTGAAAAGATACTCGACAGTCTAAGAGCGGAAATTATTAAAGCCTTTACCGATAAAGGTAAAACGGAAAGTGAGATCAGTGACGGTATGGATTGTGTGCTCTGCCGTTTCGATCTGCAAACCCGCACACTGAGCTACGCTGCCGCCAACAATACGATTATTCTCATTCGCGATGGTGCCATTTTGGAGTTAAGCGGCGACAAGATGCCAGTCGGCAAATCACCGCGCGATCACGATCCTTTCAGTTTGCACGCCGTGTCGCTTAACGCGGGCGACTGCCTGTACCTGAGTACGGATGGTTATCCTGATCAGTTTGGCGGACCATCGGGTAAAAAACTAAAAATGAAGCAGGTGAAACAACTATTGCTTTCGCTGGCCGCCAAACCTGCCGAAGAGCAAAAGCTGGCATTGGAACGTTACTTTACCGAATGGAAAGGCTCTCTCGAACAAATCGACGACGTGCTCATGGCCGGCATCAAGGTATAATACCTCAGCCTTGCAGCCAGCCGCTGATCAGGCTGGCAAGCAGTGCAACATTTACCGTTTCGATGGGATGTTTGGTAGCCGGCAGCATGTAAAGATTTCCATGTTTCAACGAGTGGTACACTGCAAGCGTTTCATCTACCGATACCATCGCATCGCGATCGGCAAGACCAAGCAATACCCGATTTTCAATCGACGAAAAGTTCCCCTCATCTAACAACGGCTGCCGCCCAAGGCCAAGCATCATATCGGCTGTGCGCTGCAACAACACTTCCCAGTTAGCGCCATGCCTCGCTCGCAAAGCAGCGGCGTACTTTGGAACTTTTTCCAAAATGGTTGCAGCATCCAGCATCTTCACTTCTTTGGCGGCCATCTCCGGCGACCAGGCAAATTTGCTACCTAGTGTTGCCACAGGTCCCAGTAACTCGGGGCGCTGGCATGCCAGGTAAAGGGCCACATAGCCACCCATGCTGTAACCAAACACGGCTGGCTTGCTAAGTTGCTTGCTAAGTATATAGTTTTCGAGTTCAACGGCAAAGCGTTCAATACCGAACGATGCGTCGAAAGGTACCTGCCCATGGCCTGTAAAATTAAGGCAATGGGTGGTTAGTTGTTTTTGTTGCAGAGCCGCCGCCAGAAGCTCCAGCTGATCGGCAGCGCCCAGCGCGCCGTGTAGCAGAATAATATCTTTCATTTGAATCCAAAACCAGAGATGGGCAGGTTGTAATAACTATCCACGGGCTTTCCGTTCAGCATACCCGGTTTCCAGATTGGCATCCGGCCAATAACTGCCTTCACTGAATCATCGAGCGCGGCATTTCCCGAACTACGTGCAATCTTCACATCTGTAATGGATCCATTGGCACGAACAACAAAACGTGTGTACACGCCGGCTTTCAGCGATTGCTCTTTGGCAGCAGGGACCTGGATGTGTGTTTGAATGTACTTTTCCATGGCAATGACGCCACCCGGAAATTCGGGCATCTGCTCAACCGATTCGTAAACGGTCATCAATGGTGTCGTTTTTTCCTGCGCAGCAAGGCCAACAGGCAGCAGGCACAGGGCCAGGCGCAGGCAATATGAAGATCTGAGGCGCAATCAGGCTTTTTGCTTGAACTTGTTAATGGCATTCACCGTAAAGTCGGACAATACCAGCGTACCACTCATACCAGCCCTTTCGACGAGGAGTGTGTCCCAGTTCTCGGTTCCTTCCCACATGATTTTTTTGAGCATACTCATGGCCTCCGGATTGCTGGCCGCCAGCTTGGCGGAGAGGGTTTCAATGCCTTTGTCCAACTCGGCTGCATTGGCAAACACTTCGGCATACAGACCTTTCTCACGCGCCCATTGCGCACTTTGCCATTCGGTAGCGTTGATGGTGAGCTGACAAAAAGCGGATGTTCCTACTTTGCGTTCTACGGCCGGACCTACTACAAAAGGGCCGATGCCTACCGCCAGTTCGCTCAGTTTGATCGAAGCCGCCTCGGTAGCAAAGGTATAATCGGCGCTGGCAGCGATGCCTACGCCGCCGCCAACGGCTTTGCCCTGTACGCGGGCAATGATGAACTTCGGTGCCTTGCGCATGGCATTGATCACCAGCGCGAAACCAGAGAAAAAGCGCAATCCTGTATCGATGTCTTTAATGGAGATCAACTCATCGAAGCTCGCGCCTGCACAAAACGTTTTGTCGCCTTCGCTCTGCAATACAATCACTTTGACGGTTTCGTCTTTGCCAAGTTTTTCAATCTCGGCCGCCAGGTTACGCAATTGGTTTCCGGGCATGGAATTGCTTTGCGGGTGAAAAAAAGTAATGGTTCCTACGCCGTTGGCGATCGAAGAGGTGATGGTTCCTTCCATGTTTTTTACTTAATGTATCAGTCTATAATGTTGGCGCTCCCGGCTTTCGCCAGTCGCGTAAGTTTTGCAACCGCTTTATACGAGCATGGTTACCGGATTTTCCATAAACGTTTTGAGTGTCTGTAAAAAGGCTGCACCCGTAGCGCCATCGACGGTGCGGTGGTCGCAGGCCAGCGTGAGCATCATGGTATTCCCCGGAACGACCATGCCGTTTTTCACAACCGGCACCTGGCGAATCGCTCCTACAGAAAGAATGCACGATTCAGGAGAGTTGATGATGGACGTAAACGATTCGATACCGAACATACCTAGGTTTGACACAGTGAATGTATTTCCCTCCCAGTCGGCAGGTTGTAATTTTTTGTCACGGGCCCTTTTGCCAAGACTTTTTGCATCGGCAGAGATCTGCGAAAGTGATTTCTGATCTGCGAAACGGATCACCGGCACCACCAGGCCATCGTCGATAGCCACAGCCATACCGATATGAATGTGGGAATAGGTACGGATTTTGTCGCCCAGCCAGCTGGTATTTACTTTCGGATGTTTGCGCAATGCCATGGCACAGGCTTTGATCACGATGTCATTGAACGATATTTTCGTGTCCGGAATGGCGTTCATCGCTTCGCGGGCAGCCATGGCATTATCCATATCCACTTCGATATTTAACACAAAACTTGGCGCGCCGTTGGTACTTTCGAGCAAGCGGCGGGCAATGGTTTTACGCATTTGCGATACCGGCTGGTCGGTGTACGATTCTTCGCCCAGGCCTGCGCCCGATGCGGCGGCCGCTCCTGTGACTTTTGCCTGCGATGGCGTATAGCTTTCGATGTCTTTTTTAGTTACGCGCCCGTTATCGCCTGTACCCTGAACGTTCGTGATGTCAATTCCTTTTTCTTTGGCCAGTGCTTTTGCCAAAGGCGAAGCCTTTACCCTGCCATCGGTTGACGAATGCGTAGCCGGTTTTTTGTCGGCGCTGTCTGTTTTCTCTTTAACTGGTTCTGCTTTCGCTGCAGGAGCCGCAGCAACCTGCTCTTTTTTCTCAGCAGCAGGCTTTTGCGAACCGGTGCCTTTGCCGATGGCTTTCAAGATGGCATCGATATCTTCTCCGCCTTTTCCTAAAACGGCAAGTACGCTATCTACTGCCGCCGCTTTTCCTTCTTCTACACCGATATGAATGAGCACGCCGTCTTGAAACGACTCAAACTCCATGGTTGCTTTATCGGTTTCGATATCGGCCAGTAGTTCTCCACTTTTTACCTTATCTCCTACTTTTTTATGCCATTTGGCCACAACGCCTTCCGTCATGGTATCGCTTAGCTTAGGCATACGCACTACTTCCACGCCTTCCGGCATGGAGCCGCCCGATGCCTGACTTGACGTTTCTTCTTTTACAGGCTCTTCTTTTTTTGCGGCATCGCTGGATGCTTCCTGGCTACTGGCTTTTTCTGATTTGCTTTCTCCGCCACCATTTATGAGTCCACTAATGTCTTCTCCTTCTTTTCCGAGGATAGCGATCACAGAATCTACCGGGACAGGTTGTTTTTCTTCTACGCCTATGTGCAATAATACGCCGTCCTGGAATGATTCGAATTCCATGGTTGCTTTATCGGTTTCGATATCTGCCAGCAGTTCACCGCTCTTCACTTTATCTCCAACTTTCTTGTGCCATTTGGCAATGACGCCCTCCGTCATGGTATCACTTAACTTGGGCATTTTAACGACTTCGGCCATAGTATTCTTTTAGTGTTTTGTGGTTCTTAGTTAATAGATTTTTATGATCGCGATCTTATTCCATGATGTATGGATAATCTGCCTCTGCATACACGTCGCGGTAAAGTTCTTCCGGTTCAGGAAAGGGGCTTTCTTCCGCAAATTTCACCGACTCGTCAACCAATGCTTTCACCCTGGCTTCTACTTCTTCCACACCAGCATCGTCGATCCATTTGTTGCTTTTCAATGTTGCCAGCACCTTTTCGATCGGATCCTGGGCCTGGTATTCTTTCACTTCATCTTTGGTGCGGTATGTTTGGGCATCGCTCATTGAGTGGCCTTTGTAGCGGTAAGTTTTCATTTCCAGGAATGTCGGGCCGTCGCCGCGACGTGCACGCGCTACCGCTTCTTCCATGGCTTCATGCACCGCTTCTACCGTAAGGCCATCTACCGGCTTGCTCGGCATATCGTATGCCAGGCCCAGCTTCCAAAGGTCGTGCACATTGCTTGTGCGTACTACCGATGTGCCCATGGCGTACATGTTATTCTCTACAATAAACACCACCGGCAGTTTCCAGGTCATGGCCATATTGAATGCTTCATGAAGGGCACCCTGTCTTACAGCGCCATCGCCCATGGAGCAAACGCAAACATTGTCTGTTCCCATGTATTTTTCGGCAAAGGCGATACCGGCACCCAATGGCACCTGGCCGCCCACAATGCCGTGGCCGCCTACAAAATTATGTTCTTTGCTGAAAATGTGCATCGAGCCGCCTTTGCCTTTGCTGCAACCGGTGATCTTGGCATACATTTCGGCCATCACGTATTTAGGATGCATCCCAAGCCCGATAGGATGAGCATGGTCGCGGTAAGCGGTGATATGCTTGTCTTCCTTGCGGGTTGCGCTAACTGTACCGGCAACAATAGCTTCCTGCCCGATATATAAATGGCAAAACCCTTTGATCTTTTGTTGCACATATACCTGACCGGTTTTCTCTTCGAACTTACGCATCAGCAACATGCTCTCGTACCATTTCAGGTATTGCTCTTTTGTGAATTTGCTCTTTTTTTCAGCAGTTTTAGCCATAGAAAAATGTGATTAATACGTTACAAAAATAACAGAATTTGTTTAATTGAAAAGGCTTTTAAACAGGCCTATTTCAAGTGTTTCTTATTGAATACCAGGGGCAATAAATTCTCAATGCTTTCCGATGCATATACTTTCCCTGTTTCTCCCGACATCAGGATACGGATTGGTTGTGCGTGAAGACTCTCGTACTCTGCAATTACCTGGCGGCAGGCACCACAGGGACTCACCGGTTCGGTAATCACCTGCGTGCCGGATTTCACGCTGATAGCAATCGTTTGAACAGGAACGCCCGGGTATTGTGCATGTGCATAAAACAAAGCTACCCGTTCGGCGCAAAGCCCCGATGGATAAGCGGCATTTTCCTGGTTGTTGCCTGCGACGATTTTGCCATTCGCCAATAAAATGGCGGCACCTACATGGAACCCTGAATAGGGAGCATAAGCTGCTTTAACTGCTTTCTTTGCTTTGGCGAGGAGATCCTGTTCGTTGTCCGGCAGGTCGGTAGCAGATGCATAAACGTCGAAACTGGTGTTTATTGTAAGTTTAGTGCTTTTTTTCTTCATATAGATTTCACCTTAAAAAGTGCAACTAAAGATAACTATTAAACTCACATGAAACGAAATAATTGACCATGGAAAGAGTGTCCCCAGTAACTGCAGAAGCCAACATAGTTGACCAAATAGGAGCTAGGCCTTCCGGCCCGGATTGTTTTTGAGAAAGCTATCCCAACCCGAATAGGATTTACGGGCGCTGCCTGCCGGCGTTTTGCTTTGGAAAAAATGGCAGACAGCCGCACCCAGGGCATCAGTCGCATCGAGGTATTTAGACTCGTATTTAAAATTGAGTAAGTTTTCGAGCATGGCTGCCACTTGCTCCTTAGACGCATTACCATTTCCGGTAATGCTCATTTTTATTTTTTTCGGCGAATACTCAGTTATAGGCACCTGCCTCGCCAGGGCCGCGGCGATAGCTACTCCCTGGGCGCGCCCCAATTTAAGCATGGATTGCACATTCTTCCCGAAAAAGG
>DAIUED010000041.1:0-16554 GCA_036845295.1 Bacteroidota bacterium
ATGCCACGCCGGGTATGATAAGTGCTGATCCCACAGCTGCCATGATGGTCGATGCGCAGGAATTGGAACAGGACCATTTGCGGCGGTTGGAGGAAGAGGCGTCGCTCCTGAAAAAAGGAACTGAGGTGACGATTGATTACCGGGCCATGAGCGGATTTAGTGTCGATGAAATTGCAGAGATCGAGCAGCAGGAAAAACCCGATCTGATCGTGATGGGATTAAGTCCTTCGGGCATTATTAGTGAATTTGTATTTGGCAGCATCAGTACCGATGTGGTTAAAAATACGCAAACGCCGGTAATCATTGTTCCGGAAGCCTGTCATTTCAAAGACCTGAAAAAAATTGCCTTTGCAAGCGACCTTAAGATGGAGTGCGATATGGTCATGCACGAACCGCTCAAAGATATGATCGACACCTTTAAGTCTGGTATCTGTATTTTGAATGTCGTGAAAGAGCAGGCCGATAAAATTGGGAAAGACGATGGTATATCCGGCCGCCGTATCGAAAAATACTTCGAGAACCGCGAGCATATTTACCATTTCCTGGAAAACAACGATATCATTGCTGGCATCAGCGAATTTATCGTCAATCAACAGGTCGATCTGGTGACGATGATCCCGCAGAAACACAATCTCATCGAGCGGATATTTAAAGAAAGCAATACCAAACGCATGGCCTTTCACGTGGATGTGCCATTGCTGACGTTACCGGCTATTCCTTGTGATTAGTGGCATACAGCCAAAACCCTTAAACAAGTACCTATGAAGAAAATCCTGTTATTGTTTCTGGCGCTCGCAAGCCAGAATGTGTTTTCACAAACCGACTTTGAGCGGAAATTCGAAATGGCCGAAGAAACATTCGACGATAAAAAGTACAACCAGGCACTGGCGATGTATCTGGAATTGTATAACAGTGATACGGCAAATGCGAACCTGGCCTATATGGTAGGCAGGGCTTATCTTCAATCAACAGGACGAAAAGAAAAAGCGGTTCCTTATCTCGAAAAAGCGGTGAAGCAGGTTTCCGCCGATTACCGCGAACACCAGGCAGCAGAGCGTAGAACGCCCCTTGCTGCTTATAAATTCCTGGCCGATGCTTATCATCTCGATTCACAATTCGACAAAGCCATCCTTACCTACAACATTTACCGGCAAGAGATGAAGAAGCAACACAAAAAGGATAAGGTTAACGAAGATGAAGCAGACCGGAGAATACAAATGTGTTATACCGCCAAAGAATTGGTGAAAACACCGGTGAACATGAAAGTGGAGAACTTGGGTAAGGCCGTAAACTCAAAATACGCAGATTATTCGCCAGTGCTTACGGCTGATGGTAAAACCATGATCTTTACGTCGAGACGGGAAGGAGGCATTACCAACGATACGTATGATGACGGTCGTTATTTCGAAGATATCTACATTACCCATTTTGTAAACGGTAAATGGAGCGAAGCAAAAAATATAGGCGAGCCGATCAATACCAGTGGCAACGACGCCACCGTGGGCATTACCATCGACGGGCAAAATATTCTCATTTATAAAGACGATAATGGCGATGGCAATATTTACCGCACACACCTGAACGGTGATACCTGGAGCGCGCCCGAAAAGCTGAACGAAAATATAAACAGTAAGTACTGGGAGCCCAGTGCGTTTATAACTGCCGATGGAAATACCATGTATTTTGTAAGCGACCGGCCTGGCGGTTATGGTGGAAGGGACATTTACAAAAGTGAACTCGACGAGAACGGCGAATGGGGAAAAGCCATGAACCTAGGTGCTACCATTAACACGAAAGACGACGAAGATGGTCCTTTTTTACATCCCGATGGGATTACCCTGTTTTTTGCTTCTACAGGCCATAAAACCATGGGAGGCTTCGATATTTTTTACAGTACTATGAATGACGACGGAAGCTGGCAAACTCCTGTGAATGTGGGCTTTCCGGTTAACTCGCCCGACGATGACGTTTTCTATGTCGTATCGCCCGATAAAACGCGGGCTTATTATTCGTCATATAAAGAAGGCGGCATAGGAGAGAAAGATAATTACATGATCACGTTCATCGACCGTAAGCAGGAGCCGCTCACACTCCTAAAGGGCGAGGTGAAAGACGACGCCGGGATGGTGCCTAAAAACATTGTAATCACGGTAACAGACAATGAAACCGGTAAATTGGTGGGTGTTTACCGGACCAACAGCAAAACGGGACAGTATGTAATGATCCTGACGCCTGGCAAGAATTACAACCTGGTGTATGAAGCCGAAGGTTTTCTATTTTATTCCGAAAACCGGGATATCCCTAAGAATACCAACTACTACGAGATCTACAGGCCCATCCTTCTGCCGCCGATCATTGTTGGATCCAAGGTTACACTCAACAATATTTTCTTCGATTTTGATAAAGCCACGCTGCGGCCTACGTCGAACGTTGAGTTACGAAACCTGGTTCGTTTCATGAATACATATCCGTTGGTAAAGGTGGAGATATCGGGTTACACCGATTCTAAGGGAACAGAAGAGTACAACTTGAAATTATCTCAGAACCGCGCGCAGGCCGTAGTGAGTTATCTGTTGTCTAAAGGAATTTCCCAGACGCGGATGACAGCCAAAGGTTACGGAGAAGCCCATCCTGATGCTGCCAACCAGAAACCCGACGGAAGCGATAATCCAGCCGGAAGACAACTCAACCGCCGGGTGGAATTGAAAATTACTTCGGTTAAGCCGTAGTAAAAGATGTGGTGTTTTTTCCACACTTTTTAAGACCGAAACGAAATCGATGGAGCTGCATGAGGTTGCCTGATGCTACAGGGCTGGCATCAAAATAAAAACAGTAATCAACCAGCCGAAAAGAGATAACCGTTAAACCGCGGATAATATGAAATTCATAAATACCAGATTTAGAAAGATCCTGTTCCGTACCTTATTGGTCGTTGCCATTGTGGTGGTTGTACTCATTGCGTTTATTTCACCCATCGCCAAATGGGCTGTCGAAAAGTACGACGTTAAGTTTTCAGGACGCGAGGTTACCATGGATCTTCCATATATCAATCCATTCACCGGGTATATTCACCTGCGCAATTTGAAGGTGTATGAAGCCAATAGCGACAGTGTATTCTTTTCTACCCAGGCTCTTAAAGTTAACGTGGCGATGCTGAAATTGCTGAGTAAAACATATGAGATCAGTTCAGTAACACTTGATTCGCCTGTTGGAAAGGTCATTCAGAAGGATTCGGCGACCTTTAATTTTACAGATCTTTTAGAGCGCTTTGCCTCTAGAGACACCCTGCCTGAGCCAAAAGAAACTAAAGAGCCGTTGCATCTCAACGTGTTGGATGTGAAAGTTAAAAACGGTGCGTTTTATTATGTGGAGAATACGGTGCCGGTTAACTATTACATCAAAAAACTGTCTGTGGAGTCGGATGGCTTGCGCTGGGATGTAGATACCGTGGGTGCAAACGTTTACCTTGAGTCGGGCCCGGGTACAGGAACCGTAAACGCCACCTTCAGCATCAACATGAAGTCGATGGACTATCGCCTGGGGGCTGTGGTAGATAAATTCGATCTCGGCATCATGGAGCAATACATCAAAGACCTGGCAAATTACGGAAAATTCAGGGCAACGCTCGATGCAAACATCAAAGCCAGCGGAAACGTCAAAAGCAAGGAAGCGCTTAATGCAACAGGCATTGTGCAAGTAAACGATTTACACTTTGGGAAAGATTCGCTTGAGGACTACCTGGCGTTCGAAAAGCTGATCGTGGACATCCGGCAACTGAGTCCGGCTGGTAAAAAGTATGCTTTCGATTCCATTGCCCTTGTTAAACCATATTTCAAATACGAGCGTTACGACCGTTTGGATAACTTGCAGAATATGTTCGGAAAAGGCGGGCAAAACGTAAAGAACGCTAAACAGGAAAATGGTAAAACCAATATCTTATTTCAGATTGCCGACTACGTGAAGATCCTTGCCAAAAACTTTTTCAAAAGTAATTACGAGATCAGGCGCCTGGCTATTTACGAAGCCGATTTGCATTATAACGATTATGCGCTTGCCGAGAAATTTGCCACGGCAGCGGTGCCTCTCACCATCATCGCTGATTCTATTGTGCGCAGCGAAAAGTGGGTTGATCTTTCACTCAAAACGGGCCTTTACCCATACGGCGATATTAATTTCCGGCTGAGCATCAACCCCATGGACAGTACCGATTTCGATGTCCATTACCATTTGCAGAAAATACCGATGGCTATGTTCAATCCTTACCTGGTGACTTACACGTCGTTTCCGCTCGATCGCGGTACCATTGAGTTGAAAGGCAACTGGCACGTTCGGAACGGTTATATTAACAGCAACAACCGCCTCACGGTGATCGATGCCCGCATCAACAGACGCCAAAAACGGAACGGCGCCAGATGGATACCGCTTAAACTGATCATGTTCTTTGTGCGCGATCGCGGGAATGTGATCGACTATGAAGTGCCGATCAAAGGCGATCTGAAGGATCCGAAATTTAAGGTTGGCGATGTGATCCTCGATATCCTAACTAACATTTTCGTGAAACCAGCTACAACATTGTACCGCACCGAAGTGCGATATACAGAGAACGAAATCGAAAAGTCGATGGTAGTACGCTGGGACAAGGACAAAGCCGTACTGGAAGATGATCAGAAAGAATTTGTGGAGAAAATGGTAGATTTTCTGAAAGAAAATCCCGAAGTTTCGGTTAGCGTAAGCCCTCTCATTTACGAGGAAAAAGAAAAAGAGTACATTCTGTTTTTCGAGGCCAAGAAACAGTTCTATTGTTTCGCCAATAAGATTCAGGCGAAGGATTTGAGGGAAAAAGACACGCTGAATATCGAGAAGATATCAGTAAAAGATTCTTCTTTCATCAAGTACCTCGACGGACGCATAAAATCAAACCTCGTGTTTACGGTGCAGGATAAATGCCGCCGCATTGTAGAGGCTAAGGTGGTGCAGGCCCGATACGATCAGTTGCTGAAACAACGCCAGAAAGTGTTTATGGCCTATTTCGAGAACGGCGGCGTGTCGGGTAGGGTGAAGATGCAAGGGGGAACGGTTAAAATTCCATACAATGGCTTTTCGCTTTACCGGATCAACTACAAAGGCGATGTTCCCGACGAGCTTATGGAAGCCTATCGCTCTATTAACGATTTCAATAACCGAAATCCAAGGAAAAAATACAAAGAGCTTCGCGAAAAGAACCGGAAAGCGATGCGCGGCAAATAGCTTGCCGGTTTACTCTTTGGGTAAGAGGATGTGGAAAGTAGATCCCTTATCGATGCTGCTGTCAAACCAGATCTTTCCGTTAAGCAGGTCAACCAGCTTTTTTGCAATAGAGAGCCCAAGTCCCGAAGATTTTTCACCCTTTAGTCCAGTGCGCCCTTTCACTTTTTTCAGGAAAATTTCCGAGCGGTCGCCTTCGGGGATGCCAATACCATTGTCGCGGATCGAGATCATGAAAAATGTGTCTTGTTCCTTCACATGAATGTCGATAACACCCTGGTCGCCCGTAAATTTGATAGCATTGGATAAAACATTGTGAATTACCTGGAAAAACTTAACGGCATCGGAAGTGATGTTTAGGTTTTCGTGATCAGATGTGAGTGTAAAAACCTTGTCCTTATTCATCGCGCGCAGCTTATCGAGTGTCACGTGAATTTTTTCGATCAGGTCGAAACGGGTTTTGCGTACATAGGTGTGGGCCGACTCAAAGTGTTCCTGTCTCAGAAAATCGTTTACAATGTCGATGCACTGCTGCGTGTTTTCCTGCATAATATTGAGCAGTTTATTGATGTCGGCGAGATTGTTTTCGCTGTACCCTTTTTGCAACGACAGGATCATGTCTTTCGAAAGCTGAAGCGGCCCGCTGAGGTTATGGGTAAGCATATCGAGGAGCGTGTCTTTTTGTGCGGTGTATTTTACCAGGTAATCCTCGTGTTTTTTTGCTTCACTGATGTCTTTGATAAATGCTGTTACCAGGTTGGTATCTTCAAGCACCAGCACATCGCAGCTAAGGTGTTTGAGTACATGATCGGGAAATACAAGCCTGAATTCGGTGGTATTGATGCAACCAGTCTCAATAAGTTCATCATAACGCATTTTAAGGTAATCGGCATCTTCTGCCAGAATGAACTTCAGGATGAGTTTCGAGTCGAAGAACAGATCGTCTTCGCTGATGCCAAAAATGCGCGTGAAGTTTGCGTTAACATACAGGAACGTTTTTTTTTTGATATCGTACACGGCAATGCCGTCGTCGGTCATGTCCCCGATTTTTTTGATGAAGTTATAGTTGCTGATCCCTTCCATAGCCGGTTAGTCCATTAAAAGTCGTCGCGAATACGTAAATGCAATAAGTTCTGCAGCATTTTTCACGTTGGCTTTTACGAATAAATGCTTGCGGTGCGTTTCAATGGTTTTTTCGGATACTTCAAACTGTTGTGCAATCTCTTTGGTTGAAAAGCCACGGGCAATTTTTTCAAGGATTTGCTTTTCGGTTTTGGTAAAAGGTTCTTCGGTTCCTTTCAGCACATCTTCGCGCTGCTTCAAAAACGATGTGGCGTTTTTCGACTTAGCAGCAATTTCAGGGCAGATATAACTCCGCCCTTCGGCCACCTGTTCAATGGCATTGATCAGTTCAGGGCAGCCCGATTTTTTGGACACGAAGCCCAGGGCGCCTTTTCCGAAAATGGCATTCACACTATCTACGTGGTCGTACATCGAATGCGCGATGATCTTGACGTCCGGGTATTTCTGCCTGATAATGCCGCAGATCTCATAACCGTTGAGCATGCCAGGCTGTTTTACGGTGTAAAGTTGCAGGTCGAGAATAATGATCGACACGTTATGGGCAGTTATAAAATGATCCAGGTAAGAAGGGTCGAATTCATCTTCTACGATCTCTATACCTGGATGTTTGGACAGGAGGAAATTGATGCCTTCTTTTACAGATTTGTGATCTTCGATATAGGCAACTTTCAGTTTTTCATGCATACAGAATACGAAATAATTGGTGGTACAGAGGATTACAAAGCTACTAAATATTTAAAAACAAGGCCTAAGGGTTTTACCCTACAAAATGCCGTGCCAATTGCCTGATATTTGACGTATCTTCGGGAATGAACCGGAGAATGTGTCTGGTATTTTAACAATTGACGGGTAAAGCGCTGAATATTTTACTGGCTGAGGATGACGGAGACGACGTGTTGTTTTTTCGTGAGGCGCTTGACGCCATGCCTGTATCGTGTAACCTGGCTGTTGTAAATAATGGCGAGGAAGCAGTCGGCTTCTTTTCACAAACGCGGCAACGTCCTGATTTTGTGTTTCTCGACATCAATATGCCGAAGCTCAACGGCATCGAAGCCCTAAGAGCCATTCGGGCCATGCACCCTTCTCACGATGTTTACGTGATCATGCTTTCCACTTCGGTTTCAGAGCACATGGTAGATCAAAGCTACCGGTTCGGGGCAAGTCTGTATGTGCAAAAACCCACGAGGTTTGCCGACCTCAAACATTATCTTTTGTATTGCCTCACGCAACTTCGCCTACAGGCAGTAGAACCTGGTTTTATCCTAAACCATCATCTGGTTTTTCCGGTTAAATGACCTCACAAACACGTACAATCTTAATGAATCGCCTGCGGTAATTGGGCGATGCCTCGAAATCAGAGATTTTCACGCCCGGTGTGCGCTTGTCTGACGAACTGTGGATGAAGCTGGGATTGGCCCCACCGCGCATAATAATGCCTACATGTCCGGGCCGGCGAACCGAAGCCTTGGTGCCGGTAAATACGATCACATCGCCGGTGCGGCATGAATCGAGCGGTATCGTTTTGCCAAACATGGCATAACCCGATGATGATCTGGGGACTTTTACCCCAAAATGTGAAAAAACGTAGTAAACAAACCCGGAACAGTCGAAACCGCTGGCAGGCGAACAGTTGGCGTAAACGTATTTCGACCCAAGCTGGGCTTCGGCAAAAGCGGTTAGGCTATCCTTAGCAACGACGGGTGCGTCGGGGTCACTGCTTTGGGCACCGGCCTGGCCAAGGCTTAGCGTACAGGCCAGAATGCAAGCGGCTATTTGAAACGGAAAGCCCATGCTTAAAAATACGCATAAAATGCCACTAGCTAGCGGAGCCGGTCCTAAGCTGGCATGAAATTGTCTTAAAATACTTTAAAATTTAAACAAAACGTCCGACGCAAGTTATTTTAGGCTATTGTACCACTTAATACTTTTTTTATGACCGATCCACTTGTTTGCCTGCTCATCGACGATGACCATGACGATAGCGAAATGTTTCAGCTAGCGATTGAACATACGCAGATTCCCATTGACTGTATTGTCGCAAACAGCGCTATCCAGGCGCTGAAGTTGCTTAAAGACGATGAAGAGCTCATTCCCGATTTTATTTTCGTTGACTTGAATATGCCACTTATGAATGGGAGGGAGTGCATCATGGAGCTTAAGCAAATAGGCAAACTCCGAGATTCCACCATTATTGTATATTCTACATCGTCAAACAAACAGGAAATGAAAGAGATGCTTGAACTTGGCGCTTCTCATTTTATTACCAAACCTTCCGATATTGCATTGCTTGAGCAGGCACTTATCGATTGCCTCCAACATAAAGAAGCCTGATTTTTTGAATAAAGTTGGTGAGCCGGACATCGCGTGCGCCGGCTTTATGGCTTTAGTGTTGTTTTTTGACGATATCGCACGTTTGTTTCAGTAAGGTCTTGTGCATTTCCAGGGTCGATAACAATTTACCTGACCAGTCTTTTACATCGGGATCGTCGGTGCGTTTGAATACCTTTTTCACGTGGCATATACCACCTTTGTTTACTTTCGAGGCACCTTTAAGGTAAGCTTTGTCAAAGTCTTTTCCCTGTTTTTTGTCGTACCACGCCACAATCTTTGATGACTTTTGAGGCATTTCCCTCTCCAGGCTCACATTTTTTTTGGCTGCGAGGCCTTCTACCTGTTGCCTGATTTGCGTATAATCTTCCGATAGCCGCTGTGCAGCTGCTTTTGTTTCGGCTGTTGCCGCATGCGATGGGGCCAATTTCGCTATGCTAATAGCCAGCATGCTTACCTCATGTGTTTTTCTGATGGTTTTAATTTCTCGCTTCGTTAGCGAGGTCTGGGCGCTTATATGCTGCGCAAAAAGCATGGCCACCAAGACTGTTAGGATATTTTTCATCGTTTATGTCAATATTGGTACAACAACATAAAATAAAAGCAACCGCAAACAGTTGCTTTTATTTTTTCCGCTTACGTTGGCATTAAGCCGCGTCACGCATGGCTTTGATCTGGTCGTGCGACTTCAGGATCTCTGCATTTTGTTTGGTAATAACGCTTAATGCTTCTGCCGGAATGTCTGTTGATTTTTCGAGGACACTTTTGTATTCGTTTTTCGCAGCATCTTCGCCAAATTCACACGAAGAAAGAATGGCTTTTCGGTCATTGCTCGTCACAGCAGCCTTAATATCCATCCATAAACGGAACAGCTTTCCGCTATTTTTCGTTTCGTCGTAATCCGGTTCTTCAGACCCCGGTACAAATTTTCTTAATTCAGAAGAAAATGTACGGCTCTGTTCGCTGAACTTATTGAACAGCGACTTCAGCTCGGTATCCTTGGATTCTTCTGCGGCTTTTTTATAGCCTTCAGACCTGTCGTTATTAATAATGATCAGGGAATTGATTGCATCAATTTTTTTGGTTTCCATAACTGTGTTTTTTTACGTTAATAGTAAGTTTAATCAATGCTTCTGTTTTTCAATTGTTGTACCCACAGAGCAGGCTTCCGGATCCGTAAATTAAGAGGTTTAATCGGGACAAATGCACCGGCGCCGTTGAATTAATTCCCCATTGCAACTTGATTTCGCCTACCACGCTGGCATTAAAGATGCATTTCAGTATTGGTTGAAATTTTTATTATTTACATTCTAATTCAAAAAACTGTTGCCATGGGGAATACTGAAAACCTTCGAAGCGTTGAAGCTGTTGAGAAAATAAACGCGCTCATTGAAAAAGCAAATGTATGTTTGTTTACCACACGGCTGGGTTCTGCGCCGCTGTCATCACGGCCAATGAGTACCCTGCGGGTTGATGAAAATGGTATCATCTGGTTTATGAGCAAAGTAGATTCTGATAAAAATATGCATCTTAAACAAGACGATCGCGTTCAGCTTTTTTATACGCACAGTGCCTCGTCGGAATACCTGACACTGTTTGGAAGAGCTGAGGTCATTGTCGATCGTCGCATGATCGACGAGCTTTGGAATCCGATGGCCAGGATATGGTTCGAGGGAAAAGACGATCCAACGATTACATTGTTGAAAGTAACACCCGAAGACGGACACTATTGGGATACCAAAAGTAATAAAATGGTACAGTTGCTCAAGCTGGCAATCGGCGCTATCATTGGCAAGCCGCTCGACGATGGCCTCGAAGGCAACATCCGCATTTAGGTAGATACGGGAATCGCGTTGTTTTTTTGCATGCTTCCTGCGCTAAGCCACAAGCGTTTAATGCCGGCGGCAATCTTCCGCATTTCATTGAAACAATCTGGTTTTACGACATAAGCATTGCAACCAAGCCTGTAGGCTTCAAGGATATCTTCAGGTGAATTGCTGGTGCTGTAAACAATAACTGAAAGATGCGTGAGTTCAGGATGTTGCCTGATGTTGTTTAAAATCACCGTTCCATTTTGTTTGGGCATATTCAGATCGAGGATGACGAGTGCCGCACTTTTTCCCTGATCCGTTACCAGGTAATTTAACAAGGTACATCCATCTGTAAACGTTTTAATTGGTAGTACAAAGCCGGCATCTCTGAATGCAGCTTCCATCAGCTCCATGTCATCTACATCGTCGTCAAGCATCAAAAGACGAATGTTATGCGAAGCATTTTGTGGCATGTTGGTGTTGGTGAAGAGAAGTACAGTATAGCCTTCTGTGTTTTATTAAAGGTAACACATTCTGGCAACACTTGTCAAACGAAAGCAAAGAAATAATCGTTATCCTATTGTAAAGATGTAGCAACAGCAATGCTTCCGGAAACCCCGATAAAACCGGCTTAGAACGGGTAGCCGATAGCGATGTTAAGGATGAGATTTTCTTTTCGCCATTTACCGTCACCGAAGCGGATCTTATCGAGCACCCACCGGTCGGCTTCCGGCAGCGCAGGTTTGCGCAGTGGCATCCCGAGGTCGAGTCGGATTACAAAGAACGATACGTCGGCTCGTAGGCCGAAGCCGGTGCCAACAGCAAACTCTTTGTAAAAGCGATTAGGATTGAATTCACCCATTGGCACCAATGGATTTTTGCGCGTGAGCCAAACATTGCCCGCATCCAAAAACAAAGCGCCTTTCAGGATGCTTACAATCGTGAACCGGTATTCAATATTTGCTTCGAGTTTAATATCCCCTGCCTGATCGAGATAGCCTTTGTTTGCCAGGCTATCAGGTATAATGTAAGAGCCAGGGCCGATGGTGCGCGGCAGAAATGCACGGATACTATTAGATCCGCCACTGAAAAATTGTTTGATGTAAGGCATTGTGTTCGAATTGCCGTAAGGAATGCCTACGCCGGCGAGCAGCCTCGTTGCGATGCGGTTGTTTCGGTTCACGTTGAGGTAATAGCGTGTATCGGTTGATAGTTTGGCGTATTGCGAGTAACGGTAGCCAAATAACAGAAACGGCTTGCTGTCGGTTGGCTTGCGCGATTCGATAAGTGATTGTACGGTACTGAATGTGTTGCCGGAAACATCAAAAAGAATATTGAAATAGTATTGGTTACGTCTCTCGGTGCCAACGAGTGTGTTGTAAGTAAAGCCATACTTTCCGCCGATGGTGAATTGCTCCTCGAAACTTTTGCGTAAGAAAGGATTGTCGGTAAGCAAGATTTCGAAAGCCGATGTGGTTCCCAGCAAACGGGCAAAATTTATTGAAACCGGTGTTACTTCCCATTCTTTTTGTGCAGATTCTTTCCATACATATCCGAACGAGGTATTGAACGCTGCCATCCGAAAATACAAGACGCGGTTCAGGAGGCGGAAGCCCAGGTCGAGCTTCGTTTTAGGAACATAAATGCTCGATACATTGCGGATATTGAACGGTGCCAGGAATTTCGGGAAGTAAAGTTGCGTATTCGCACCGAGCTCATACGAGTTAAAGCCCGATTGCAGTTTACTGAATTGCGTTTCAAAGTTACCGTTCAGGTTAAGCAGCCAAAGCTCGGCGCCGCGAAAAAGGTTCCTGTTTTTAAAACTCAACGTAGCCGCCGGACCGGTGTAGTTGTTTGATTTTGTAACCGTTTCTACTTCTATCTGGATCGATTTTTTGGGCATCGGCGTGAGGTTCACAAATGCGTCCATGAAGCCTTTGCCGTCGATGATCGTATCGTTGAAATGGATCGTTGCATTTCTGAATACGCCCATTCCCATAAGCCTGTTGATGGTGAGACCATATTTTTTCCGGCTATAATACTCTCCGCTGGTAAGAAAAATATGCCGGGTAACTGCTTCGGCACGAATGGCGCTGTCGCGTTCAAGAAAATACAAACCTTGCCCGAGCGACACGGTGTCGCGTGTTGAAGCAAGCGTGTCGCGGTTTCGGCGAAACGAAGGGTTTACATACACACGGCGTATAATAAATGGAACGCTGGCTTTTGCCGGGATGTCTTTCTTTAGGGTTAATTTTAGATTGATGGTTTTCTCGCCGACGGTGGTATCGGCTTTAAAAAGCATGTAATCCGGGTTGAAATAGTAAAAGCCCTGGTTTTTCAGGTCATAATCGATACGTACCCGCTCGGCTTTCAAAAGATCAAGGCTATAAGGCATGCCCGGCTTAATAAGGGATTCGTTTTCCGATTCGTGAATGGCTTTACTCACCATGTCGTTGGCGCCCGGAAAAGTAATGCTTTTGATCGTGTAGGGTGCTGTTACAAGCGCAGTATATTCTACCCGTGTTTTTCGCTTTCGCGTGGTAATCGTATAGCTCACACTGGCGTCAAAATACCCAAGCGTATTCAGCCGGTTTACCATGATATCGGCTACGTTAGACGCGTCAACCTGGCTTTCGAGTACGGGTTTCTCGGCAAATTTCCGGCGAACCATGCGTTTGAATTTTTTCTTCGGTGCTTCGCCGGTGTAATAATTGTACAGGCTTAGTTTAACGCGCATGCCCAGTAGCTTATCATTTGGTTTTGGCCGGGTGATCTTCTCCAATTCGGTTTTCAGTTCACTGCTCTTTACCTTGTCTTTCGACTTTATTTTGATGTCTGCGCCGGTGTACAGGTTTTCGCCTTCCGGCAGCCGCTTGATGTTATTACAGGCTGCAAGGAAAAGCGCCATGACACACAACAAACTGATGCGGTACCCTGGCCGGTTGTAGGTATGTGTTCTCAGGATCATTTATTTGGTCTTCATTTCCTGGTTTTTCTTGGTCTGTTTCGGCTTTCGAAACAAGTCTTTGAGACGGTTGTAGTTGCGCACATATACCACGCCCACGCCGGTTTTGGTAATCTCGCCTTCAATTGGATTTTCGTATTGATTTTGCCTGAACCCGCGCAGCTTGTAACGTCCGTCGTCGGTAAGTTTATAGTCGATGCTGATGTTGCCGGCCACGTCACTGGCATTGTTTTGTTTGGCACGTTCACCTTCGAGTTCCACATTACCACCCACGCGGATGGTTACCTTATCTTTGAAAAGTTGTTTCGATACGCCAATCTGGAGCTGGGTGCGGCCTTGTTCCTGCCCAGTAGAGTAATCCTCGAACGAATTTACACCGAGGTCGAGATCCACGCCTTTTACATATTTTTGGGAAAGCGAGTTGAGCTGTTGGGTAAGGATCTTGCTGGCACTTGTGCGGGAGGCAGAAGAAAGGCCACCGCCTCCGCCACCGTTGTCGAGCGGATTATCGCTGATAAAGCGCCGGAGTGTGAGTAACGCAAATACCTGTTTGTTCAGTTGTGTTTCGTCGCCGCGCAGTTCTTCCAATTTAGCATTTACCGTTCCATTCACAGCGCCTTTGTCTTTAGGTGCCAATTGAATGTCGAAGCTAATCTCCGGCGCTGATAAAAATCCAGTCATTTTGAGATACACCAAAAAGGTGAGCATGTTGCGGTATTTATTCCGCTCCAGCTCGTCCACGCCAGCCAGGTCGTTTTGGATCAGATCAATAGGCGATGTTTTGATGGTGTAAATGGCTTTGATGTCAACATAGGCGTCGAGGATATCGCCCGACCAGGTGACGGAGCTGCCCGGTTCGATCCTGAAATCGCGTTTCACCACCTCGCTGATGGTAAGATGGTAGCCGCCGTCGTCGATGCGGTATTTTCCGGTAAGTGTTGTTTTCCCGCTTTGATCCAGAATAAAGTTAAGGGTTCCGCCCCCAACAATGTAAAGCGAGTCGCCCGACTGCTGATCCACCAGCATTTTGAGTTGTACTGACTTGTCGAACGTAATGGACGCATCCAGGTCTATGCCTTTCATCATCGTGATCTGATCGGTTGTATCGGTTTCCCGCGTCATGATGTTCTTTCGTGTATTCAGGCTGTCAACAAATTCCACGATGCCTTTGTTTTCCGCTTTTCCTACCTGACTTTCCGGTTTAATGTAAGTGATCTCAGAGCCATTGTTAAGCCGGATCCTTGCTTTTACCTGTGGTGTATTCACATCGCCGCGGATGCGGATATCGCTGTCGAGAAAAATAGTGCCGAAGTATAGGGGATTATCCTGTTTGGTGGTGTTCAGCGCCAAAAAATTATCGGAACGCAGCCTCAGGTCGAGCCCCGGATTTTTTAAGTCTTTCATCGAAACGCTGCCGTCGAGGCTGGCTTTGTTATCGAGCGAATCCAAGATGGTGAAGTTTTGCAAGATAAGTTTTCGATCGGCAAAGCTGAGGTTGCCATCCGGAATTTTCAGGTATGAGTCGATGAATTTTGGATTAAGGGCAGCGTCCTGAAAATGAAGATTGCCGTTAAGTTCAGGCGCATCTACGCTGCCGCGGATTTTTAGTTTGCCCTCGGCGCTTCCCGACAAGCGCGTCACCTGGCCAAACGTAAAGGGTTCGATGGTTTTTAATTTCAGTGTGTGAACGTTCAGATCGAAATTCAGGGCGTTTTGCTTGTCGTTTGTACGGTATTGCCCGTTCACATCAAGGTCGTTTCCGTTTCCTTTTACGGTCATTGCCATGTTGTACAGTGAGGGATCTATACGGTTGTCGGCTTTGAGTGTTACGGTGCCGATTGCCACATCCTGAAATGCAAAGTCACGTATCAGCAGGTCAGAAGAAAAAGCATCACTTTGCTGATGTTTTTCAAGTCTCACCGTGCCGTTCATTTCACCTTTCAATAAATTGGTTTTGTTTTTCAATATATCCGAAATGGTGCTCAGGTCGAATTTTGTAAAGTCGATCTGAAGCGGTGCGTCTGGTAAATCGCTTACCGAGTTAATGCGAATGGCCTGGGATCCGTAGTTCAGATTGAGGTCTCTGGCTACTATGCCATTCGTCAGCAAGCGCAGTTGGTTGGAAGGATTTATACTCCATTCTTGGGCGTTGAGGGTTAGCTGAGGTTCGAGATGAAGTTCATGACCTGTATCCGTTTTTTTTAGGCTGGCTCCCAGCGCAAGCAGTTTCATACTGTCGTCTTTGGCGGTTGCCAGCCGGAAATTCATCACGTTGTTGGCGGCCTCGCCACTTAGCGCGGCATTTTCTATTTTAATCGTAGGGTTTGAAACTTCCGCAGTGGTTAGATAAAACTTAAGGGCTGTGGCGTCGGAGTTAATGATAACGTGCAGGCTGTCGGCCCGCGTGCCTGCGTAAAGCATGTGAGGCATTGAAAGTTCTGCTTTCAGACTCTTGCCCGTGGCGTTGTAACTCCCTTCAATGCTCACAGGACTTATTTCATCAAGTTGCGGCACAAAATTATCGGCAATAAACCTTGGATTGCGCAGATGCAGCTGAAAATCAAATGCCTGGTTCTTGTTTGTTTGTTTCGGTTTTGGGCCGGGCAATTCATAGTAATTGTTTATAAACTGTTGTAGTGACGCCCCGAGATCGCTCATGTGAAGTGTGCCTTTCAATCCGGCTTCCACGATCTCCGATTGCAGGCTGATCTCGGTTTGTTCACCGCTGGTTTTACTTATCAGTACAATCGAATCTACCGGAATGCGTTTTTTATTTCGGATGAGCAGGGTATTGTCGATGCGGGCCAGGCCGCTGATGTTGTCCCCTTGTTGGCGGAGGTCCGATCGTATATGCGTACTCAACCGCATGTCTTCCGTGGAGAGTTGGAGCGCTTTCAGATCGGCGCCCGTAAGGTCGAATGTAAAGGCATACCTTGGGGCAGCGCTATCGAAATTCAAAGAGCCGTCGAATGCAAAAGCAAGATTCGGATCGTTCATCACCGCGGTTCCGGTAAACGAGCGTTTGATGAGTTCGCCCTTGACGTCGAGATTTGTATAGTCATAACCATTGAGACGGGCTTTTTCGAGCGAGAGGCCGATAGTCGTGTGGATAGTTTCCGGACT
>DAIUED010000042.1:0-16545 GCA_036845295.1 Bacteroidota bacterium
GCTCGCGTTTATCTTTTATGGGCCTTCCGTGTCCGAACATTTATGCCGGAGAACATGCCTTTCACAGCAAACTGGAGTGGGTGAGCGTACAGGATATGCAAAAAGCCACGCAAACCATCGTCCATCTGGCAGCAATCTGGGAAGAAAAAGCCTGAATTTATTCACAATCTGTTCAATAGCAAGCCTTTATATTAGTATGTAAAGGCTTTTTTGTGATGTATTAATTAATAATTAAAGAATAGTTAAACAGCATAAATACACGTATTTCTACGCATTAAACAGTGACCTGTTGAAATTTAAAGCAGTAACAGCATCAAAAAGGCGGCCTGGCACCGTATTTTGGGCTTCATGAAACGGTTGTCGGACGAAGAATATAAAAACCTGAGCCTGAAAGGAAAGGGCAGAAGTTCCGAATTGTTCAATTCCCTTATCAACCTGAAAAAAGGAGAGGCCATCCTGATCGAAGAGAAAGACTGGAACCGGAAAGCCGGCCCCAGCACCCTCGTCAAATACATCGAGAAGAAGCACCACATGAAGTTTTTGTATGCGGCACTAAGCGGTGAAAAGAGTTGGGTAGTGAGGCGCATCGACGACGGGCGCACACCGCAACCTCAGAAGGCAGCCGTTGTGCGCAAGGAACCCACGCTACAGGCAGCACCCACTAATGCCGGCAACGACCAATTGCTGTTAAAATCCGAGATCACTATTTTTTACCTGGGTCGGATCAGCGCCATGAAAATCGAGCGCATCGACGATACCATCCGCGCTGTGCAGACACACTTCATCGACGAAAACCGGCAGCAGGTAAAAACGCTGTTGCTGGAAATTATCGAACTGTTGGCGCGGCAGCAACACATTGTGATCGAAAGCGAAAAAACATACCTGCCGCTCAAAACGGAGTTGAGAACCCATTAAAAAATCAGTAGTGTTTAACCCTTGATAAACACAGGGTGAACCATGTTCTCAAACGTATAGATCTCATCCCATTTTTCCTGGCTGATGCATTGGCGTTCCACAACCGCGATGGTGTGTACGGATTTGCCGGTTTGCTCGGCTTCTTTGGCAATCGACGCGGCCGTTTCATAGCCCAGGATAGGGTTGAGGGCCGTTACAATGCCAATACTGTTCATCACATAATGCGTACACACCGCTTCGTTGGCCGTAATGCCCACAACGCACTTTTCTGTAAGTGCCCTTACTGCATTCTTCATGTACTCGAGCGATGTAAACAAACTGAAACTGATCACGGGTTCCATCACATTCAGTTGTAACTGCCCGGCTTCAGCGGCCAATGTAATGGTTGTGTCGGCACCGATCACATAAAACGCCGTTTGATTCACCGCCTCAGGGATTACCGGATTAACTTTGCCGGGCATAATAGATGAGCCCGGCTGCATTTTCGGAAGGTTGATCTCATTGAGGCCTGCGCGCGGCCCTGACGACAGCAAGCGCAGGTCGTTGCATATTTTCGAAAGTTTGATCACGCTCCGTTTCAGCACGCCCGAAAACTGTACATAATCGGCCGTGTCAGAGCTGGCGTCGATGAGGTCGGCGGCCAGTTTCACCGGAACGCCTGAAATATCGGCCAGGTATTTCGTTACCATTTCGGGGTAAGCCTGCGGCGCATTGATTTTGGTGCCAATGGCTGTGCCGCCCATGTTGCAGTCGGTAAACAACTCGCGGGCATGCAGTACACGCTTCACGTCTTCGCCGATAGAACTGGCAAAACTATGAAACTCGTCACCCAACAACATAGGTACAGCATCCTGTAATTGTGTCCGGCCCATTTTCATAATGTGTCCAAACTCGCGACCTTTTTGCGTAAAGGCTTCTCGCAGGCGATCGATCTCGGCCAGGTATTGATCCGTTTTTTTATACAAGGCAATTTTCAGTGCCGTTGGATAAGCGTCGTTGGTAGATTGCGAACAGTTAACGTGATTGTTCGGGTGCAGGAACTGGTATTCGCCTTTCCGGTGACCAAGGTATTCCAATGCAATATTGGCAATTACCTCGTTCGCATTCATGTTAATGGAGGTTCCGGCGCCACCCTGGATCAGATCGGTGACAAACTGATCGCGGTACTTTCCGGCAATCAGTTCGTCGCAGGCAAATACAATGGCCTCCGCCAGCTTCGGGTCGAGGATGCCACAATCACGGTTAGCGAGGGCCGCCGCCTTTTTCACGTAGCCAAAAGCCTGGATGAACAGCGGCTCGCGCGAGATCGGAATGCCGGTAATAGCGAAGTTTTCAATGGCCCGCAGCGTTTGAACACCATAATAATGCTCGTTAGAAATTTCACGTTCTCCCAGAAAATCATGCTCTACGCGGCTGTTTGCAGTTTGTTCCATAACTTAAAAATACGTTTGTGTTACAGTGAAGTTAAGAAACAAAGCCGTAAAAGGAAAATAAATCATGGCAAACCACTTATTCTATCCGGCGCAGCCGTAAGCCTTTCGGCTGGCCAATCACCATCGGGAATTTCTCGGTTTTTACAGAACTGCTGTCGAGACCAAAAGCCTTGGCTTCACTCAGGCTGAAGCGCTTCAGGAAAAAATACACGTTCAGCACCACTTTTTCAAAAAGCGGCAGATCATTATCGTAAGAAAGAAATTTCTCGATCACCACAAATTTAAAGTCGCCGATCACATTGTTACGGCTTAGCGATTCGTAGCGGCTGGTAATATCCACCTCGCCCGCCCGCACAAGGTCTTCCACCACTTTGCGGAACAGCAGGTTAATTTTTGGTGCTACGCGGAAGCCAAGCCGGAAGTCGATACGGATAATATCGTTTCCGGCCACGTGAGTTACCTTGTACTCCATGCGGTAAGGTTCATTCATTACATCCACATGCACAAACCAATATACGTCTGCTTTTTTCGGACGTTTCTGCAAAATAGAGTAGATGATCTTTTCTTCGATCTCGTCCGGGTTGTTGGCACTTGTCATATAGACCAGGTGCGTGGCATATTTGCTGAGCGACTCGTCGTTGCTGAGGTCGATGAGCTTATTTTTATGATCGTCGAGCTTGACCATATCTACATAGCGTTGCCTGATCTTTTTTGAAACGAACCACACCGTCATCACCGCCATCAATACAAAGGCGATCAGCAGTGTGATCCAGCCACCGTGAGAAAACTTGCTAAGGTTGGCCGCGAGGAACGAAAATTCGATGACGAGGTACATGGTAATGATGCCATAAATGAAAAGTGGGTTGTACCGCTTCAGGTGCATATAGAAATTCAGCAGTGTGGTCGTCATCAACATACACAGTACGATGGCAAGGCCATAGGCCGCTTCCATGTGCGCTGATTCGCGGAAATACAGTACCACGCCGATGCAACCGGCAAGTAGCAACCAATTGAGCGAAGGAATATAAATTTGTCCCTTGAGTACGGTTGGGTATTTTACTTCCACTTTAGGCCAGAGGTTCAGGCGCATGGCCTCGTTGATGAGCGTGAACGAACCGCTGATGAGTGCCTGTGAGGCAATGACAGCAGCAATGGTGGCAATGCCAATCCCAAAAGGCACAAAGCCCTCAGGCATCATGGCGTAGAAAGGATTGGTGCTTTTAAAAGACGCCAGGGTTTGCCCTTCGTGTGCAATGAGCCAGGCGCCTTGCCCGAAGTAATTCAGCACCAGCATGGTTTTAACAAAGATCCACGAAACGCGGATGTTCTGCCGGCCGCAGTGGCCGAGATCGGAATACAAGGCTTCGGCACCGGTGGTACACAAAAACACAGCACCCAAAATGAGAAAGCCCGATGGATGTGTTTTCAACAGCAAATAGGTGTAGTATGGATTAAGTGCCGACAGCACCGACCAATCGTGTACCAGGCCCGCAACGCCCAGCGTGCCAAGCATCAGGAACCACACACTCATGAGTGGCCCGAAGAACTTACCGATAAAACTGGTGCCAAATTGCTGGATAAAAAACAAACCACACAAAATGCCGATCACGATTGGCACGGTGTTCAGGTCAGGATTAAAGGCACGTAATCCTTCCACCGCGGCTGATACAGAAATGGGCGGCGTGATAATGCCATCGGCCAGAAGGGCGCTGCCGCCGATAATAGCGGGTATAACCAACCATTTGTATTTGGCGCGCTTTACCAGCGTGTATAGCGAAAAAATGCCGCCTTCGCCATTATTGTCGGCCCTTAAGGTCAAGATCACATATTTCAGAGTCGTTTGTAGTGTAAGTGTCCAAAAAATGGCGGAGATAGCACCTTTTACCAGGTCTGCCTGGATGGGCGCTTCTCCCACAATGGCACTCATTACGTAAAGTGGCGATGTGCCAATGTCGCCATAAATAATGCCGAGTGTTACAATAAGACCTGCAAAAGTAACCTTGTTAATGGTATGGTGTTTTTCCATGATTGAAATAGGATGAATAAGTGTTTCTACATAGCGGAAACCGCTGAAAGAAAACAGGGTGAAACAAAAAAATTAAAGACGGAACAGGACTGCAAAGATCAGGCGCTCTTCACTTTTTACCAGGTCTGGGCGCCAGCCTGCGGGCAGCGATGTGGTGGTGTAGCCCGATGGCGAGGTAACCCCGCCATGTCCGGCAAAGTAAGGCACGCTGGCCCGGCGATGCACATATTCTAAGCGGAAGCAAATGTGCTCGTTGGGCATCCAATCTATATTGGTGGAATAATCGAAACCCGTAAAGCCATCGCCGGGATTGGCGCTGTATGGATAGGTGCCGGCCGTTTGCGTAGGGTTGCTGGCGTCCGGCAATGGGCTGGCCTGCCCTGGAGGCAGCAGTACCAGGTAGCGGCCCGGATTATTCATGTAGCCGCCGCCCACAGTCCACGCAAAATGGTGTTTCGAAAACCAAATGCGGTTATAGAACATCAGGCTCATAAAGTACTGCGCCGGCCCCTGCAACGAATCGCCGTTTTTGAAACCGTTTACACCGCCGCCTTTCTCGCAGCCCACATCGCCCGTCAACGAAAAGGCCATGCGGCTGATGCCGCGTGATGTCGGCCTGTTGTAATACCGCAGAAGCACACTGTTATCGCTGTGAAACCGTTTGCGGGAAGCAATGCCGGCAGCGTCGGCACCGTAGTAGTTATTGGTAAGCAGTTTCAGGTTCTCGCTGGGGCACCAGGTAATATTGCCGCCCACGCCCGGCTGCTTATTATACATGCCGTAACTCTGCCAGCCGTTGATGATCCAGGGCTCTATTTTCAGTTTTTCATTGACGAATACCTGCAAGCGCAAGCCGTTGAAAAACCAGGGTGTATTGTCGGAGGTAAAAGATGCCTGGTATTCCCAGTTCTCTACCTGGTAATAGGAGTTTAGCCCGATGTATGACATGAACATGCCTGCATCGATGTTGATGCCATGCAGTACATTGAAATGATAGCCCGCATTGGCTTCCGCCAGGTAGCGATACATCTCGTCGAGGCGGTATTGCCCTTTATAAACGCTGTAGTCATTCCGCGGCACTACCGACGAGCGTGTTCCGAATTGGGTAACAATGTGTGCCCTGGCGTTGCGGTAAGCAAAATCGCCGCCCAGGTGCGCAGCCGATACCTGCATTTCGTTATCGCGCGCAATAGCTGTGGAACCTACTACCGTGTTATCAATGGGATCATTGAAAGAATACGAATAGTTCGCATCCAGCATAACGGTAGGCGTAAAAAATTTGCCGGCGAGCGTAGGGCTTTTCCGGCGATCGCCGCCGTTCCACCAGGAGCAGTCCATCCCTTCGAGGAACTCACCTTTTTGTTTGGAAGCGCCCTGAAGGCTGTCTTCCTGCGAAATGCCCTGGAGAGCGATTGCCATCAGCGGTAAAACAGTTAAAAACTTCATGCCGGCAAAGGTCACGCAAATCGTATAAATGCCTTGTAAAAAATACCTGCAGCAGTATAAAGATTTTATAAAGATCTTTTTATACAAAGCGATAGCCGATGCCGCTTTCGGTGAGCAGATGTACCGGCGCGTTGTGATCGGTTTCTATTTTCTTGCGAAGCTGGGCAACATATACCCTTAAGTATTGCGACTGATCAACAAAACTTGGCCCCCAGATACTGCGCAGCAGAAACTGATGCGTGAGGACTTTGCCTTCGTTTTTTGCCATCAATGCCAGCAGATTGTATTCAGTAGCGGTCAGTTTCACCGGTTCGTTGTTGCGTTTTACAGTACGCAACGACAAGTCTATTTGCAGATCGCCGCACACCAGCACCGGATTTTCGGGTTCACCGGTGGCGCTGCGCAGAGCCGAACGGATGCGGGCCAGCAACTCGCCGCTTCTGAACGGTTTCACTAGGTAGTCGTTGGCGCCGCCGTCGAGCGCGCTAACGATGGCCTCTTCGCTGCTTAATACTGAGAGAATGAGTATTGGCCGGTTGTACCATTCGCGAAGTTGCCGGAGAACAACCTGGCCGCTTTCGTCGGGCAGGCCAAGGTCGAGCAGGATCATATCGGGAGGATGGCTGGCTGCCAGCGCAAGTCCCTCGCGTCCGCTGCCCGCTTCGCGCACCTTATAGCCATTGCTCTGCAAGGTTATTTCGAGCAGCTTGCGTATTTGCGGCTCATCGTCTATCACCAGTATGTCGGCAGTATTAAGGTTCATGTTTCAGGTCGTTTACTTCAGCAATTTCGGCAGGAATGTCAATGGTGAACTGTGCGCCGTAGTCCTCGCCATTTTTCAGACTTATGGTTCCGTTCATCGACTCAATAAAACCTTTAACGATCGACAGACCCAGGCCGGTGCCTCCGGGATGCGTGTTCCGCAAACGGTAGAACTTGTCAAACACGTAATCTATTTCATCTTCCGGAAAACCATTTCCGGTGTCTTCTACCACCATCACCAAATGCTTGTTTTTACTAAGCGAAGCCTCGATGCGAATAACGGCGTATTTAGGAATATACATCGCAGCGTTGTGAATAAGGTTGTAAAGCACCTGTTCGAGTAGTCCGTAATCGAGCTTAAACAAAGGAATGTTTTCCTGCACACACACCTCCACCGGCTTGTGGTTCAGGTTGTCTTTAAGCTGGTGCAGAACGTCGTAGATCAGTTCGCCGATGTCGCACCAGTCTTTTTTTGGTTGCAGAAATCCGGATTCGAGCCTCGACATGTTCAACAAATTCTCCACCTGCCGGTTGAGACGAATCGACGCTTTGGAAATTTCGGAAAGCAATTGGCCGGCATCCGCTTCCGAGAGCTTTTGTTTCTCTTCCTGTAAGGTATCGGTAGCGCCAATAATCGTGGCGATCGGTGTTTTCAGTTCGTGCGATAAGGAGTTGAGTAGCGTATCGTATAGTTTCAGGGTTTCTTCGCGCACTGTTTTCCGGTTGGCTTCTTTTTCTATCTCACGGATTTTATAGGTAAGTACGGCATTGACCATGGCAATGATAAAATACATGGAAAACAACAGCACGTTTTCGGTACTCTGGATGGCGAAGGTAAAGCGCGGCGGAATGAAGAAGTAGTTCCAAACAATTGCACTCAGAAATGCAGCCAGCAATACCGGCGCAATCTCGAAAAACATGGCAATGAGCGATACCATCAGCAAAAGCACAAACGCTACCACTTTGTATTCGACAAAAGCAGAAAAGGCAAAACATATGCCGGCTACACCAAGGATCAATACAATGCTCACCAGGTATTGGTGTTTGCGGCTGTATTTATGTAACAGGAAATTGGACAAAGCAATTGGGCTTACACTGCAAAAGTAAGCCATGAACACACGGCAATAACCGGTAAAGCATAAAAATTTTATAAAAACAGATCTGTCGGCTGCTTAATGTCTGGCTTCCGTTTCGTCAAAGGATCTTATCCCCGCTCTTTTTTGATCGGCGTAAAGGCCAGCGGGTTTGCGGAGATCTCGTCCTGCAAATGGCGGCTGCGATACACATCAATAGCCATGTAAAGTGCCTGCCGGAACGATGACTCGTCGGCAACCTGCTTGCCCGCAATGTCGTAAGCAGTGCCGTGGTCGGGAGAGGTGCGTACAAAATTAAGGCCTGCCGTAAAGTTAACACCGGCGCCGAAAGCCAGGGTTTTGAAAGGGATCAATCCCTGATCGTGGTACATAGCCAACACCCCGTCGAACTGGCTTTGGGTATTGTTACCAAAAAAGCCGTCGGCCGAATAAGGGCCGTAAACCAGCATCGTTTCTTTGGCTTGCGCAATTGCCGGTATAATGGCTGTTTTTTCCTCATCGCCGATGGCGCCATTTTCGCCGGCGTGTGGATTAAGTCCTAACACCGCAATTTTTGGTTTGCGGATCCCAAAATCGTGTTTCAGCGAATGGTGAAGTTGTGTGATTTTGGCCAGGATCTTTTCAGTGCTAATTTGCTGCGATACCTGTTTAAGCGGAACATGCCCTGTGACCACCGCTACGCGCAGAGAGTCGGAACAAAGCAACATCAGCGGAGTGCCGCCCAATTTCTCGCCCAGGTATTCCGTGTGGCCCGGGTAATTGAAGCCTGCTTCCTGCATAGTGTGCTTGTTGATGGGAGCCGTTACCAAAACGTCGATCTTGTTTTCAAGTAGGGCGGTTGTAGCGGCTTCCAACGACAGTTTGGCGTATTTTCCGCTGGTGGCGCTGGGCTTTCCCATTTCAATATTGACTTCTTCCTCGTAGCAAATAAATACGTTTGGCTTCTTTGTATGCAATTGTCCGAAGTCGCGCAAGGGATTGAAGTTAAAGTCTTCGAGGCCAAGCGATTTACGGAAGTACGAAACCGTTTTTTGAGAACTGAACAGTACAGGAACACAGATGTCGGAAAGAGCAGGCTCCGATAGGGTTTTTAAAATTACTTCCGGCCCGATGCCGTTAAGGTCTCCCTGTGAGATTCCTACAACTATTTTGTTATCGATCATATCTTTATAGTTTTATCCAGCCAACCAGGCAGGCAACTTCTTCGCCATCTACGGCTTCCCATTTACCTTTGTACACGTTGTACACCGACATGCCTTGCTGATAAGATTCGTCACCCATGACAATCTCTTTTACAATAGCTGCGTAGTTGGCAGAGGTTTTTATATTTTTCAGGTCGAAATGGTCTTTTCCGATCTCTTTACCCTTGTACCAAATACCACGGCCAACCGATTTTTCTTCGACTTCTACCGAAAAATTAGCATCAATTTCTTTATAGAAACTCTGGAGCATCGTTTCCTTTGCCGGGTTAATGAGGAAGAGTTTGTCTTTGAAGTAGAACTCCACAAAAGAACCGCTGGGTCCGCGTACAATTTTATAAGTAGGCGGCACCTTGGCTGTAGAATTGAAAACGCCGATGGGTTTTGCTGTTTTGGATGAAAGGGTGTATTTAATGATACTGCCTTCAAGATCAGTGATCCGGATATTTGGGAACAAAAAATTATCATTGTCGATCCAGTAGATCGGAATATCATACATTTTGCTGTTTGTGGCGCTCACGCCGCCATGTCCGGCGTCTTCCATCAAAAGCACTTTTGGCTTATTTTGTGGGTAGTAATAAAGTTTATAAGGTGATTTTGCACGGTCGAATTCCACGTCCTGACCCACAATAGGCTTAAAGCTGAGGCTTTTGATCTCGGCGTAGCTATTGGCTTTCAGGTCGAAATAAGAATAAAATTTGCCCTTGAAAATATCGTTTGTGAAGAAAATGATGCTATCATTACTGCACCGCACCAGCCTGGCCGATCCGTCGTGGAGCACTTTTTTTTCTTTCAGGTCGAGTATATTGCCCATTCCGGTAATCAGGTAACGGTCTTTGTAAAGCACATTGTCCCCCTTATCGGCGCGAATGTAGTCCTTCTCGTTTTTCCGGCCGGCAACTTCCATGATCTTTTCGCGGCCGGCATACACATTATTCACGTAGTTGTAGCGGTAAATAAACTGGTTCAATTCCGCTTTTTTGGCAGGATCGTAATGCACCACGATCAGCGATTCGGAAGCCGATTGTGGGAACATGCAGAACGGAGCAAGCAGGAACAGTATGTACAGCAAAAACTTCAACTACAAATTAGAAAAGAAATCAAACAACAGCCTCACACCATATCCCGTGCCACCTTTTCCGCGGTAGCTGTCTTTGCCAGTTACAAAGGCCGGTCCGGCAATATCAAAATGCATATAAGGGTAATCGGTAAATTTTTGCAGGAATTTTCCGGCCGTGATGGCTCCACCATAAGGCCCGCCGAGGTTTTTCTGATCGGCCACATCCGATTTCAGCAGCTCGTCGTACTCGTCCCAGAACGGAAACTCTACCAGGCGCTCGTGCATCCGCAGGCCACTTACAGAAAGCATCGACTTTTGTTCGTCGGTAGCGGTTCCCATGCACACAATACCATATTGGCCAATGGCTGCGGCCGCTGCACCCGTCAGGGTAGCGAGGTCTATCGTCAGTTCAGGCTTATAGCGTTTAGCATAATGCAGGGCATCAGCCAATATCATGCGTCCTTCTGCGTCAGAGTTTAGCATCTCTACGGTGCTGCCGTCCATCATGGTAATGATATCGCCAGGAGCAAAGGCATTAAATCCAGGACGGTTATCAGTAGCAGGCACGAGGCCTATCACATGCACATTTAGTTTTGCTTTTGCAATGGCATACATTGTGCAACCTACGGCTGCCGCGCCAGCCATATCGCATTTCATCATATCCATGCTATTGGCTGTTGGTTTCAGGCTCAGGCCGCCGGTATCGTACACCACGCCTTTGCCTACCAATACGTAAGGCTTTTTGTTTTTGGCATTCCTGGGTTTGTATTCCATTACCGAAAAGGTTGGTGCATCCACACTTCCCTGGTTTACTGCCAGCAAACCGCCCATGCCGAGCTGGGTGATTTTGGCTTTGCTGAATACTTCGACGCGAAAGCCAGCTTGCTTGCCCATGGCCTTGAATGCATTGGCCAAATCGGTTGCATTTAAAAAGTTAACAGGCTCGTTTACCAAATCGCGTGCTTTCAATGTAGCATCTACCGCAATTTGTAAATTGTCGAGGTGTTTGGCCGTTACTTTGGCATCTGCCACAAAAACAGAACCTAAAGTGTTTTCCTGTTTTTTAGCGCTCGGTTTGTGCTTGATGAACTGGTAATTTGCAAGGGCAATGCCTTCTGCAAGGGCTAGCGAAAAGTCGGGTTCGGCGGTTTCGTTAACACATACAATCTCTTTATATTTTCCGGCATTGAGTGCATCGCTTATGGTAGCGCCGTGCTTGCGCAGGCCTTCCAGGTTCCCGTAATGGTTTTTGGACGCATCGGCAATGATCACAAACACCAGGCGGTTGAGGGCATTGATGGATACGAAGGTTTTCTGTTGCTTGCCGAGTTCATTGCTGATAAACTGCACTTGTTCGGAGCTGAGGGCGTATTCGGGTTTGTTTTTAAACGAGGAGGAGAGGATCGCGAGGCAGGTTTTGGTATCTGGCTTCGCTTTTTTGCTAATACGTGTCATGTGTGCGAATATACTAAAAATCAACGGCTTGGTGCAAAATGCATCTTGTTTTATTAACCTATAGAGACTTAAAAACGCATTTACTTCCGGATAAATTTCACGTTTTGTCCAGTAGATGTCCGTATAAAATAGATACCCGTCGCCAGATCCATAATGTTAAGTTGTTTCACGTGCTGGGCCGAGATCAATTGTTTTCCCAGCAAATCAAAAACAACCACATCTTCTGTACGGGTAAAAAATAACTCACCACCTGCCGGATTGGGATACACGATAAACGCTTCGGGCTCCGGAATCTCAGGAAGGTGATTGCTGGCGTTGGGCGTAGGCTCGTCAAATTCGGTCCAGGTGGCATTGCCGTCTTCTTTTCGCCCAAACGAGTGGTTTTCCGTTTGCCCACCAAAAGTTACACTATCCACTAATCCGTTACCATCCGGCAGCACCAGAAAAAGTGAAGAACCCGCTTTGTTGAGTTTGAAATTAGCATGCAGGCTTCCTTGTTCCACATCATCGTCGGCCCATACCAACAGAAATCCATGCGGTTTTATCACGGTTTGCTTTCCGGCCGTGCGTAAACAGTATTTGGTTTTGAGCTGAGCGTCGTCGCTCACAAAATACCCTGAAACGTCCACCTCAACGTTATGTGGATTGTATAGCTCTATCCAGTCGTCGTGCTCGAAGTATTCGTCGGTCACATGGGCTGTATTGGATGCCATCACTTCATTGATGTACAGGTAATGCCATGGCCTGAACGCGGTGTCGGCCACAAAGTGTGCCGTTAGGTTGATGTCGGCAGAGAAACTCGAGATGATCTGTGCCGCAGTATCGGTAGGATTGTTCCAGTGCGAAAAGCGGTAGCCGGGATAAGGCAGGGCACTGATGGAGACAGGATTTCCGGTGAAGTAAATGCCTGACCACGGATACACAGAAGTAGTATTACGAACAAGCCAGGAGTCGAGGGTAAGGGAATTGACGCGGATCCTACCTTTCAGGGAGTCGTTCACATCAAGCGTCAGGTGAAAGGTGTCGGGTAGCGAAAAATAGTTCATGAACTGGCGCCTTGTTTTTTCGGCCCGCGCCGCCGAGAAATTGCTAAGCCCCGAGAGAATCGTGTTCCATTTGCTTGGTGAGGGCACCTCGAGCGCCCTGTTTTGAAGTGTGGTTGCCATTGCCGGATAGCGCCAGCGCTCTACATGTTCGGCAATTTCAGGGTTCATTGTGTTGCCAATCTTATTCACAGAGGCCAGCAACCTCGAGGCGAGGAAATGCGAGTTCAACAGATCTGCATACCGGTTAATGAAATAGATTTTAAACTCTGGGTTGGTGAGCAAGGACCGCAGGGGTTTGGTAAAGTTGCCGTAGGCCGCGTCGGTGGCCCTTGTCAGCGCATTAAATGTTGGATAAATGCCGCTGCAGTCGCCTCCAAATGCAGCGTCGAGGTCATAAAACAGCCAACGCCAGCGTCCGTCGAGGTGTGTGTTGGCGGCAGCAATGGTTGGGCTTCCTTTGTAGCGCCAGAATTTGGTATTGTTGTTCGGCCAGTCGCCGTTGCCCAAAAAAATCTCACCACACTCAAAATTGCTGAAACTTTCCAGATCCATCTTCGACGCTGCATAAGCATAGTTTTCGGCCTGGGCCATGTCGTTGGAAGAAAGAAAATTCAGTAAATCGCTATACGGCTCCTCGTCGCCGGGAACACCCTCATCCAAACTGCCGGTTTGTGTAAGCATAACAGATAAGTCTTTTGGAATATGGTATCTCCGGAAAAAGTAATTGTCGTCGAAAATATCTTTCAGAGTTTGTATGCCCCAATATTCGCCGTTAATGAACACAATACAATGGCGGTTGCGCTGCACCAGATTCCCGAGCGAAGCGAGGAAGTCCTGGCCAATGTCGTCGCGTGGCATACAGTCGGGTCGGTGCCCGGAGTTGCGGAGCAATAATTTGTCATATTTTTTTACCGCCGAACCAACAAAGACCCTGTAGTCGATCGATCCGTTTCCGTATTCTTTCTGTGCCTTAATAAGCAGGGATTTTTGTGGCGCGTGCCGCCCGCCGTTGCCGTGTATTTTAATATCTGCATATTGGCCAAAAGCCAAGGTACCGTCTGTTTCAAAAAATTCGATGTAGGCTTTTCGCGAGGCCGTATCGTTCGAGTAATTGCCGTCGTGCAGGGAGTCGGCGCCATAAACGTAAATCCCGTTGTTAAATGCAAAAAGACTGGCCGAATCGATGCTTAGCGACAACACGGGCAGGCTATAGATCTGTTTTGTGCTTTCTTTCACCACATACGTCGCGATGCGTGAAGAATCGGACGCGTAGCCGTTTTTAAAGAGTTTAGCTTTTACGACGGTTGCTTTAAAAACAGTATCATACGGAGGCAGCCAGCCGCGAGATTGAGCCCTGGCAATGTCATAGCCATTTTTGGGATAGCTGAACGAAGGATTCGTCGGGACCATGGAAATGGTGTTGACTTGTTTCGAGCGATTTTTGATGATTAATGGCCCGGTGTACAGTGTTGAGTTTGGTCCGGGCTCCTCGCCATTGGTTGTATAGCGTATGCTGGCGCCACTTTCGGGCGAAGACATGCTAAGCACTACCGAGTCGGCATAATACCCGGCGTTGACCGAAAAATCAGGTTTGCGCAACGTTTGGCCGTATGCGGCCAGAACCAGGAGCTGTATAAAAAGAGCAATTGTTCTCATTGCATTAAATGCCAAGTTCCCTCGCCTGGTTCGAAGATTTGGATGGATTCCAGGAGTCGAGGTACGATTTTTTAAAGAATAATTCCTGAATGTAAGCCACCGTGCGCACCAGCCGCAGGTAGAAGCCGAAGTAGATGACCATGCACGGAAGGTACGGTAAAAAATAATATACCGGCGCGTTCTTGCGTTTACGAAACAGCGAAAATACCAGGAATTTCAGAAAATTGTTGGTAGTATAAAGTAAAATGTTGAATGGAAAAATAAAACCCAGCAGCGATGTATAATTAATAATCATGTCGAACAGATACAGCCACCATTTGAAATTCAGGACAAGGTTGTACGTGATGTTTTCGGCACTGGAAACAAAATTAGAGAACCGGAAAGTCGCATTGGGATAAAACACGTCGCGGTGCTTGCGCACCCTGAAACGGATAATGGATTTATCCCACCGCAGGCGTTGCTTTACCAGCTTGCGGAAGGTATCAGGAACACTGGTTTGGCAAATGGCATCGGGAGCAAATACAATGTTATAGCCCAGTTTACGGAGCTTTACGGTAATATCGCCGTCGAGTCCCGGCCCAATATCCCAGCCACCAACACGATCAAGTGCTTCGCGCTTAAATGCACCAAATGCACCCGAAACCAGGCGGTAAATGCCCAAAGAACTCGATGTAATACGCCCAATAGAAATGGTATCGGAATACTCAATGGCCTGGAGGGTTGCACATAAGCTGTCGCGGTAATTCCTCACCAGGATATTGCCACCCACAGCACCGATGTTTTTATCAAGGTAAAACGGCAGAATGATCTTTTCGATGGCGTCGTTATCGTAACTGCAATCGGCGTCGAGGTGAACGATAATCTGGCCTTTGGAAAACCGATAACCCAGGTTAGCTGCCGAAGCCTTTCCACCACGCACTTCGTTCCGCAGAAACAGATCGATCATCCCGTTTTTTTGAAGGCTTTTGCAAATACGGCTTGTGTCGTCGTCCGATCCGTCGTCGATAACAATAAACTCGAAATTGGTGTAGGTTTGCTCTTTGAGCGAATTGGCCAGTTTATAGATATGTTTCCCTTCGTTTTTTCCGGGCACCAGCACCGAAACCAACGGACGGTCAATAAACAAGCGCTCCCTTGCCATGGCTTCCCGGCGCCCCCGGCTCGTAGCGCGTAACCTCCACGAAACCACCAACAGCAATTCAAAAATAAAAAAACGCGCAAATTCAAAGAACACAAAGAACCAGAAAATGCGTAGCAATTTCAGCGGCCCAACTTCGGTAATGTAGTTGAAGAAATTATCAATGAACTCGATCATGATTTTTCAACCAACTCCTTGATGATGGTTTGCAATTGTTTTTCGAAGGCTAGCTCCTTGCTTAATGGCGACACAGCCGACTGTATCATCAGGTTGAATTTCTGGAAATTATTGCTTACCAACTCCTCGATGGTTTTTTTGATCTTAAGGATGGTAAGTTGCACTGTTTCTGTGCTGGCATCGTTCATGCAAATCGTGATAACCGAAGGGTTGTTGATGCTGATGAAATCGGCAGGCGCGACGTTCGACCGGATCACCGACACCATTTCTGAGAGCAGTTCCTGCTCTTTTGCCCGGCCGATGGTACGGTATAAATCGAAGATGTTTTCGAAATACAACACGGCGATGTTCGACGTAATGGCAGCATTCGATTTCATGCGCTCTCTCAGGTAATGCATCATGGTGTTGAACATCTTTGGGTCGATGGCGCCGTTAACTTGATCAGAAACCACAAAGTCGGAATTGAACACACCGCTAAGTGCCGCTGTACGGCCTTTTTTGGTGAGTTTGTACACATGAATGTTTTTCGAGATCAGGAATTGTACATCGGAGTCGTTGCCACACTGCACGCATTTAGCTTTCACCAGGTAATCCTGAAACACCTCGTTGCAGTTCTGGCAGTGATTAATTACAGAAGGCTTGTCGTAATCTACCCCGATGTGGCGTAGGTTTTTTGAGCATTTAGGGCAACTCAGCGCCGTATCGATGTTGTTTTTAAAGTCGCTTAGCGCGCCAATGTACCCGCATGGAAAATGGTGTACAAGGTCCTCGGAGCGCATGTTGGCCGAATCGCAGTTAGGGCATATTTCGCGGTATGATAGGTGGCCGCACTTGCAATTGTTGCACAAATACACACGGTCGTAAAAGTCGGGCCAGATCAGGTTTTCTTTCTCTGCCCACTCCAGGTGATCCAGTACTTTCGACTCCTCGAAAGAATCGAAGTTAACGGAAATTACCGGGTAGCTATATCCGATAGCCGAGTTAATATCCGGATAAGGTTTCAGGTTATTGGTGCCGCGGGTAAACATGTAGCTCAACACTTTTTTAAAGAGCTGCACCTCAAAGGAAGCCGAGTTGGAGTGTTCGAGCTGTGCTGTACGCAAGCTGATGTCGTTAATATCATTAATAATTTCCGGTA
>DAIUED010000043.1:0-16386 GCA_036845295.1 Bacteroidota bacterium
AGTTGTTCCGATTGTTTGTCGTCAACTTTTTCGGCAGATACGAGTACACGTACTTCGCGACCAGCCTGGATGGCATAGGTTTTTTCAACGCCGTTGTAGCCTAAAGCCAGGGCTTCGAGGTCTTTCAAGCGTTTCATGTATTGTTCGGCTACTTCACGGCGTGCACCCGGACGCGCACCGCTGATGGCATCGCACACCTGGATGATTGGCGCATATAACGTTGTCATTTCGATCTCGTCGTGGTGAGCGCCGATGGCATTGCATACTTCTGGTTTCTCTTTGTATTTTTCCGCCAGTTTCATGCCCAGGATCGCGTGTGGCAACTCTGGTTCCTCGTCTGGCACCTTGCCGATATCGTGCAACAGACCGGCGCGCTTGGCAATCTTAGGGTTTAAGCCCATTTCGCTGGCCATGATGGCACAAAGATTAGCTACCTCACGGCTATGCTGTAATAAGTTTTGTCCGTAAGAAGAACGGTATTTCATGCGCCCCACCATGCGTATCAATTCAGGGTGCAAGCCATGAATGCCAAGATCGATGCAGGTACGCTTACCGGTTTCCACAATTTCCTCGTCGATCATCTTTTTCGTTTTTTCCACCACCTCTTCGATGCGGGCCGGGTGAATGCGGCCATCAGTTACGAGTTGGTGCAGCGACAGGCGGCAGATCTCGCGACGGATCGAATCGAAACAGGAAAGAGTGATGGCATCCGGCGTATCATCTACGATGATCTCTACACCGGTCGCAGCTTCCAGGGCACGGATGTTCCGGCCTTCACGCCCGATGATACGGCCTTTGATCTCGTCGCTTTCGATGTGGAACACGCTCACCGAGTTTTCGATGGCTGTTTCCGTTGCCAGGCGTTGAATAGATTGTACAATGATCTTTTTTGCTTCCTTATTGGCATTGATCCGGGCCTCGTCCATGGTGTCTTTGATAAAGGCCATGGCCTCGGTTTTGGCTTCGGCTTTCACGCTTTCAATGAGCTGTGCCTTGGCCTCATCGGCGCTCAGTCCAGACACTTTTTCGAGCATTTCCACCTGCTTGCGGTGCGATTTTTCAATCTCTTCGTTGCGTTTTTTGTAAAGCTCGACCTGGTTGTTGAGGTTGTTTTTCTGGTTTTCGAGGTCTTTGTCTTTTTTTGCCAGTTCCTCTACTTTTTTTGCCAATTCCGCATCTTTTTGCTTGGCTTTGTTTTCCAATTGGGTCAGGTGCTGATTTCTTTCGTTTACGGCTTTGTCGTGTTCGGCTTTCAGTTGCAGGAACTTTTCTTTGGCTTGCAGGATCTTCTCCTGCTTCATGCTTTCGGCTTTTACTTCGGCCTGTTTGATGAGGTTTTCTTTTTCGAGTACGCTCGATTTATTGAGCCTCGAATTGGCCATAACGAAACCGGCGACGACGCCACCGATCAGGGCCACTACAATGAATATAATAGATAAAATAGTCATATAATTATGTTTTGCCGCGCGGGGTTTATACTGTGTAATCAATCTGCATCCGGGGCGGCTATCCGGTTACCGATCAATAAAAAACGCACAAACTGCCTGAAAAAGGATCAGACTGCCTGTGCGTCAATGAGAACTCCTGTTCCGGAGCTTTTAAAATACTACTCTTCTGTGTCCTTAATGTCCGACTGATGTTTCACAAGCATTTGTTCTACATCGGCCAACACATGTTTTAGAGTGCTTAGCTCTTTTTCGGCGGTTAGTTTTTCCTTTTGCAATTCTGAAACCAATTGCAGGGCTACCATCGCCAAAATATCTTTTTTATCTTTTACTCCGTAAGTCCTTTCGAACTCCGAAATTTTCCGATTGATAAGTTCTACTGCCTGTTTAACGTTTTTTTCATCCTCACTCTTCACTTTCAGGGGATATAATCCGCCTGCAATTTCCACTTTAACACTTACGTCGCTCATTAAACAAAGCTAAATTTCAGTTAAGCACTCAACAGAGCTATACATTTATCAATTTCACGCACCAACTCGTTAATTTGTTTTTTCATGCCGGCTTTTTCCGATCCGGCATTTCCTGAATTAGACGCTAAAATAACATTTCTCCGGTGATTATCCAATTCCTTTGTGTCAATATTTTGAGAATCAACGTATTGGGAAATGCCAGAAACGGTTTCCGTCATTTTCAGCAACTGATTCGCCATTTCTTCTTTTTCATTTAATAAGGTCAGGCGTTCGTCGCTCAGCAGGTCGATTTGTTTGAAAAGGCGGTCGATAAACGCCTCTTGCTCCTCAGTTTTGGCCTGCGATTTAAGGTTGAAAATTTCTTCTTCGTAGCCGGCAATCGACTCGTTGAGTTTCGACATATCGTGCTGCAATAAGGCAACGGTTTCGCTCATTGCCGCCAATTGTAATTCGAGGCTTTCTTTCTGAGCCTGAAGAGCATCGGCTTCCAACCGGAGTTGCGCCAGTGCCTCATTTGCATGGCTGGAGCTGGTAAGTTCCTGGCGCAGGCTTTCCATTTCAGACTTCAGCAGTTCGAGTTCCGCCTGTAAGGCCGTATTATTTGCTGTTAGCGTCGTGATCTCAAAATTTTTGGCGTTAAGGGTATCTTTGAGGTCTTCTACACGTCCTTCCGACACGCTTTTGAGTTCTGTTAACTCAGTATTTACCAATGCTAATTGTTGTTCGGCAGCTTCCAGTTGGCCGGCCATACCGTCGATTTCAGCAATCAGCGAGCCATTTTCGGCCAATAATTTCGAAAATTCGATGTCTTTGTGTTCAAGGGCTTTGTTATGACTGGCAGAAAGTTCGTTGATAAACTGGTCGAAATTGGATTTTTCGCCATCAAACGTACTGTTAAGCCCCTGAAATTGTTCCTGCAGGACAGTGTGCGCACTGTTGAGGGCTTCAAACTCGGCGGTTTTTGATGCAATGGTCGCATTCAGTTCCGAAATCTGCACTTCCTGAGCAGCCATGCCTGCCTCCAAATCAATAACTTTAGCATTCAGACCCAGGATTTGTTCATCGAGACTTGAAAGCTGGGCTGCTTTGTAATTTTCGAATTCTGCCGATAATGAATCGTAACGCTCGGTTTGGCGCGAAAGTTCGGTTGTTTTTTCGTTTAGGCTATTGTGTAGATTTTCGATCTGGCTGTTTTGAGTGGCTACCGTATTTTCCAGTTCACTCATGCCTGATTGAAGTGCTTCATTTTTCGCCGACAGGTCCTGAAGTTCTTCTGATAATTTCGAGTTTTGAGACGTGGAGTGAATAACTGTGTTGGACAGTTTTTCGTCGTATTCGGCAATCAGTTGATTGGTGAGAGTTACCGATTCTTCCTGAATAGCAGCCAGGCGTTGCTCGAAAGAGGCATGAAACGCCTGTTCTTTTTCTTCAAAAGAGCCAGTAAGGGAAGCGATACGTTGTGCCAGGTTATTTTCATAGCTTTCCTGGTTGCTGGATAGTTCGGCTTTGAGTTGGGCAATTTGAGATTCGTAGTTATTAACAAGTTCCTCCTTATTGCTGCCGAATGTTTCGCTCATAGCGGTCACCTGGCTTTCGTGTGCCGCTATCAGGGCTGTTTTTTCTTCCTTCCATTGGTAGGTGAGGCCGCTTATCTTCAGTTCGTATTCCTGAGTGATGGCCGTAATGGATTCTGCACCTGAGTTGGAGAGTGACGAAACGCGTTGTTCGGCTTCCAGCCTGAGGTTTTCTAGTTGCTGTTCGTAACTTTCTGTGAGGCCGGCTATTTTGCTTTCGTATGCTGTTACCGTTTCAGTATGAGTAGTTTCGTATTTCTGGGTAAGCTCGGCAATGCGTTGCTCCAATTCACTGCGAAGACCGCTTTGTTGGTAAGACGAGCTGGTGCGCAGTTCATGAAGCTGTGTTTCGTAGGTTTCGCGTAGTATCGAAATATCGGATTGAGAAGCAGCCTGTAATTCGCTCATCTGCGATTCGTAGTCAGATGATATTGTTGCAAGCTGGGCATTCAGTTCATCGGTTTTCGACAATAGCGCGTCGATCTCGTCCTGTTTTTCCTGTAACTGTTCGCGGATGGTATTGCGCAGCTCCTTAAAAGAACTCACCTCGCCTTTCAGGTTGAGGTTGTCGCGCTCCATTACCATGAGCTTTGTATTCAACACGTCAATCGAAACCTGCAGTCGTTTGCAGTCTTCGTCGCGTTCGATGAGCTGATTGCGGTAATCACTTAAGGAACGTTTAATTACGTTGTACTCCTTGCGTAGCGCTACGTCGCTATCCAGTACTTGCTGTAATTCCGATTTGATGTTCTCTACATTCATTACAATAAACAGTTTGTTGTTCGTTAAAAGTAGCCTATTGATAAATGTGTTTTATTCAGTTACTTAACTTTACATCAACAGTGCTCTGTTAATTAAGTTACAGAGAATTAATACACCCATAATGCAAAAATTCAGATCGTTGCTTTTGGTTTCCGGATTCCTTCCTGTTGTTCTTTCCGCACAGTCTAACGGTTTGGGATTTGCCTTTCCGCTCGACCGGAATCCTTTGGTAACTGGCAATTATGCCGAGCTGAGACCGAATCATTTTCATGCCGGATTGGATTTTAGCACGGATCCAACCGCTAATTTACCCATCAGGTGTGTGGCCGATGGGTACGTGAGCCGTATCAAAATCAGCAGCGGCGGATACGGCAGGGTGTTGTACGTTACCCATCCTAACGGTTACGTTACTGTGTATGCACACCAGAAAAAATACGCGGACAAAGTCAACGTTTATACCAGGCAACAGCAGCGTGCCCAGCAAAAGAACGAGATCGAATTGTTTCCCAAACCCGGCGAGCTACCTGTTAAAAAAGGCGAGGTGATTGGCTATACTGGCAACAGCGGTAGTTCTACTGGCCCGCACCTGCATTTTGAGGTGCGAAACGAAAAAACCGAAATTCCTATAAATCCGTTGTTGCTTTATGATATAAAAGACGATGTAAAGCCAGTGATCTCCCAGGTAGCTGTCTATAACACGGCCGATAGCAATGCCGTGAGCTTTCAGCGAACCGCTGTTTACAATCCAAAACAGAATGCGCTGAACCTGCCAGGCAATACTTTTGTGCTACCTCAGAATACGTTCGCATTGGCCTTTTCCGGCTACGATCAGATGAATGGCAGTGCCAACCGCAATAATATTTACGATGCAAAAATAGAACTCGACGGCAAGTTGATATACCATCATCAGCTTGATAATATCAGTTTCGACCAGGCGCGTTATGTGAATGTATTCAGTGAAAAAAGAGGGGCGGTTAAATACCAGAAGTGTTTTGCACCCTTGTGCTACGATATTGGCATCTACAAAACCCTGCTCAATGGAGGTAAAATCGAATTGCCCGACACGCTGCGGCATGTGGTGGAGCTGACGGCCATCGATGAAAAAGGAAACACCACAAGTCTTGTGTTTTATGTGAAGGCGCAAGCTGTAAAGGGATATGCAAAAGCAGGCAGTGGTATCAATGCATTCTGCAACAGCGATTTCAACTTAGAGCTTAACACGGTACGCCTTTTTATTCCAAAAGGGGCACTTGCCTCCAATGCCTCCGTTTATCCCTTGAAAGCGGATAAATTTATTCCGGCCAATGGTGTTGACATCGGCAGCAAGCAAGAAAAACTGCTCAAGCCTTTTGATCTCAGGCTATGGATTGGCAAGGCGCCTGTTGGCAGCGAAAGCAAAATGGTGATGCTGGTAAATGGCGACGCAATGCCCGCTACTTATGAAAACGGATGGCTGCATGCTGAGCCTAAAGCGCTGGGGCATTTTGCTTATGCGGTAGATAGTTTGCCGCCAATTGTAACTTACGGTTATAGCAAAACCAAGCCAGCTACCCTGAAGGGGTACCAACGGCTCGTGTTCAAAGTGAGCGACGCGCTTAGCGGCATAGGCGAGTATCATCTTTATATCAATGATACCTGGCAGATAGCTGAGTACGACGCCAAATCGTCGGCCATTTTTTATGAAGTGGATGAAGAAACGCCATCAGGCGCGCTCGAAATCCGGTTGGAGGTAAGTGATAAGGTGGGCAATAGGACTACATTTTCCTGGAAAACCCAGCGCTAAATCTGGTCCTTATTCGTCTTCGAGCATCCAGATAGCCTCGCTGAGTTCGCCCTGGGCTTTGCGATTGTGTTGTGTTTTGGCCAGTTCGAGCCCCTGTTTATAAAAACCGAGAGCCTTGCCTGTATCACCGAGTTTTTCCCAAACCTGTCCGAGCTGGTAAAAGCAAGGCAGATAGGAAGGATCGAGGCTCAGCGTTTTCTGGAATTGCGCCTCGGCAGCTTCGAAGTCGTTGGTAGCAAGATCTTCCATTGCCAGCGCGTAGTTCAGGAAAAGGTCGCCTGGCTCGCTTTGGAGCATGCCCAATATCATTTCCCGGCGCGAGCTTTTTTCCATTCTTATTCTCCGGCAAATTGATTCAGGAAACGCACGTCGTTCTCAAAGAACAGGCGCAGGTCTTTTACCCGGTATTTCAGCATGGTAATACGTTCGATACCCATCCCAAAAGCGAAACCACTGAATTTTTTGCTATCGATGCCGCAATTTTCGAGTACCTGAGGATCCACCATGCCGCAGCCCAGGATCTCGACCCAGCCGGTGTGTTTACATACATTACAGCCTTCGCCTTTGCAAATGGTGCAACTGATATCTACTTCGGCGCTCGGTTCCGTAAACGGGAAATAGCTTGGGCGCATTCGAATCTTCGTGTCGGTGCCAAACAGTTCTTTGGCAAAGAAGTTAAGGGTTTGTTTCAAATCGGCAAACGATACACGCTCGTCGATATATAATCCCTCGACCTGGTGAAACTGGCAATGGGCGCGTGCGCTGATGGCTTCGTTGCGGTACACCCTGCCCGGAGAAATGGTACGGATCGGAGGCTTTTGGTTTTCCATGATGTGTACCTGCACCGATGAAGTTTGCGTACGCAATACCATTTCTGGGTTAAGCGCTACATAAAATGTATCCTGCATGTCGCGGGCGGGATGGTTTTCCGGGGTGTTGAGTGCCGTAAAGTTGTGCCAGTCATCTTCGATCTCGCGGCCATCACTCACTGTAAAGCCAATGCGGGAAAATACATCGATGATCTGGTTTTTTACCAACGACAAGGGATGCCTTGAACCGGCGTGAATAGAAGGGTCTGATGGCACGGTGAGGTCAAGTCCGGCAGCGCCTTCTTTTTCGGATGTTTTATCAAATTTTTCTTTCAGTTCGTTGATCTTTTCCTGTGCCTTGTTCCGGAGTTCATTGAGTTTTTGACCCATTTCGCGTTTTACCTCCGGAGCTACTGTTTTGAAATCATCGAACAGGGCAGTGATCTGTCCTTTTTTGCTTAGCCACTTAATGCGGTATTCTTCTACCTGCTCTTTGCTCTGCGCTGCAAATGCATCTACTTCCGATAGCAGGTTGTTTATTTTTTCTAGCATAATAATTTGATAATACGCACAAATTTAATCAATTTTAAGAGGCTGTTTAAATTTATGTTGCAAACACCCGGCCTGGTCTGTAAGTAACAGTTACAGAGCGGGACTTTTCTGCATGTTGCACATTGGTATTTTAGAGTCGCAAAAAACGGAATAGCTCGGAAAATATGACGACATTGCGCACTCAAAAATACCCGCGGGCGATGCCGGCATAACCAGGTTAATACACTGAAAAAAGTAGTTCTGATAAGCATCTTTATTCTCTTCTGCCTCTTTAACGGCAGGAGCCAGTCAATGCTGAGCTATAAAGTTCTCGATCACGATACCATCAATGTTGTTGATAAGGACAGCCTCCGGCAAGGGGTTTGGAAAGAATTTTGGCCCAATGGTGATTTGCGGGAGGAAGTGATCTACAAAAATGGCAAAAAAGAAGGGTTGGAAATTAAATGGTTTGATGAACCCGATTGCGTGGAGCAGGAGTCGTATTACAAAAATGGATTACTGGATGGGCCGTCAGTTTATTATTCCCGGAAATGCAAAAAGGATTTTTTCGAAAACTTTAAAGCCGGGGTCAAGGATGGCCTGGAGCTTTCGTACTATCCCAATGGTAATGTGAAAGCTGAGGGGAATTACAAAAAGGGGAACCTGAATGGTTACTATAAAGTGTACGACAAGAAAGGAAATTTTGCGTTTGAGAGCCGTACCTCCGACGCCGAGGCCGACCTACAGCCCAAAATAGCTGATACCGCCAACCAGGTCGTTTACAACGTGCTGAAAAAACATGAGAAGGAGTGGCACAATCGTCTTATTGTAGCCGATCTCACGGGTAGCATGTATCCCTATGGACAGCAGATAAGTACCTGGCAGAAGTTGCATTTCCTGAAAGATACCGTGAGCCAGCATTTTGTGTTTTTCAACGACGGCGATCATAAGCGCGACGATGACAAGAAAATAGGCGCTACAGGCGGCGTTTACCATTGCAAAGCACGTAACATGGAAGAACTGATCGCCACCATGGAGCTTACCATCAAAAAAGGGCAGGGTGGCGACGCACCAGAAAATGTGATCGAGGCTATTTTGTATGGACTGAATAAAAGCGGTAAAGTAGATGACGTTGTGCTAATTGCAGATAACTGGGCCAAAGCCCGCGACATTAAAATGCTGGCACGCGTAAAAGTGCCTGTGCACGTAATTCTATGTGGTGTTTACGAAGGCATGGAGATCAATGAAGATTACCTGAATATTGCCTATAAAACCAAGGGTTCATTGCATACCATTGAGCAGGATATTACCAACCTCATGAAGCAATCCACCGGGAAGAAGTTTAACATCAACGGTGTGGACTACATTATTAAAAATGGTAGTGTGAAGGTGTTCTGATCGCTGCGACCAGGCAGCGCGACAGGATCTTTGTCTCTTCTTCCACTTTTTGCCGAAAACACAGATCATTATTTTTCGGGCGCCCGGGCGGGCTCTTTGCTTCAATGCCCGCGCGAAGAACAGCACGGGCGATTTACGCGACGATCCCTGGCGCAAGCTGTTCTGCGTAAGGATCGGTGAGATTTCTGCGCAGTGAGGAACCAAATCCGGAAGATTGAAAAAAAATCTGGTCTTCCGGCGGCCTGTTGGGGGTTCGCGCAGCTGACGCAGGGCACGCCCAAAAAACAAGGACGGCTCACGGCAATCCGTAGAAATTTCTATCTTTGCACCTCAAATTTTTGTGCAGGTACACCGCCATATATCAGGCCTGAAAGATGTTGAACGCTCCATTGTAACCATAGGAACGTTCGACGGTGTACACCTCGGTCATCAAAAGATCATCAGGCGCCTCAATGATATCAAAGCCCAGGAGGGCGGGCAAACGGTACTGTTTACTTTCGATCCGCATCCCCGCAAAGTATTGTTTCCGGAGCAAACCGACCTGCGGCTGATCACCACAACCGACGAAAAATGCCGTTTGCTGGAACAATTCGGCATCGACCATGTTCTTGTGTTTCCGTTTACCAGGGAATTTTCTCAAATGCATGCCGTAGAGTATGTGTCTGAAATCATCGTTAAGGGCTTGCATACCAAACAACTGGTTATCGGTTACGATCACCGCTTTGGTGCCAACCGCGAAGGAAATATCGATACCCTTCGGGAACTTAGTGGCACTTATGGCTTTCAGGTAGAGGAAATTCCGGCTCAGGAAGTAAATCAGCTTAACATTAGCAGTACCCGTATCCGGCGCGCGGTAGAAGAAGGAGACGTGGAAACAGCTCAGGCATTTTTGGGATATTCTTTTTTTGTAACGGGCAAAGTTGTCAAAGGCAAACAACTTGGTCGAACCATTGGCTATCCTACTGCCAACATCCAGGTAGGCGATACCGATAAATTGCTGCCGAAGATTGGGGTTTATGCTGTAAGGGTTACCCTGGGGCAGGAAACGTTTGCCGGCATGCTCAATGTGGGGCGCAATCCTACAACAGATTCCGACCAGCGGATAAAGGTGGAAGTGAATATTTTCGACTTCGACCGGGAAATATACGATGCGGTCTTAAAGGTAGAATTTGTTAAATGGATCAGGAATGAAGAAAAATTTGCTAACTTAGAAGAGCTTAAGCTGGCATTGGCCGGCGATAAAGTTGCCTGTAAGGCCATCTTAACTGCCTGATTTATGCAAATAAACCGCGTTTCCGCTTTTTTCAAATGCACCCTTGCTACGTTCGTCCTGGTTTTCCTGACCTCTGTTTCCAGGGCTCAACTTCTCGATTCGCTGTCGCTGGCGGCGGCGCCCACTTATACCAATTTACAGGAAGCCTTAAAAGAACCTGCTAACGTGGTTAAGCTGGTGTTGCGCAAACAGCACTTAAAAGCCTTCCCCGCAGAGATCCTTCAGCTTACCAAACTTCAGTACCTCGATATCAGCAAGAACAGCATCAGCGAATTGCCCGATAGTATTTCTGTGTTAAGCGATCTTCAATATTTTGCCTGTAGCAAAACAGGGCTGAAAACCTTGCCGAAAGAAATCGGACAACTTAAAAAACTGGTTTACCTGAACCTCAATCAAAACGACCTGCAATACCTGCCGCCGCAGATCGGCAACCTCGACAAATTGGAGATTCTCGATTTATGGAGTAATAGTTTTGAGGAGTATCCTTCCACGCTTGGCGGTCTTAAGGTACTCAAAGTGATCGACCTTCGTAACATCCTGATCAGCGAGGAAACCCAAACCAACCTCAAAAGCCAGATGCCAAATGCTACCGTGCACATGTCGCCGAGCTGCAAATGCAAATGGTAAGCTGTGATCAGTAGTAAATCACCTAAAAAACTGTTTTAATTTTTGTCAACAGCGTTTCAGATCACAGACTATTTCGTCATGTGTTTCAGTTGCTCTTCCAGGAAACGGATGCCTTCCACAAAGCTATGCGGGTTGTAGCCGAGTTCGCGTTTAGCTTTATCGATGATGAACCCTGTGATGGGTGGGCGTTTTGCAGGTTGCTTGATGTCTTCCGATTTGGCGGGTTTAATGAGTGACTTATCGAGCTTGTAATAGTCAGCTACAAGGTTGGCCACTTCCAGGATACTTAAAAAATCGCTACCGGAAATGTTGAAGATGCCCTGCGCTTTCTTTTCTGCGATCAGGATGCAGCCATCTGCCAGGTCTTCGGCCAGCGTGGGCGTGCGGAACTGATCGTCCACCACGTTGATGTTCTTTCCCTGTTCCAGGTTTTGTTTTACCCAAAGAACAATGTTACTGCGGCTCATGTTATCCACAATGCCGTAAACTAATACCGTGCGGGCAATAGCCCAATGAAGGCGCGACGTTTCCACGGCCTGTTCGGCTGCCAGCTTGCTTTCGCCATAATAGCTCAAAGGCTTGCGTTCTGCTTGTTCGTCGAGCGGCCCGTGTGTGCCATCGAACAGGAAATCGGTAGATAGGTGAATGAATTGGGGTTTGTAAGACGCATCCGCTGTTTGCATCGCTTCCAAAACCTTTACCTGGTTTTCTACAGCGGTTACGTTGAGCAGCCAGCAATGGTGGCGGTCTGTTTCACAGGCGTCCACGTTGGTCATCGCAGCAGTGTTGATAACCACATCGGGCTTGTACTGCGTAAACACGGCTTCTACCTGTTGGTAATCGGTAATATCGAGGGCTGCATACTCATAGCCATGTTGGCTTACCAAGCGGTTTTCGCCGCGAGCAGTGGCTATGCAGGTAATGCCGGGTTTGTTTTTTAGTTTATAAACAAGTTTTTGGCCAAGTAAGCCGTTAGAGCCGGTAATGAGTATTTTTTGCATGCCATAAAGATAGGTAAAAAGCGCTGGAATCCGGCGGCGTTTACCCGTTAAGCATGCCCGATGAATGCCAGGAAACGTTCGCGAACCAACTGAGGGAGTTCGATGTGCGGCGAATGACCGCATTGAGGGAGCACCAGTTCTTCATAGGAGCCGCCTTGTTGTCTGTAAGCATCGAGCAGGGCGCGCATCTGGCTTACCATGGGTTGGGGCGGGTGTGTATCGTTACCGGGCCAGCCTGGTATCACATTCATTTTTCCCAGGTTATTCACATCGAGCAGAGAGGTATCAGACACGATGAGGTCTTCTGCGCCGCGGATCCAAAACACTGGGGCTTTGCATTGGCTATCGGCGAACGTACTGAGATTGCAATATTTGGCAGAAATAGCATTGTTCACGCCTGTATCGCCTGGCGCCATTCCTGGCCAGTGCGTGCTGGCCTGCGCATTGCCGGGATAGTTAGCATCGCCAAGTTTGGTTTTGAACATCGCTTCAGTGAAAAGGTCTTCATGCAGTTGATCAATCATGCCACGTTGCACTAAGGTTTGGCCGTCTTTCATGTAAAAGTACAAGCCGTTCATGGTAGAGCGGCAATAGAATTGTGGGCTTGCTTTCATGCCTTCCGGCTGCATGGATGGCAACCTACCGTCGTGGGTGCGAATGCTGTCAACAAAAGCCGGATTGACGGCCCCGCCGCCGCTGCCGGAAAAGTCGGGATCGCTGGCCTTCAGTTCGATGCCACTGTTGACAGAACCTCCAAAGCCAAAGGGCGACATGGGCGACTCGAGGATAATAGAGCTTGGTAGCGCAGGGTGGTCGCAGGCTAATTGAAGCATTACGCCACCGCCCAACGACCAACCGAACAGGTGAACTTTTTTGCCGGAAGTGTTCAGGCATTGGATGAAATGATAGAGGTCTTCTGAAAAATCTTTCAATCCACGGGTCGCGTTGACCGGTTTGGTTTCTGAATCACCGTAGCCACGCATGTCGGGCGCAACGTAATGATATGCGCTGCCGAGTTGCTCCATAAATGGTTTGAAAAAAGTGGAGGAGGAAACATTACCATGCAGCAGCACGACAAGGTCTTTCGATGGGTCACCGCACTCAAGATAGTGTGTATGCAAGGAAGGGGTTTGGATAAAGAGAGATCGTATCATTGGTAATACTCTTTTTTGGTGGATAAATGATTGAGACGGTATTGTTTGGGTGTGATGCCTTCCATTTTCCGAAACAGCCGGATGAAGTAATTTACATCCTGGAAGCCTGTTTCGGCACTAATGGCAGCGATTTTGGCGTTCGACTCCAACAGCAGTTTCTTGGCCATGTTTATTTTTTCCTGCAGAATAAATTCAATAGGGCTCAAACCGAGTTCCCGTTTGAAAGCCCGGTAAAAAGTGGACTTACTCATGTAGGCTTTGCCGCTAAGCTGCTCGATGCTAATTGTTCCGGAGATGTTCTGGCGAATGTAAGCAATGATATACGCTAGCGGATTATTGGTGTGTTCGTTATGATAATGCCCTTGCCCATGGTTGAGGTTCTGCACCTGCATGATCCTGAACAGCAGTTCTTTCACCGCCAGATCAGCCAGCACATCTTTTCCGGCAGAGCCGGCAGTGCATACCGATATCAGTTTATTGATGAGCAAAGCGATCTCTTCATTATTATAAAAGTGGTATTGGTTGTAATCGAGCCGCCATTCGTTGTGCCCGAATTCACGGGGAAAATTTTCGTTGAGGTAGTGTACTGTTTTTTGGATATGTTCGCCATCGATAGCCAGTGCAGTGCATTGTGTAGGATTATGCATGTCTGCTTCCGGAAAATCGATGCGCATGGTTGTATTGGCAGGTACAATAACCGATTCGCCGGGCAGGTAATCGAAACCTTCGCGGTCGAACAAATGCATCACCTTTTTGCCACGCAACATGCTCGTTATCACAAAGTCATTAAATGTAAGCGGCACCAGGTAGGAAGCGGCATGCGTTTCAAACACATTCAGCTCGCAGGCATTCAGCGTATAAGCTGTTTTGTGTTCCACAAGTGTTTGTAAACGATGCTGGTCCGAAAGGGCCACCGATTGTAAGGAATGTTTGCTGTTCATAGGACTTGCTGATAAAGGTATTCCCAACTCAAAAAAGCACTTCTAACAAACTTATTAAAAAGCAATAATAAAACCAATGGAATGAGGCGAAATGCCCTATGGGTTCGGTAATTTGAACGAATTGTGCTATAGCTGCCTGATGGATGCTATAAAAAAATCACAATGAAATCTTCCTGCTATTTATTGACGCTTTTGTGCTAACCACCAGCTTTCATAATTTATTTACTTGCCTTAACTAACTTCTAAAACACAAAGATCATGACACAACTAGCACAAAAGCCAGTCTTTAAAGACAAGTATGATAACTACATCGGAGGCAAGTTTATTCCACCGGCAGATGGGAAATATTTCGATAATATTTCGCCGGTGGACGGTAAGGTATTTACCAAAGCGGCCCGCTCTACCAAAGCCGACATCGAGCTGGCTCTCGACGCGGCGCACGCTGCTTTTCCAACCTGGAGCAAAACGGCGGCTTCGGTAAGAAGCAATATTCTATTGAAAATTGCCCAGGTGATCGAGGACAATCTTGAATATTTAGCGGTTGTCGAAACACTCGATAACGGTAAAGCTATTCGTGAAACGCGCGCTGCCGACCTTCCTTTGGTGATCGATCATTTTCGGTATTTCGCCGGTGTGCTGCGCGCCGAGGAAGGCACTATCTCCGAACACGATGAAAATACGGTGAGCATTAACCTGCACGAACCGCTGGGTGTGGTTGGCCAAATCATCCCCTGGAATTTTCCGTTGCTGATGGCCACCTGGAAAATTGCTCCCGCCTTGGCAGCCGGATGTTGCACTGTGGTAAAACCGGCGGAGCAAACGCCAACGTCCATCATGGTATTGATGGAACTCATTGGGCATCTGTTGCCGCCTGGTGTATTAAACGTAGTAACGGGCTTTGGGCTCGAAGCCGGAAAGCCCCTGGCCACGTCGCCGCGCATTGCTAAAATCTCATTTACCGGAGAAACGACTACCGGCCGCCTAATCCTGCAATATGCATCAGAGAATATCATCCCGGCTACCATGGAACTGGGCGGAAAGTCGCCCAATATTTTCTTTGAATCTGTTGGTGATGCCGACGATGCGTTTTTCGACAAGGCAGTAGAAGGCGCCGTGATGTTTGCACTGAATCAGGGCGAAATTTGCACTTGCCCGTCGCGTATCCTGGTTCACGAAAAAATTTACGACAAGTTCATGAAACGCGTCATCGAACGAACCAAGGCCATTAAAACCGGTCATCCGCTCGACGGTACGGTGATGATGGGTGCACAGGCTTCCAGTGATCAATATGAAAAAATTCTTTCTTACCTGAAAATAGGCGAAGAAGAAGGCGCTGAAGTGCTCGCCGGCGGTAAAGCCAATATGCTGCCCGATGAATTGAGCGGAGGTTACTACATTCAGCCTACCATTTTCAAGGGACATAACAAGATGCGCATTTTCCAGGAAGAGATCTTTGGGCCTGTAGTTTGTGTTACAACTTTCAAAACAACTGAAGAAGCCATCGAGATTGCCAATGATACCCTTTACGGGTTAGGTGCCGGCGTTTGGACACGCGATGCGCACGAGTTATACCAGGTGCCACGGGCCATCAAGGCAGGCCGTGTGTGGGTAAATAACTATCACGCGTATCCGGCACATGCGCCGTTTGGGGGTTATAAAAAATCGGGCTTTGGCCGCGAAACCCATAAAATGATGCTCGAGCATTACCGTCAAACGAAAAATATGCTCATTTCTTACGATAAAAATAAACTCGGATTTTTTTAGTAGTTAGATCCGGGCAGGCGGAGCCGATTTGACAGGCTCCGCCTTTTGTTTTTTAAATAATTCGTTAACACAGTATAGATGAAAACCAAACGTATCCAGGCAACGCCGGAAGCCCTTGCATTGATTGCAGAACTCCGTGCAGAGTTTGGCGATTTACTTTTTCACCAGAGCGGCGGCTGTTGTGATGGGTCATCGCCAATGTGCTTTCAAAAAGACGATTTTCGTATCGGTTCGAATGATGTGGGTTTAGGTTATATTGACGGTGTGGCTTTCTGGATGAGTAGCGATCAATTTGCATACTGGAAACACACCCAGTTAACCCTGGATGTAGTAAACGGCAGGGGCGCCAGTTTTTCGCTCGAGATCCCGCGCGGAAAACGCTTCCTGATCCAGTCGCGCATGTTCAGTGATGCGGAATCAAAAAATCTTGAAGAGCTGTTTTACGCAGAGTAGGATAATAGCATGGCGAGTATGCCGAAAGCCGCTTTTACCAGCATCATGCCATCCACGACGACTAAATAGTACAGCGTGCTGCGTCTCAGTCGCATGGAGTAACCTACGAAAAACAGTAAAATGATAGGAATCGTATTGAGTAAGATGCGCAGAGGGTAGAGATGTTCATAAAGCACAAAAATAACAAAAGTAACAAGGCTTAGGAGGGTGATGGGGAGCAAAACGTAAAAGATAGTTCGCCTCAGTCCCAACTTTACGACAAACGTATTGACATGTTGATGATAGTCGGATGCGTAATCTTTAATGTCGAACATGATGCAGAGAATGGTGATAAAGATGAAGTTCTTCAGAAAAAGAAACAACGACAAGTTAGGTGGTTGGTAGGCCAATCCCCGACTCAT
>DAIUED010000044.1:0-16134 GCA_036845295.1 Bacteroidota bacterium
TCGTAACACGCCGTGAAAAACACGATCCGAATGCCAATTACCTGCTGGGTCGCGCCTATCAATATGCCAACCGCTTCGACGATGCATCGAATACTTTTAAAAAGTTTAAGGAAGAAGCCAAAGGCACGGTTTTCAACCTTGTGGATGCCGAATTGCAGATACAGCATTGCATCAATGCCAAAGAGTTGATGAAATACCCGGTGAGTGTCATGTTCCAGAACCTCGGATCGAATATCAATTCAGCTTACGCCGATTATTACCCTTTTGTAACTTCCAACGAGGCTTTCCTGGTATATAACACACGCCGGCCGGAAAAAAATGCTGAGAAAATGGATAATGGTCTTTACCGCAACTCCATTTACATTTCGAAAGTGGTAAACGGCGAATACATGAAAGCATCACCTATTGGTGCGCCCATCAATGCCGGCAACGGCGGCATGGAAGTAATAGGCTTGAGTGCCAATGGCGATAACCTGTTGCTGTACCTGCCCGAAGGCAGCGGAAAAGGTAACATTTTCATTAGTAAGATGGATCAGCAGGGTAATTTCGGAAAGCCTGAAAAACTGGATGCGAAGATCAACTCGGGCGGCGATGAAATTGCCGCGTCGATTTCGCCGGAAGGCAATGTTTTATTTTTTGCGAGCAACCGCAAAGGTGGTTTCGGCGGTACTGACATTTACCTTTGCCGTAAAATAGGCAACAAATGGTCGGAACCTCAAAATGCCGGACCATCCATCAATACTCCCTACGATGAGGATTTTCCGAATATTTCGCCGGATGGGAAAATACTGTATTTTTCATCGAAAGGGCATACCAGCATGGGCGGTTATGATATTTTTAAATCCTCCTTCGAAGACGATAATAGCTTCTCAAAACCCAAAAACATTGGCTACCCGATCAATACAACCGACGACGATATGAATTTCCGGATATCGAGGAATGGGAAATACGGATACATTGCCACAGCCAAAGCCGGAGGCATGGGCGATCTTGATATCTACCGTGTATCCTTCAACGAAGTGGAGAATGATTATTCGGTGGTGATTGGTGAATTGACCGCACAGGATGGTGGCACGGTGAATTTCGCTGACGCATTCATCTCAGTAAGCAACAATATTTCGAAGGAAATCGTAGGGAACTATCTGCCCAATCCGGCTACCGGTCGTTTTGTCGTGATCTTGCCTCCCGGCAAATACCAGATGCGCATCGAAGCACCGGGTTATAAAGAGTATAGCCGCAACCTGGAGGTTTACGACAAAGCCTCTTACCAGGCAGAAATTGAGATGAAGATCGAACTTTCGAAGTAGTCGCCTGTTAGCGTAGTAAAATCATGGAATTCAGTTCAAAGTTGATCGAACAGGCAGTGGCGCATTTTTCGTCGCTTCCTGGTGTTGGAAAAAAATCGGCCCTGCGCTATGTGCTTCATCTCATCAAGCAGGATGCTGCCGACGTAGAGAATTTTTCGGATGTCTTAAAAGCGTTGAAAAGCGATCTGAAATATTGCAACAGTTGTCATACCATTTCAGACAACGATATCTGTGATGTGTGTGCCAATCCGGCACGTAATCACCAGCTTATTTGCGTGGTACAGGATTACCGTGACGTGATGGCGATAGAAAACACAGGCTTTTACAAAGGTGTGTACCATGTTCTGGGCGGTTTAATTTCGCCCATGGAAGGCATTGGCCCCGGCAATCTCACCATACAATCGCTGGTAGATAAAGTGGCTGCCGGAGAAGTAAAAGAGGTAATCCTTGCACTGAATGCAACAATGGAAGGTGAAACCACGAGCTTTTTTATTTTCAAGAAGCTGGCGGCTTACGACCTCACCCTTTCTGCCATTGCGCGTGGCATTGCGGTGGGCGACGAATTGGAATACACGGATGAGGTAACTCTCGGGCGCTCTATTGTAAACCGCATTCCGTACAACAACAGCCTGGCAAGGTAATACGCTTTCGCTGAACCCAGCGGTATGCGCGCTGCTTGCCTTACCGCACAAAACGCAAAAATAACCCTGGCTCTAGAGAGCAGAGCAGGTTCCTACAAAACAAATCGAGATTTATTTGGGGACATTGTTTGATGACGAGTTGCCCTGAATGCATTGCCACTGCCTGGTGGCATGGCAAGCGGTAATTCGCCAGACGGACGCAGCGTTTTTGTTTTTTTTGAAATCGGTTTATGGAAAAAGCAACCGGCCGCCATCCCAATGGAAATTTAGAAACATCCCTTTTTAGAAAAAATAAAACAACCTAGCCATGAAACAGTTGATGATGATGGCGCTCTGTCTTTTCCTGGGCACGGCGCATGCAAACGAAACAGAAAAAACCGTAAAATCGAAACCCGAAAAAATAGTCGTATATACGCAAGGCGCCCAAATACACCGAAACGCGACTGTTACCCTCGCTGCCGGCCCTAATATTCTGGTATTTTCAGGTCTTGAAAATTGCATCAACGCCTCAGCAATTCAGGCTTCGGGTACCGGAAATTTTATCATCGCCGACATTCAGCACGAAGTGCACTATCCTGAACTCGATAAGGCCAGGCTTCAGGGCGATGTGCGGTATAATAAAATGGTAAAGAACATCAACGATAGCATCAGGGAACTCGATTACCTGCTCGAAGAAGTGAACAGCAAACTCGATGTCCTGAATACTGAAAAAAATGTGTTGCTCAATTACAGCCTGTACAAAGGCCTTTCAAAAAAAGACAGTATTGCCTTACTCAAAGACGGATTAACCTACCTGCGTGAAAAGCTGTTTAACATCAATGCCGAACAGCTTAAATGCAAGCGCGAAAAAGAACGGGTGGAGAGTAAGAAGAACCGTTTGAATGAGCGCCTTTCCGTTATCAGCAACGAACTGGCCAATCAGAACACTGGTGGAGAAGTGGAAAAAATCGATTACCGCATCATGGTGCATGTGATAGCCGAACAAGCAGGGCCAGCCACCATAAACCTCAATTATTATATTACCAATGCAGGCTGGGAGCCATCTTACGACCTGCGCGCCTTATCAACTGAACAAAGTGTAAAGCTCACTTACAAAGCCCGCATCCACCAGCAATCGGGTAACGACTGGTCGAATGTACGCCTTGTGCTTTCTACGGCCAATCCTAACCGTTCCTACAACATTCCCGAACTATCACCTTACTATCTTGGCTACAGTCCTTATCAGTATAAGAACAAAAAGTTATCCGTGCAGCAGGTTCCTGCCGGCACCAGTGCGGGCTATTCAAGAGCCGACGTTGTGACGATGAATAAAGATGAAGAAGTTGTGGAGGCTAAAGGCGCTTACGAATACACATCGGTAAACGAAAATGTGATTGAAACCGAATACGACATCAAGCTCAACTACAATATTCCGGCCGACGGCAAAGAGCATTATGCCGCTATCCTCGTGAAAGACCTGCGCACATTATACAGATATAAAGCTATTCCTAAACTGAACAGCAATGTGTATCTCACGGCCGTTTTACCCGATTGGGAAGACGCGATCACAATCGGTGGTGAGGCTTCCGTTTACTACGATGGATCATACGTTGGTTCGACCAGTCTGGTTCCCGGAGGTACCGAAGACACGATCCAATTGTCGCTTGGGATAGATAAGAATATTGCGGTTAAGCGTCAGAAAATGAAAGATAAATGTTCGCAAAAAGTTCTCGACAACGATATCGTTCATCAGTACACGTTTGAAATTACCATGAAAAATTCAAGGGCATCGAAGATCGAGATCGAGGTAGAAGATCAACTCCCGCTTTCCTATGACAAAACGGTGAGTATAGATCCGAAAGAACTCTCAGGAGCCAAATTAGATGACGTTTCCGGCTTGTTGAAATGGCGTTTAACCATACCTGCCAAAGACAGTAAAAGACTCTCATTGGTGTACCAGGTGAAAGCTCCGAAAGGTATGCCAGTCGCAGTGAATTGAGTTTTTTTGTTAAAAAATAATGTAGCTCGTATAACCCCGCGCTGTTTTTTGGAAATATGCCGAAACGTCTTACCTTTGGATAGGACGTTTCGGCCTTTTCAGATGATTCACTGGTAGCCGCGAACTATCCCTAACTGAATCAATTTCTATCGAAGCCAAAAAGCATATGATCCTTGAAAAGGTAGAAGAGTTGGAGCGCCTGATCGCTTCTTTACCCGATTCGATAGAGAAAGTGGACGCGATCAATCAACACGCGTTCGAAATCAGAAATACCAATACCTCGCGTTCATTCGTATTATGTAAGGAATCGCAAGACCTTTCGTTAAGACTGGATTACCGCAAAGGTTACGCTACCTCGTTAACGCACCAGGCGTTTGCCTGCCAGCAGATTGCTGATTACGGGCAGGCCCTCGAAAAACTGCTGGAGGCCCTGAGTGTATTTGAACAGTTGAAAGATGAGCAGGGAATGGCGAAAGTACATTATAACTTTTGTCTCATTTACATGCGTTTAAGCGATTTTGATAACGCGCTTGATAGCATTCACAAAGCACTTGAATATTATCTGAAAGAAAACAACACCGGCGAGCTGGCCCGGTGCTATTTTCAGATGGGTTCGTTGAGCCGTTCGTTGAACGATTACACCGGTGCCATTGAATACCATACGCAGGGTATGGCGTTGAGTGCAAAAAATGCCGATTTGGCGGGCCAGGCCGCCTCTCTCATGGGGATGGGCAATGTGTACCTGAAAACCAAAGAATACGATAAAAGTTACGATTGCCTTAGCAAAAGCAGCGCACTGCAGGAAGAGATCAACGACTGGGGTGGCTACGCGGCATCGCTCAGCGCGCTGGTAAGTTTGTGTCTTGAAACAGGAAATTTTACTGATGCCGAAAGCAATTGTTTAGCGGGACTGGAGGTTGTAAAACGGCTTGGGATAAAAAACGGCGAGGGCCGGTTTTTGCTCGATCTTGGCCGGGTATCTTTCATGCAAGGTCAGGCAGAGGTGGCAGAAGCTAAAACGTTTGAAGCCCTGGAGATAGCCAACAGCCTGAATTTGCGAACGGTGAGCGCGCCGGCGCATTTGCTGCTGTCTGAAATTTACCAGCAAAAAACCGAATTTGAGAAAGCGTTGCATCACTATAAGCAATTTTTTAAGGTCAGTGATGAAGATGCAAAGACCAACGCTGCCCTCAAGGCCAAAAGTATTCAGTTTGTCAATAAAATAGAGAATGCTCAAAAAGAGTCGGAAATAAACCGGCTCAAAAATGTAGAGTTGAAAAATGCCCTCGCAGAGCTCGAAGAGAAGAACCGGGAAATAACCGCGAGTATGACCTATGCTCTTCGGATACAGACGGCTATTTTGCCGCCGCAGCGTGTAGTGAGACGGCATCTTGAGGAATCATTTATCCTGTATAAACCAAAAGATATTATTGCCGGCGATTTTTATTGGATGGAAACGGTTGGCGACCTTGTACTTTTTGCAGCATGCGATTGCACAGGCCACGGTGTGCCGGGAGCAATGATTTCACTGGTTTGTTACAATGCACTGAACCGGGCTGTAAGGGAGTTTGGATTAACGCAGCCTGCGGCCATTCTCGACAAAACGGCAGAAATTGTGATCGAAAATTTCAGTAAAAGCGAAGAAGAGATCAGCGACGGTATGGACATCTCCCTTTGTATGCTTGATCCTTCCAGCAAAACCATGCAATGGGCAGGCGCCAACAACCCTTTGTGGTTGGTGAAAAATGGTACGCTTCTCGAAACCAAGGGCGATAAGCAGTGTATTGGGATGAATGATCGCTTCCGGCCGTTTACAAATCATGTATTTAAACTGGAACCAGGAGAAACCATTTATGTTTTTACCGACGGCTTTGCCGATCAGTTCGGCGGCGAAGCCGGCAAAAAGTTAACAAGAAAGCGGTTTGCTGACTTGGTTTTGTCCTTGCAGGGCATGCCGCTCAACGAGCAGGGACAGGCCCTGGATCTATTTATTGCCGGGTATCGGAAAGATATTGAACAGATCGACGATATTCTCGTGATGGGAGTCAAAGTGTGAGTTTATTCTTATTAATCCTGCCGTTTTATTCTTATTTTTTTCCGCTTTACCACATGTGGCAAACAATTTCCCATTAATCCTGTTATTCCGGTATGCGGCCAACAGATGTGGCCGGTTTTCATCGGTTCGGTAAATAGTTATATCAAACAGATTCTTATTTTTGCAACATGTTCGAATACGACGACGCACAAACCAATATGTACAAAGGCGCAACCTATGCACCTCTTATCAGCTGGGATATCTCCTGCAAGCATATTTACGGCGCCATCAATACCGGGCAGGAATTGCAATGCCTGAAAACCCTGGAGAAAGACCTGAACTGGGTAGAGTTCCCGGAACTAAGGCTTCCCTTATTACATAAAAAAACAGTAGTGATCACTAACCTCAAGAAAGAGATCATTTGGGTAAGCCGGCGCTTCTTCCATCTTACAGGCTACTTACCGGCGGAAGTTGTTGGTAAAACGCCTGCTTTTCTGCAAGGTTCTGCTACCTGTAAGCAAACCATGGGGCGCATTCGCGAAGGCCTGCGTACCCTGCAACCCGTCAACGGGCAGTTGGTAAACTATAAGAAAGATGGGCAGCCTTACCTCTGCAATCTTGAGATTTATCCCGTTTTCGATAAATCGCATACACCGGTTAATTTTGTAGCCATTGAGTCGGCAGATTGAGCAGGGGGCCGACACCTGTGTCCGCTGTGGTGCAGCCTTTACCTGCCGCCCTACCGATGTGGAACACTGCGATTGTACAGCCGTTGCGTTAACACTTGCAGAAACCCGCTTTATTGCCGCGCAATTCGATGCGTGTTTGTGCAATGCGTGTTTGCATCAACTGAAGGAACAGTATGCTTCATCCCAAAAGCCAGGTGCTCTGTTTTGCTGGAGTGGCGGAAAAGACTCTGCCATGGCTTTGCACCGCGTCATTGTAGAAAATCAATATGAAGTAAAATACCTGCTCACAACGGTTAACCAAAGCTACAAGCGCATCTCCATGCATGGCGTACGGGAAATTCTGCTGGAAGCGCAGGCCGAAGCCATGGGATTTCCGTTACTGAAAGTAGAGGTAAGCGAAGGAAGCAATGCCGAGTACGAGCGCCAAATGGCAGCTACTCTTCACAAAGCCAAAGCAGAGCACATTACCCATGTGATTTTTGGCGATATTTTTCTGGAAGACCTGCGCGCTTACCGCGAAAGCAACCTCGCCAGCCTTGGTATGACGGCCGTATTTCCGTTGTGGAAAGAGTCAACCACAGGATTGATACACCATTTTATAGCATTGAAATTCAGAACTCTGCTGTGTTGCACCAACGATGCCTTTCTGGATGATTCCTGGTTGGGCCGGGAAATTGACGAGACATTTCTTGACGCGCTTCCTCCAAACGTTGATCCTTGTGGCGAAAACGGAGAATACCATACCTTTTGTTTCGATGGACCTATATTTCGTCGCCCGATTGCCGTTAAACCCGGTGAAACAGTTTATAAGCCGCTTGATCCTGCACCGGCCATAAGCGCCGAAGTTCCCGTCACCAAAGGATTCTGGTTCATTGATCTCTTGCCGGCCTAACGCTTAACGCGTTATGAACGTTGCAAATACCGCAATTTAGGTATTAGGCGTACCTCTCATTTTGTCTATTTTTGTGTTTAGAATTAATCTAAATAAGATAAGTGCACTTGGCCCCACAACTTCCTATAAAGATCATCATCGCCGATACGGCGTTCCTGATCCGCAAAGGCCTCCGCACACTCATTAAAGAAGATCCGCGGTTTGAATATGTGGAAGAAGTCGAGGATGATTCGCAATTGCAACATGCGCTTCGGAAACACATACCCGACGTGCTGATCGTGGACCATTGCTGCGACGATTGTTTTTCACTCCAGGTGATACAGGCAGTACGCCGCGATTATCCGCAACTTCACATCCTGGTTATCTCACACGAAAAAACAGCAGAAGAGATTAAAAAGATCATCGGCTTGGGCATTAAAAATTACCTTTTGAAAGATTGCGATGAGCAGGAGATCAAGGATGCGATTATGTCGTGCGCAAAAGGCGAAAAGTATTTTTGCGGACAAATTATCGATGTATTACTCGAAAAAGAAATCTCAGTGAAAGAACATTGTCTCACGGGAAGTATTACCGAACGCGAGATTGATGTGATACGTGAACTGGTATCGGGCAAACGTCCGAAAGAGATAGCTGATATATTGAATATCAGCTATTACACCATTGTTACCCACAAAAAGAATATTTACAAAAAGTTAGGTATTAATCACAGTATCGAGTTGGCGCAATACGCCGTAAAAACCGGTCTGATGAAGTAATGGCGGTGCTACCAAAAATGCGGTAGCAGATTACCCTCATTTTAGTATTGCCCGCTAACACCTGACAAATGATCTTTGCGAAAGTTATTTATAATCATTCTAAACAGTAAAACATGAAAAAACACGTACTAGCTCTCGCCCTTATCGTATCCGGCAGTTTTTGCCTTCGGGCTCAAACGGCGGTTATGGACTCGGTTTCAATTGGGAGCGCCAATGAATCATGGTATAAATTATCGACTGGTTCGTCGATGTCGGCAGCCCGTGCCAACTGGGATCTTGCCTTCACAACCAGCGGTTACGACGTTACTATTTTGTTCAACCATGCTGTGGGCAACAGCGTTTACATTGCCGCCGGCGCTACTCCCGCAACGTTTACGGCCGTCACACAAGCCGATACAGCAACGACCCCGCTTTTCAACAGTGACTCTACCTGGATAACCGGAGCACTCAATCAACAACCTTCCGGACCTTACCATTATGGCTGGGGGAATTACAACCCATCGACCCACAACGTGACTGGCAACCGGGTATTTATTGTGAAATATCCCGGCAATACATTCAAAAAATTCTACATCCAGGAGCTAAGTAATGCAAGCATGCCTTATACATATACCCTGGTTTATGCCAACATCGATAATTCAGGCCAACAAACCGTTTCGATACCCAAGCAGACCTACGGCACGAAGAACTTTGTGTATTACTCATTCGCCAGCAATGCCATTGTAGATCGTGAGCCCGCTAAAGCCGGCTGGGATCTGTTGTTTACCAAATACACCACAACGTCCGAGTTATACATGGGCGCGTCGAACCAGGTAGTGGCCGGTGTGTTGCAGAATAATGGCGTATTGGCAGCCCAGGCAAACGGCGTGTCGAATCCTGCAAGTTACACTTCCTACGCGTCGCATACATTCAGCACTGCTATCAACGTGCTTGGCTGGGATTGGAAGGGCCTGAATGCGACATTCCAATACACGGTAGAGCCGAACCGCGTTTATTTTGTAGAAGACCAAAATAACGATATCTACAAGGTAGTTTTTATTTCATATACAGGCGGTTCAACAGGTAAATTCAAATTCTCGAAAGAACACCTGCACGGGAGTTCTATCGGTATCAATAACGCTGGCACCGAATCTGTCACCATGGCTTTGTACCCCAATCCGGCAGGAAATGAGGGTCTTACACTTCTGTTTTCCGCCAGGGGAAAGGTGTCTGAAGCCAGTGTATCTGTGCAGGACATTGCGGGTAAAACAATTTTTTCGGAAGCATTAACCACTGATTCCGGGCTTAACCAGCATTTGCTCAATACGGCTTCGCTGCAAGCAGGCGTGTATTTTGTGAGCCTGAATGTAAATGGCTATCAAACCATCCAGAAATTCATTAAGCAATAACCCAGCTGGCCGGAACTTAATTAAAAGGTTTGCCCATCAACAGGTGATTTTTTTCATAGGAATAAGTTCCGGCCTTTCTACTTAAAATCAAAATCTAAAACAACAAAACCGCAATCAAAGCAATGAAAACACTGACTACCATCGCAGCCTTGGCGCTCACGCTCGGGCTTTCGGCACAAAGCAAACAACCTGCACCGGCAGCAAAACCTGCCGCTATCAACGGCAGCAAAATGGATCAGGATCGCGCCTGCATCAAGAGCATGGCGGGTATTTATAAAGTATCTTTCAACTTTGCAGAAACATTTTCGCCCGATACCGGCTATAAATTTCATAAGCCTTATGCCGAACATGCCATTGAGTACGTGACCGTCATCGAAGATACTCCAAAAAAAATCGTGTTGCAGCACTTGCTGATCATCAACGATAGCACCATCATCAAACACTGGAAACAGGATTGGGTATATGAAAACAACGTGCTCTATAACTACTACAAAGACAATGAATGGATCAGGCAAACCATTACAGCCGACCAAGCCAAAGGCACCTGGACCCAAAAAGTTTGCCAGGTGGACGATAGCCCGCGCTACGAGAGCTATGGCACTTGGGTACACGTGGACGGTAAACACTTCTGGGAGGGAGTGAACGATTCGCCTTTGCCACGCCGCGAATTTACCAAGCGGAGCGACTACAATGTGATGAAACGCCATAGTCGCATGGAGATCCTTTCTGATGGATGGGTACTGGATCAGAACAATGAAAAAATTGTACGCAATAACGGCGTTGACAAATTGCTGTGCTGGGAACGTGGCATCGAAAAGTTTACCAGGGGAAATTACGATGCTTCCCCGGCATTGAAATACTGGGAACGGGAAAAGAACTATTGGGCTGACGTGCGCGCTGTTTGGGATGAGGTGTACGCAACCACACCCGATCTGAAACTGAAAGCCAAAGTCGATGGATCGAGGCTTTACGAGAGCTTATTTGAACTGGGCGAAACTTCATGTACCGGTAAAGTATATGTGGCAGGTTCTGCAAAACAGGATATCCGTAAGATCATTGACGCATTTATGAAGGCTGCCTAAAATGCAAAAGCAAGCGTCACACACTTATATAATAGCAAAACGCATGGTCGATGAGGCCATGCGCCTTTTGAATCCTTGTGGGAAAGCAAAGGTAGAAGTTTGTCATTGTGCTTTGAGTCGCTTGCTGGCCGCTGTGACGTCAGCCTTAACAACTGGCCAGCCGGCAGGCATGGTGCGCTTCGATTGCAGGCTGAACGGGCAACGCCGCTCGGTGCTGATGAATGCCGCTTATTTTTTAAAACAGCACGGCTTCCGGGAAGCATCCGTCTCATGAGTAGGAAGGCCTGGAAGTTTTTGTACAAGATTATCCTGCTATGTTTTTTGGGATTGCCGGCCCATGCCCAACAGTTGCAGATCCTGTCGGCAGTCGACTCGCTCCCGGTGCCTTATTCAACCCTTATCGTCAGGAACAAATTCATCAGCCTCGGGCAAACGGCGAACGATAAAGGCATCGTTACATACCGGCAGGGCGAAGCCGATAGCAGTAGCTATACACTCATTGCACAGGCGGTGGGCTTCGAAAAATACGAGAACACGCTCACGGGCGTGGAAATCAGTCGCACCAGCACAATTTACCTGAAACCTCTCACCAACTTGGGTGAGGTAGTGGTTACGGCGCAATATGAACCCACAGATGCAAGCCAGGCAGTTCAAAAGATCCAGGTAATTGATAAGGAAAAGATCCGCCAGATGGGAGCCGTGAACATGCAGGATGTATTATCGAATCAGCTCAACGTGCGCCTGCAAATGGACAATATCCTCGGCGCGGGAATGAGCCTGCAAGGCATCAGCGGCGAAAATGTGAAAATACTTCTCGACGGTGTTCCGCTCATCGGCCGGTTGAATGGAAACATCGACCTCTCGCAGATCAATCTGAATAATGTAGAGCGCATCGAGTTCATCGAAGGGCCATTATCGGTGCAATACGGTACCAATGCCCTTGCCGGAACGATCAATATCATTACCAAAAAGCCGGTGTCCAAAAAATACGTTCTTGGAGCCTCGGCTTATTATGAAAGCATCGGCACGTATAATACAGCCGCCGAAGCTGAGGTTTACCTGAAAAAGCATAGCATACAGCTCAGCGGAGGCCGCAACTATTTCGATGGCTGGAATCCATCGGATGCACCTTTCTTTTTTCCGGGAGCACATATTGCGGATAGCACGCGCTACAGGCAGTGGAAACCGAAAGAGCAGTATTTTGCCAGCGCGGGTTACAGTTACGCATTCCGCCGCATAAATCTTGGTTTCAGAAGCGCATTTTTCGATGAAAAAATCACCAACCGCGGCTACCCGCGTGCGCCTTACGCGGAAAATACGTTCGACGATTACTACTATACCAGGCGTGTGGACAACCACGTGTATGCCAACGGAAAACTCTCGGATAACTGGTCAGTAAACGCGCTGGCTGCCTATAATTATTACAGCCGGGTAAAAAAGACCGTTTATAAAGACCTCACCACGCTCAGCGAAACCTTGTCGGCAAATAGTTCGGATCAGGATACAAGCAATTTTACCTTGCTCATGAGCCGTGCATCTTTTGTATGCGCCAGGCTGCAAGCTAAGTTCCATTATGAAATAGGCTACGACCTTAGCTACGAATCTGCTTTCGGAAAACGCATAAATAGCCAGACACAATACATGGGCGATTATGCTTTGTTTGTAACCGGTGAATATAAAATCAGGCGGCAGCTCGTGCTCAAGCCCTGCCTCCGCTATGCCTACAACACATCTTATGCTACGCCGCTTGTCCCATCGTTCAACCTGAAATGGGCACTCAATAGCCGGCATACACTCCGGGGAAGTTATGCCCGGGGCTTCAGGGCACCGACATTAAAAGAACTGTATTTTGTGTTTGTAGATATCAATCATAACATCGTTGGCAATACAAATCTGCAATCGGAACAGTCGGATAACTATTCCCTGGCTTACAATTACGCCACGCGCTCAGGTAATTGTCGTGTAAAGTTGGATGTCGGCGTTTTTTACAACGATATCCGCCAGCTCATTACCCTCGCCCAAACGAGTGGAACGGAGTACTCTTATGTCAACGTTGGCCGTTACAAGACCCTTGGAACACAAATGACCTACAGCCTTAAGTTCAAACGTTTCAGCGCGCAAACCGGCATCAACTACACCGGACGCTACAATCAGCTGGCAGAAACCGAAGACGTACCTGACTATGCATTTTCTCCCGAATTGCTCGAAACGATGTCCTATAAGTTTATCAGGCAAAAGCTCACGCTCTCTCTGTTTTATAAATACAACGGCAAGCTGCCGGGCTATGCAATCAGCAATGGAGAACTGCGCCAAACATCATTGTCGGATTACCACACGCTGGACATAACGGCGTCGAAGCTATTTGCGCGCGAACGCATTGGTATTACGCTCGGTTGTAAAAACCTCTTTAATGTCACAAACCTGAATTCATCACCGGCCGGAGGCGGAGCGCATAGTAGTTCCTCATCTTCCGTACCGCTTTCCACCGGCCGGAATTTTTTTATTAAACTGGCTTTTAGCCTGACGAAAGAATGAAAAAGATCATCCTCTTTATATTGCCATTCGCGTGCTGGAACTGCGAAAAGAAAGAACTGCCTGCACCTGCCTACGATCGCGGCAACCTTATCGTTTCCCAGGTAGATATGGGTTCTAACTACAAAAATCAGTTGTGGTTCTCTTTCGGTGAAAACCGCGTGGTATCTACGAACAGAAGAACCGATTGGGATCTTGCCTTTGAGGCTTCTGCCGACGGAAGCCGATTGATGTTGAATGGTTCCAAAGGAATGAAGGTATTTAAAACCTCATACACAGATCTGATGCAAGTATCGGACACCACGGGGATGGAAGCAAACGCGCGCATCGACGCCCCAAGCGGAAAAGCAGATAGTACGGCTTTTGGAAATTGGAACAGCCCCAACACCGTGTACATTTTAGACGGCGGCTATGACGAAACAGGGATCCATCAGGGTTTCTATAAACTAAAAATGCGTACGGCGGGAAGCCTGTCCTATTCATTTGAATATGCGCTCCTTTCGGGCGGGCAAGTGATGGAGCGCAGCGTAAACAAAAACAATGATTATAACGTTGTGATGTTTTCGCTAAGCAGCGGACACGAGGTTTACATCGAGCCCAAAAAAAGCGACTACGATATTTGCTTTACCTATTACACCCATTTTTTCACGAATCCCTTTCAATACTACCAGGTTGCCGGCGTTTTACAAAATCCGCACCGCACCCGCACACTTTGCATCCGGGACAAGCCTTTTGCGGAAATAACCCTCGCCGACACCTTAGGGCGGCTCTTTTCTACCAACCGAAATGCAATTGGTTACGATTGGAAAGAATTTAGTCTCAATACAAACCAATACACTGTTCACAGCAACTACAGCTATATTTTCCAGGATAGCAAAGGGTATTTTTACAAGCTACACTTTGTCGATTTTTATACGAGCACAGGCGTGAAAGGTGCTCCGAAATTTGAGTTTAAAAAGCTATAGATCATAGAAATTTGCTGGAGCCATAGCGGCGGTGCTTTCCCTTTCGGAGATAGGGATTGGGGTTAATATAACGCAGCGACAACTCGTAGGCGCCACGACCGGTTGATGCTGAGCTGAGTTTGGACACATTGATGTCGTAACTCAAACCGATCACGTAATTTTTAATCTCGTATTGCATTACACCGATCACCGCATCTTTGCCGCGGTATAAAAACCCGATATTGAATACATTGCTGAGCACATAGCCTGTCACTTTCGATTCATTTTTGGGTTTGATGCTTATGAGCATGCCGGCAACCAGTTCGCTTTGTGTGCCCTGTACCTGGAAATAGGCTTTTGGTAACAGGCAGACGTTGGTATTGTCGATGCCGATGGTTCCCTGAAAGTAGGCCATGGCTCGCGTACCGAGTTTATTTGGTTCGGTTTTAAGGAACGAGATGTCAGACTTATTGATGTGAAATCCAGAAATGCCAATGTCGAAAATGCGAACCGTGTTGCTTGACATGTTTTTTTCTCCCTTTTGGTAGCGGTAGTTCAGGCCGCCTGCCACGTCAAAGAAACTCAGTCGTTGCATATTGCCCAGTTGCTCGCCACTAGCCAGGTTGGCGTTGTAAGTATGGCCATCGTACTGTTCGCCCCATTGAAAGTTGGTGTTGTTGATGGAACGCTGGTTATAGTTCAGTTTAATACCCGCACTCAACGAACTGTATTCGCCCACTTTTACAGCATAAGCAATATTGAAGCCGGTTTGCAGATTCACAAACGATGCATCACCCGATTTGTCATAATAGCAATCGAGACCTAACCCTAAGCTACCTTTTCGTTTTTTTTGAGCGGGTTTGCCCGATACTGACATGCCGTAGCTTGTAAAAGGCTTGGCCACCGAAGCCCATTGAGAACGGTGAATGACGCCGATATCGAGGTCGTAGTCGATGCCGGCATTTGCCGGATTTACTTGAATGGGCATCGCGAAAAATTGCGAGAAATGCATGTCCTGCGCCTGGAGGTTACCGAAAAGCAAGCTGATGGAAAGTAAACAGCTCAGTCGTATATGTTGAAGGTTCATGATCTTGATTTTTTAGTGAATCATTGTATTTATTTTTTTTGTATCAACGCACCAATGTGATATTCCCTTTTTTGGATAGAGAGTCGCCATCTTTAGTTTTGGCTGTCAGTTGATAAACAAACACACCTCCGTTGAGGAGATTTCCTTTGTAGGTGCCGTCCCAGGAGGAATTTACCGTAGTGCCTTCAAACACCATTTCTCCCCAACGGTCGAATATTCTGAGAAGCACTTCCTGCAGGCAATTGCTATACACTTTCAGGTCGTCGTTGTGTCCGTCGCCGTTGGGTGAGAAGGCTGTTGGGATAAATACATCGCCACATTTAATGAAAATATCCACGCAGGCTGTATCGCGGCAGCCGATCGTATCAGTTACAATCACGCAGAATGTTTCATCGTCCATAGGCGAAACCGAAACACTGCTGCTGGTGCTGCTTGTTACGGATGAGTTAGCAATCCATGCATAGCTATAGCCTTTTCCAGCTTGTAGTGTGGCAGATTCGCCCTGATAGATGTGACTTGCCGAAGTGGAAACTGTCGTATTAAATGCGGCGGAACTTTGAACACTGGCCGTGTAAGCAGCGCTACAAGCGTTGTCGTCAGTCACCGTAATGGTGTATAGGCCCGCGCACAAGCTGTTTGCAGAAGCAGAGCTGCCGCCACCAGTTTGCCATGTGTAATGAAGTGTGCCGGTTCCTCCGCTGGCAGCAACACTTGCAGAACCGTTACACAGGCCGCAGGTCGTTGCGGAACTTGTTGTGATGCCGTTTATGGCAGGCGGTTCCGTAATGGTATAAGATCTCACGG
>DAIUED010000045.1:0-16120 GCA_036845295.1 Bacteroidota bacterium
GGTGTTGATCCATTCCACGATATCGTTAATTACCGCTTCATCAACATGGTTTGGCTGCTCGTATTCCGAAGGCATCGACTTTCCTTCGCCTTTCATCAGTAGGTGGTTTAAGGCTGGGTAAGAGATAAATTTGTTCTTTGCTTGTCCGCCCAAGGCTTTTTTCCATAACTCAAACTCTGTCATGGTTACCTGGTAGTCGCGCTCGCCCTGCAATACTAGCACGGGCTGTTTCAGCTTCCTGGCCACCTCGGTTTGGTGATACGATGCCAACGATTGCCAGTAAGGTGCAGGTAAACCCAGTGGCAATTCTTCCGGATTGGCGGTGTTCAATTTCTGTTTGTCTTTTACCAGGGAGGCCTTTTCGCGGATGGCTTTTACTTCAGGATCGGCATTGTCCGATTTTTCAGTTCCATAAAGGTATTGGTATTGATCTACGATAAGGTCTTCCAGCGGCCTGGCATTTCCGGCCAACAGTACTACACCGTCTGCCTTTCCTTTAGAAGCAATCCATGGCGCGCACATAGCACCCAGGCTGTGTCCAATTACATATACTTTTGAATTTTTGGTTAAAGGGTTAGCCCGTATCATGGCAATTGCACTCAACGCGTCATCTATTACTTCCTCACGGATGCCCATGCTGTTTTGTGCGGCCATTTCCTTGCCATAAGTCAAGGTGCGCTTATCGTAACGGAAACTGGCAACGCCTTTCGATGCCAGGCCCAGTGCCAGGTCCTTCAATAACTTGTTAGGCCCCACGGTCTCGTCTTTATCGTTCGGGCCCGAACCCGCCAACAAAATAGCTACCGGTGGATTTTTACTATTGTTCGGCATGCAGAGTATGCCGGGAAGTTCGTATTTGCCCGACTTGAGTGTTACTTTCGACTCGTAGAGCTTGTGTGCCTGGTAGTAGTCGGGAACATTATAGGTAGCGCTGCTTTTAGGCGGAAGGAAAAAAATGCCGATGATCTTCTGCTGTTGGTTAAACGTGAGGTGGAGATCCATTTTTGTTTTCTCAAAAAGGCAACGGATAATCACCGATTCGGTCGAGTCTTTTTTTGTAGTGCTTATTTCGCCATAGGATTTGTATTCGCCCATGTAACGCGGCAGGCTTTCCCAGATCTGCCTCATCATATCAGCATTGATCTTGTTGCTCACAACCGTGTCGAACATGGTTTGGCAACTGTCATACTGGCCACGTTCCAGTTTGCCGATAAGGGAAAGAGATCGTTCAGTATTTGTTTGGGCTTCGGTTCTTAGTATGCTAAAGCCAATTAACACAATCCATAAGCAGTGCTTCATACAGTTCAGGTTTTATCTTCCGAATGTACAGGATTTTTTTGAAACACCGGGCCGGCTTTGCGTTTGCAAACTCTGGCCCGGTGTATCTTACCGTAGGTCTATAAGAACTTCAAGCGTCTGCTCTTGCTCAATTGGCAAAAGGCAATTCCATCGGAACGTCCATCAGCAGAATCTCGGTATCATTTTCCAGGAAACTGATGTCAAATCCGTCGGTATCCCAAATGCCGTAAGCATCGCGTGCGTGCAACTCCTGCCCGTTAATCACAGCCTTTCCGCTGATGAGAAAGGCATATACGCCATTTCCCGGGCGGCGGATCGTGTAGTGTTCTTCGCGGCCAGCATCAAACTTCCCGAGCGAGAACCACGCGTCCTGGTGAATCCACACGCCTTCGTCGTGCTCATTCGGTGAAAGGATCTGTTGAAACCTATTTTGGCGCTCTGCAACATTCAGTCGTATTTGGCCGTAACGGGGTTTCACATTCTGTTTATTGGGAAAGAGCCAGATCTGGAGGAGTTTCAGGTCGGTTTTTCCATTGTTGTATTCGCTGTGTACTACGCCGGTTCCGGCGCTCATCACCTGCACGTCGCCCGCTACGAGCACTTCGCCGGTGTTGCCCATATTATCTTTGTGCAGGAGCTGCCCCTCAAGCGGAATAGTGATAATTTCCATATTATCGTGCGGATGCGCTCCGAAGCCCATGCCGCCGGCTATTTTATCATCGTTAAGTACCCGTAATACGCCAAAGTGCATACGGTCGCGATTTTGGTAACCGGCGAAGCTAAACGAATGGTGTGCATCGAGCCAGCCGTGGTTGGCATGCCCTCTGCTATCTGCTGAATGAAAGATGTAATTTGCCATGATGTTTTAGTGTTAAGTTAAATCAAATATAAATGTAACAACAATTATTGTATATACAACTATTTTTGGCCTTATTTAACACAATGTGTTTCATGGGCGGGTATCATTAGCCCCTTACTTTATCAAGGAGTAGGCCGATCTCGCGGATTTCGTGTTCGCTGAGGCGTTGAAATAGCTTTATTTCGGTTTCGGTGAGCCGTGGGTAGATACGGTCGAGCAATTCGAGTCCGCTTTCGGTGATGGTAATTTCTACTTTTCGGCGATTGTCTTCGCAGGTAACGCGGTTGACGTAGCCTTTTTGTTTTAACTTTTCCACCAGGCGCGTGGCGTTACTCATGCGGTGAATCATGCGTTCCTGCACGGTGGAAAGGTTTGCGGGTTTTCCTTTCTGGCCTTTCAGGATGCGGAGTACGTTGTACTGTTCCTGCGAGAGGCCGTGTGCCTTAAAACATTCATTGGTGCGTTCCTGCAACCAGCTTGCCGTGAAAAGAATGCTCAGCACGGCACGTTGCGGCTCTGTTTTAAATTTTTCTATTCTGAGTTCCTCTTCCAACTTCATACATGTAATAATTTAATTTCATTAAAATTCAAGATACACAGAGAACGGTAGCATCAACACAATGCCAAGGCCAAGGTAATCTTTTGGCAGCAGAACGAAAACTAAAAAAAGCAAAAATTAATTCAAAAATCCTTCAATGCTTGTGTCGAAAACCCGCTTGTAGTCATGGATAGCGCCGTAATTGACTCCATCGATCACCAATGATTGGCCTTTTACCACGCCAAGTTTAGTAAAGGCAACGCCCTGTTTTTTAAGGCTGTCTTCGAATGCGGCCGTCTGAGCGGATGTAGTGCTAATCACCGCGCGGCTTTGTGCCTCGCCAAACAGGAAAGCATCTTTACGGAAAGCCTTATCGCTTGTTATTTCAAAGCCAAGGCCATTTACCATAGCGCTTTCCAACAAAGCCAGGAACAGGCCGCCGTCGCTTACGTCGTGGGCAGAGCGCACCAGTTTGTCTTTAATGAGGCCGGAAATAGCTTGCTGAACCTTATGTTCCGTATCGAGGTCAAAGAAAGGCGCCGGAGAGGCTTTTACCTTGCAGTAGCTGTACAGGTATTCGGAAGAGGAAATATCGTTTTTGCTTTCACCTACCAAATAGATTGCATCACCTTCAGCTTTAAAATCGAGTGTTGTTTGCAGGGATTTGTCGTCGAGCAGCCCAATCATGCCAATGGTTGGTGTTGGGAAAACAGGGCCTTCGTAACTCGATTGGTTATAGAAGCTCACATTTCCGCCTGTTACCGGGGTTTTGAATTTTTCGCAGGCTTTGCCCATGCCTTTGATGGAACCTACAAATTGCCAATATACTTCCGGGTTGTAAGGGTTCCCGAAATTCAGGCAGTTGGTTACCGCGCTTGGCGCACCGCCGCTACACACAATGTTGCGGGCAGCTTCGCTCACCGCAATGGCACAGCCCACTTCCGGGTCGGCATTCACGTAGCGCGAATTGCAATCAACCGTCATGGCAAGTGCTTTGTTACTGCCTTTGATGTTCACAATGGCTGCATCGCTAGGCTTGTTGGTACTCATGTTTACGGTGCCTACCATGCTGTCGTATTGATTATATATCCAGCGTTTGCTTGCCAGGTTAGGGTGTTTGGCCAGGTGCTCCATCACCGGTTTAAGGTCTGTTGGCTCTGCCACCGAAGCAATATCAAATTTTTTGAATTCTGCGTAATAAGCAGGCTCTTTATACTCGCGCTTATACACTGGCGCACCACCTCCCAACACAAGCACATCTGCCGGGATATCGGCTACCAGTTCTTCGTTCATATAGTATTTCAGCCGTCCGCCTTCCGTGACCTCACCAATTTGCTCGCAGTTAAGATCCCATTTGTCGAACACTTTTTTTACGATGTCTTCCTGTCCTTTTTTCACCACCACAAGCATGCGTTCCTGCGACTCCGATAAGAGGATCTCGAATGGATGCATGCCGGCCTGGCGTGTAGGTACTTTGTGCAGCCAGATGTTCATGCCATGCTCGCCTTTGGCGCTCATTTCCGAGGTTGAGCAGGTAATGCCTGCGGCACCCATATCCTGCATGCCCACCACCGCACCGGTTTTGATAACTTCGAGGGTAGCTTCGAGAAGCAGTTTTTCCTGGAAAGGATCGCCTACCTGAACCGAAGGCAGATCTTTGGCAGATTCCTCCGTAATGTCTTTGCTGGCAAACGAAGCGCCGGCAATACCATCTTTTCCGGTTGAAGAGCCTACAATAAAGACCGGATTGCCCGCGCCATAAGAGGTTGCACTTACGGTTTCCCCTTGTTTTACCAATCCTACACTCATAGCATTTACAAGCGGGTTAACGTTGTAGCACTCGTCGAAGAACACTTCGCCGCCCACAGTGGGAATACCGAAAGCGTTTCCATAGTCGCCGATACCTTTCACCACACCTTTTACCAGCCACTGTGTTTTGGCAGAATTGATATCACCAAAGCGCAGTGAATTGAGCTGGGCAATAGGGCGCGCGCCCATGGTAAAAATATCACGGTTGATGCCACCTACACCGGTTGCAGCGCCCTGGTAGGGCTCGAGTGCGCTCGGGTGGTTATGCGATTCGATCTTGAACGCGCAGCCGAGGCCATCACCAATATCAACCAATCCTGCATTTTCCTCACCGGCCTTGGCCAGCATGTGCGGGCCATCTTTCGGCAGGGTTTTAAGCCAGGTAATGGAGTTTTTATAGGAGCAATGCTCGCTCCACATCACCGAGAACACGGCAACTTCCGTGAAATTGGGCGTACGGCCGAGGATCTCTTTGATCTTGTTATATTCTTCGGCCAGTAAGCCTAAGTTTTTGGCATCGTCCACGGAAGCAAGCTGTTCGGAGTATTTCATAGCGGTTTATTTTGGTTGTTAAGGCAATAGCCGTAAAATTGAAGCACCAAAGATAAAAAAAGGCCCTAAATGCCCGTTACGTTGTTGATGAGTTTTCACAAAAAAAGGCCATAAATTCTTAATTTCAGGCCATGGACAAAGCAGATTATTATATCCGGGAACTGGGCCTTGAAAAACATGTAGAGGGCGGTGCTTTCCGCGAAACTTACCGCTCGGGTACCATCATAAGCCGGGATCATCTTTCCGGGGCATTTATGGGCGACCGTAACGTTTCAACCGCGATCTATTTTCTGCTGAAACATGGTCAATTCAGTGCATTGCACCGCATCGCTTCCGATGAGCTTTGGCATTTCTACGATGGCGATCCCTTACACATTTATGAAATAACTGTAGATGGCAGGCTTCATACCCATTTGCTGGGAAAAAATCTGGAGCAAGGTGAATCTTTTCAGTGTGTGGTAAACGCGGGTAGTTGGTTTGGCTCACGCTGCGAGGTGCCAGGTGGTTTTTCGTTAGTAGGCTGCACAGTGGCGCCCGGTTTCGACTTCGCCGATTTTGAACTGGCCGATAGGCAGGCGCTGGCAAAGGACTTTCCGCAGCATCGTGCATTGATCGAGGAACTCACCTACCGCTAGATGCTTGCGGGTCCGCTTACCCGTTCAAGTCACAAAAAAATCATGATATTGGTTGGTCATTGCGGATCGTTTTCTTCAGCGAAATGTTCCGGGGTATAAGTTACGCGTGCAAAGTTCCTGGTGATCAATTCTGTTTCCACGACTTGCCCGCTTTTGAATTTGAGAATCTTATCGCGCCAGATCTCATTTTTCCTATAAAATTGACCGCCTATTTTCAGGAAGCGGTGTTCTTTTTCTATCACATGATAGGCATAGTCCAACTCGGTATCGATGCGAAGTTCCCCTTCCAAGCATTTGTCGGTAAACCACAAGTTGATTTGAAAAGTATGTGGTGTGTTATTGGTAAATTGGAAATCGCGGTAATTATAGAAAACGGTAGCGCCGCTGCCAAAGGGCAGAACCCTTCCGTCGTCTGGGAACGGGTCAAAGGAATGGTGGTAACGCTCAGTAACGGTTAAGGGACTGTGGATGACAAGCCAGTGGATGAGGTTCGAGATCTGGCAAATTCCCCCACCGGTTCCGGCCCTGGCTTCTCCGAACGACAGCTCCATGCCTGGCAGATAGCCTTTCCGCTTCGATGGTAGGCCTACCAGCTTACAAAATGAAAACACTTCCCCGGGCCGGATCAGGATGCCATCGATTTGCTTTGATGCGATTTTCAGGTTAGTTACTTTGTTAATCTGTAATTGTGCGTCGCTGTCGCCAAGTTTTTTCAATAACACAGATTGGTGTTTTTTAATTCGGAAAGCCAGCTTCTCCTTGCTTCGCTTGCCGGCGTACTTCCTGCGATCCAGTATCCAATCAACATAGCGCCTGATCCGCCTGGCCCATACAGCGATGAAATACAATGCAGGATGCCTTTGGCTAAGCAGCTTTCTCTGTTTTCCAGTTCCCATAATATTGAATGCCGTAGCGGGTTAATCGCTGTTGATGCTTTCCTTATTTTGCCGCTGCCATCATATCGCTCACTTCCATATTCTTTTTAGAATAGCCATGCAGCGACACTTGGATCATGGCGAGCGCCACTTCTTGAATGGTACACGCCAGTTTTGGAAAAAGGGTTTTAATAAGCGGGTAAAGCCAACCGATGTATTTATATGCTGCCAATATCCGTGTTTGCCCCTTTGTCGGCTTTAACATGCCGGGACGGAAGAAGTACACGTCCCTGAAAGGCAATTTCAATAAATCGTTTTCGGTTTTGCCTTTCACACGTGCCCACATGCTGCGGCCTTTTTCGGTGCTGTCGGTGCCGGCGCCCGATATGTAACAGAAACATACATCCGGGCTGGCCTCACTAAGCGTTTTGGCGAAGCCCAGGGTAAGGGTATAAGTGAGGCTGTAATAAGCATCTTCTTTCATCCCCACCGACGATACGCCCAGGCAGAAAAAGCAGGCATTGTAGCCCTTGAGCTGATTTTTGATCGGTTCAGCATGCGAGAAATCCTGGTGAATGACCTCTTTGACTTTAGGATGCGATATCCCTGAGGGTTTGCGGGTAATAACGAGAACACTTTCAACAAGCGGATTGGAGAGGCATTCGAGTAGCACGCCTTCGCCAACCATGCCTGTGGCTCCGGTGAGTATAACGTTGAGTTTTTTCATCGCATTAAGGTCATTTTTTTTGTACCACCATCAACCCGTCACGCACCGGCAGCAATATATTTTCCACCCTTGTATCCTGCTGCACAAATTTATTGAACTCATGCAAGGCTAGGGTCTCCCTATCCATAGCGCTTTCGGGCATGGTTATTTTGCCGCTCCACAGCACATTGTCGGCAATGATGAGGCCGCCCGGCTTCAGCTTATCGATCACGAGGTGAAAGTAGTTGAGGTAGTTCTTTTTGTCGGCATCGATGAATACGAGGTCGATGCCTTGCTGGATGGTAGGGATGTATGTTTTTGCCTCGCCCAGCACGAGTTCTATCTGTGAGGCGTATGCTGTTTTTTGAATGAACGAGCGGGCAAAAGCGGATGTTTCTTCGTTCACATCAATGCTGATCAGCCTGCCGTTTTCGGCCAGACCTTCCGCCAGGCAAAGCGCGGAGTAGCCGGTGTATGTGCCGATCTCCACAATAAGCTCCGGCCGTTGCAACTTGCTGAGCAGGCTCAGGAAACGGCCTTGCAAATGGCCACTGAGCATGCGCGGCGAAACCACCTTGAGATGTGTTTCGCGGTTGAGCTGCTTCAGTACATCCGATTCGTCGCTGCTGTGGCTTTCGCAATAGCGGCTAAGTTCAGGGCTGATAAATTCCATGTGGTGAGTGATTAGAAAACAAAGGAACAAAAAAATGTGATAACTAAGCTTAGGGCATTAGATGAATCATTTTGCACCGGCAGCATCAGCAAATTTTCTTATATGCTACTACGATTCGTGATTAAATTCCAGTGCCATTTCGAGTTGCGACGGCAAAAGCTGAAAGGTAAGGCGGTGCAGTGGTGTCGTCGAATGCTGCCTGATCGCTTCGCGATGTTGGCGGGTCGGATAACCCATGTTGCTTTCCCAGCCGTAATGCGGATGTGCTTTCGCTGCTTCTTTCATGAAGTCGTCGCGGTAAGTTTTAGCAAGAATGCTGGCAGCGGCAATGCTAAGGTATTTGCCATCGCCCTGGATGATGCAATGGTGCGGCTTTTGCTTATAAGGCGTGAAACGATTGCCGTCGATGAGCAGTAGCTCCGGTTCCTGCGACAGCTGGTCGATGGCACGGTGCATAGCGAGGAACGATGCTTTCAGGATATTGATCTCGTCGATTTCCACGTTGCTCACCACACCTACCGCCCAGGCCAAGGCCTTTTCCTCAATTTCCAGGCGCAGCGCATAGCGGTCTTTGTCGGTCAGCTTTTTACTGTCGTCGAGCCATTTGTTGCGGTATTTCTTCGGTAAAATTACCGATGCAGCATACACAGGGCCGGCCAGGCAGCCGCGACCGGCTTCATCGCAGCCGGCTTCTATCAGCGTTTTGTCGAAATATGCCTTTAACATGGCAGAATGTGATGCAAGCGGCTACGCTATATTGTGGGTTAGCCCAGGGCTTAAATTTTTTCAAGGGTTGCCTTGATCTTCTCGAAATCAGGTTGTTTGCCAGCATCCTCCAGGATCTCAGCGTAGCGAACAATGCCGTCTTTATCGATCACAAAAGCCGAGCGCTTGGTTACACCCAACATCCCGAATCCGAACGTTTCGTAAAGGGAGTCGTATGCTTTGGCTGTTGTTTTGTTGAAGTCAGACAGCAGGTCGAAATTGTAGTGTTGTTCTTTCTTGAACTTATCGAGGCTAAATAGCGAGTCGATGGAAATACCTACTACTTCCGCGTTGAGCGACGTATAAATGTTGTAGTTGTCACGCACGCTGCAAAGCTCTGCGGTACATACACCGGTGAAAGCGAGCGGAAAAAAGAGGATCACCAGGTTTTTTCCTTTGAAATCCGACAGGGAAATTTCTTTTTTTTCGGTATTGAATAATTTGAATTCAGGAGCGGCTTGTCCTACTGCAATGGCCATAATAAAGTGCTTGTTAAGTGTTTCGTGTAAAATTACGGCATAAAAATTTTAAAAAACCTTCAAAATACCCACACGTTATGAACTTTTTCCGATTCCCGGCGTTAGCTGGGTTGACAGAACGCAATTAAATCCTAATTTTGCGCAAGCAATTTTTAATCACTTTTAAAACTTAATCATATGGCATTAGTTGGAAAAAAAGCCCCGTCATTTAAGGCTGCCGCCGTTATCAACGGCGAAGAGATCGTTGAGGATTTCTCACTCGATCAGTATTTAGGAAAGAAACACGTCGTGTTTTTCTTTTACCCAAAAGATTTCACGTTTGTTTGCCCTACCGAGTTGCACGCTTTCCAGGAGAAACTGGGCGAATTTGAAAAACGCGGTGTGGCTGTTGTGGGTTGCAGTACCGACACCGAACAAAGCCACTGGGGTTGGTTACAGCTCGATAAAGACAAAGGCGGCATCAAAGGCATTACTTACCCGATCGTAGCTGACACCACCAAGATCATTTCCATCAATTTCGATACGCTTTCAGGCGATTACGATGTGGATGATAAAGGAAACCTCATCGCTACCGGCGAAATGATCGCTTTCCGTGGCTTGTTCCTCATCGACAAAGAAGGTGTCGTTCGTCATCAGCTCATCAACGACCTGCCGCTTGGTCGTAATGTAGAAGAAGCACTGCGCATGGTAGATGCTTTGCAGTATTTCGAACAAAAAGGCGAGGTATGTCCTGCTAACTGGAGCAAAGGGAAAGAAGGCATGAAAGCCGACCATAAAGGCGTAGCCGAATACTTAGCGAAAAACTAAGTTCTGTTTATTGTTATTATTTCAGGAAAGAGCGCTCGTTTGGGCGCTCTTTTTTGCTTACATGACGAGATGCTGTTGTTGGGCGAAGGAGCATGAAAGGCTGTCTGGATCATGTTCAGGGCGTCCGGGCGCGCTTTCTGCTCCAATCTTTTTGCCCGGCTTCGAGGGCCTCAGCCAGAGGGCAAAAAGGATTTTCGCGGCAATCGCTGACGCTGGTACCCGTTCTTTCAAGATAATATCTGTATTATATAAGGTAAAATCCGCGTTAGGATAGAACAGAAATCCTTTTGTAAAGCCTCTTGCCTGGCGGGCAAGGCGAAGCCAAAGATGGGCGTGATAGCCCGTTTGCGCCAGCAGCACGCCCAAAGCATGCTCAGTTTCGTTCTTGCTAATCGGAAGTTTGTTCGGCCTCCTTAAAAGGATTTCTCGGGATCCAATCGGTTGGTTGCAGAAACTGCATGAAGGGCTTGAGGATGAGCTTCGAAACGGTGTTCTGTGGTTTGATGTAGCAAATCAGTTCGTGAGCCCGGGCGCCCACCGTACTTTTTATCTCGGAAGCTGTGCGGCCTAAATTGATGCTCCGTTTGCCGGTAGCGATCGCTTCTTCGATATAGCTGTACAAGATCGTCTGGTAAAGTTCATATTCTTTGTTGATGCCATAGTCGAAGCCAATGTAATGGGCTTCGAGTTCGGTTGGCAGGTAAAAGCCGCTGGCAAAAGAAACCAGCGTTTCGCCCAGGTACCAGGCGTCCACATAAAACAATTGTCCTTCGGCTTTGGCTAGGTCCGAAAAATAGTTTTTAGACAAGTGGGCCAGCTTAAATTTGGCCTGCTTAAAAACGTTGAGGTAAAGCGCATATAGATCATCGTTGAGGGCAACAATCTCTGCAGTCGTCAGGCGTTTGCGTGTCAGACCGGCACTCGCCTTGAGGATGCTTTTGGCGCGGTTGCGGTATTTTTTCGAAAAGCAGTTGAGGTAATCCGTCAGATTTGTCACGCCTTCCGGCAGATCAATGATCATGTTGGGCTCCACATTAAAGTGGATAAAGCGTGTGCAATACCAGCAATCCTTATCGCCAAAACCGTCTTCGTAAAAATCTTTTACCAGGATGGCCGAGATCTTGCCGCGCAGTTTTTCCTCGCGGGCCACGCATTCTATAACGCCTTCCAATAATTTAAATTTTGTTTTCCGGCTATTGACGTTCAGAAAAAAACCATGTTCGCCACTAATAAAATTATTGCCACAAGTAACCAGGCGCATAATGGTTTCGTCTTCACTGTGGCGTATGTAGCGCTTAAATACCGATGCTCGCTTGCTTTGCAGCTCGCTGATCTGGTGAGCAATGAGTTCGCCAAAAAGGGAAGCCGAAAAATCGTTGATCTGGAAATACACCACACCAATTGGCTTTTGGTTGTGGTAAACGATCACGTAGCGAAAACGGAAATTGGCTGTTTGCTGCTGATGGATGATGCTGAGGTAGGCATAGCTCAGAAAGGTATTGTTGCGGTCGGTAGCAGCATCCCAATCTTCCCGACGGATCAAGCTAATGTCTTCGAAACAGGAAAATGTATAGTTTCCGGCCAGCTTGCGGTGTGGCCGCAGCTTGTTCTTCTGAACCATTTTATCGCAGATAATAAACATCAAATCGCAGTTAATGGAAAAATGTGATCAAACATAAGGCCAAGGCTTTCGGCCACGCTTTGTCCTTCGGTATTGATGTGTTGGTGAACCCCTACAGGTTGCTCAAAAGGGTTTGAAATGCCGGTGAATTGTTTGATCTCTCCGGCACGCGCTTTGGCATAATGGCCTTTGATATCACGCTGTTCGCAAATGTGGAGTGGGGTCGAAATATGGTAAAGCATAAACCGTTGCCGGTTCAGTACGTCGGCCGCTAGCTGCCGGAGCGCGTTGGTTGGGGTGATGAGACTACAGATCACAACCAAACCACATTCCGCCAAATGCTTTGCCAGTTCGGCCGTGCGCCGCACATTTTCGGCGCGGTCTTCGGCACTAAAGCCCAGCTCTTTCGTGAGTCCCTGGCGCAGCACGTCGCCGTCGAGTACCGCTGTAAGTATCCCGCGATCGAAAAGCATTTTTTCGAGGCCATAGGCCAATGTGGTTTTACCGGAGCCCGAGTAGCCTGTCATCCAGATTACCAGGCTTTTTTGGGATAGCAGCCGTTCCTTGTCGCCTGAACTCACTTGCTGGTTCTGGCCGGAAAATATGTTGCTGGAATGGTCCAAAGAAACACCAATTAAAGATTTAAAAATACAATTAATTATGCTATTTTTGGATGAATAATCGGGTTTTAATTAATATTAACATGGCATACGATTTCAGGAACAGTCCAACGATAGACCAGGTAGGAATTGAAGAGCGGGTGGCCCGTTTCAATACGCGAAGCATCAAAAAAGGGAGTAAAGTACAAGCCCTGAAACTCGCCCTGAACATGATAGATCTTACCACGCTTGAAGGCAAGGACACCGAAGGTAAAGTGAAGCAAATGTGTTACAAAGCCATGCATCCGCATGACGCCCTACCAGGTCTTCCTACGACGGCTGCAGTATGTGTGTATCCAACCATGGTGAAAACGGCGAAAGAAGCCCTGAAAGGGAGCAACGTGAAAGTAGCTTCTGTATCTACGGCTTTTCCGAGCGGTAACTCGACCCGCGAAATCAAACTGGCTGATACAAAGTTTGCGCTTGATAGTGGTGCCGATGAGATCGACATGGTGATCAGTCGGGGCGAGTTCCTCATTGGTAACGATAATTTTGTGTTTGATGAGATCGCCATGATCAAGGAGCTGTGCAAAAAATACAATGCCCGCCTGAAGGTGATTTTCGAAACCGGAGAGATATCTACCCTCGATAATGTTCGCAGGGCTAGCGACATCGCCATTTATGCCGGTGCCGATTTTATCAAAACATCTACCGGAAAGATCGGTGTGGCCGCTACCATGCCGGTAACGTTGGTGATGCTGGACGCTATCAAAGATTATTATTTTAAAACGGGTATCATGGTAGGTATGAAGCCTGCTGGTGGCATCAGCACAGCCAAAGCAGCCATTCAGTACCTGGTAATGTTGCACGAGACCCTGGGTAATGCATGGCTCGATAATAAATGGTTCCGGTTCGGAGCCAGCTCCCTTGCCAACGACCTGATCCTGCAACTGGAGAAAGAAGCCCGCGGGGTTTATTTCAGTAAAGATTACATTTCTATCGATTAGTATTTTATCGTAACCTGGCGGGCAAAGGCTAGTAGTTCGGGAGAAAGTTACACTAATAACGTCTCAGCGAATGGAAAACGACCGAAACCACTGGTGAATACACACAAACTATGGCAAAAAAAGAAATCAAGAAACCAGAATACTTCAGCGATTGGAAATATGCACCGGCGCCGGAAGCTACGGATCACATCCGTCTTCAGAAACAGTATGAGCTGTTTATCAACGGCAAGTTCGTGAAGCCGGGATCGGGTAAATATTTCGACACGATCAACCCGGCCACAGAAGAAAAAATTGCTTCGGTAGCCGAAGCCAGTGAGAAGGATGTGGATAACGCGGTTAAATCTGCCCGCCAGGCTTACCAGAAAACATGGAGCAAGATGCCGGCTAAAGAGCGTGCCAAATACATTTACCGCATCGCGCGTCTTATCCAGGAACGGGCCCGGGAGCTGTCTGTGATTGAAACGATGGATGGCGGTAAGCCTATTCGCGAGAGCCGTGACATCGACGTGCCTTTGGCTGCCAACCATTTCTTTTACTATGCCGGTTGGGCCGATAAGCTGGAATATGCGTTTCCGAACCGCAACCCCCAATCCTTGGGTGTAGCCGGCCAGGTAATTCCATGGAACTTTCCGTTGTTGATGGCGGCCTGGAAAATAGCGCCGGCCTTGGCTACAGGTAACACAGTGGTACTGAAACCAGCCGAAACCACATCGCTCACGGCGATGAAACTGGCCGAGATCATCCAGGAAAGTGGCCTGCCGGATGGCGTGGTAAACATCATCACCGGGCACGGTCCTGTAGGTGCTTCGATTGTCAATCATAAAGACGTTGATAAGATCGCCTTCACCGGAAGCACCAACGTGGGTAAGTGGATCCAAAAGGCACTTGCCGGTACCGACAAAAAGCTCACGCTCGAACTGGGCGGAAAGGCCGCCAACATCATTTTCGAGGATGCGCCTATAAACCAGGCTGTAGAAGGCATTGTGAATGGCATCTTTTTCAATCAAGGTCACGTGTGCTGCGCCGGCTCGCGCCTCTTCGTGCAGGAAAGTGTAGCCGATGAAGTGATCCGCAAGCTGAAAGACCGCCTCGACACACTCATAGTGGGCGATCCGCTCGATAAAAATACCGACATCGGCGCCATTAACTCTAAAATGCAACTGAACAAGATCAACGAATACCTGAAGATCGGCGTCAACGAAGGTGCCGATATGTATCAGAGTGCATGCGCTATCCCAAAAAAAGGGTATTTCGTGCGTCCGACGCTGTTCCTCAACACATCACAGTCGCACCGCATTTCACAGGAAGAGATCTTCGGACCGGTATTGGCCATCCAAACATTCAGAACCGTAGAAGAGGTAATCGAGAAAGCAAATAACATCCCTTATGGCTTGAGCGCCGGTGTATGGACTGATAAAGGCTCACGAATCTTTAACATGACTACCAAGTTACGCGCAGGTGTGGTGTGGGCAAATACCTATAATAAGTTTGACCCTACTTCTCCTTTCGGAGGCTACAAGGAAAGCGGCTTCGGAAGAGAAGGAGGCCTGCATGGACTGATGCCTTACCTTAAATTTTGAGTGGCCTCTGTTTCCCCTCTAAAAAGAGGGGATTAAGGGGTGTGTTGCACCATATTTGAGAAAAAGTGAACTAATAATTTTGAAGGTTACATACAATCCATATTTAAAAGAAAAAGCCCGGGAATTGCGAAACAATGCGACTCCTGCGGAGATCATGCTTTGGAAAAAGCTGAAAGGCAGGCAATGCTATGGCTTTGATTTTCACAGACAGAAACCTGTGCTGGACTATGTTGTCGATTTTTACTGTTTCAAATTAAAGCTCATCCTAGAGATCGATGGCTATAGCCATGGCTTTAAGAATGAAGAAGATCAGATCAGAGATCAGGCGTTGAATAAACTGGGGTTTACGGTGCTGAGATTTTCTGAAGGCGAAGTCAGGAACAATATCGATCAGGTTTTGCAGGCCCTGGCTGTTTTTATAGAAAATCAATTGGAACCACACAATCCTTAGTCGTGCTTGGGAGAGTGGAAGATGAATAAAATAGAGAATAAGTAGAACCACACACCCCTCAATCCCCTCTTGGTAGAGGGGAAGGAGAACAAAGAGTAAAATAAATAGAATACACGCCCCATAGTCGCCTCTTCGTTGAGAGAGAAGAATTGGGTTAAGAAAGCATACCATGGAACGGATAGAAGTTTTAAAAACGTACAAGATCTTTATCGGCGGCGCCTTTCCGAGGACGGAAAGCGGGCGTTATTATCCATTAACATTGAAAAACAACATGACGGTGAATGTGAGTTTATCATCACGCAAAGATTTCCGGAACGCCGTGGTGGCGGCCCGAGGCGCCTTTGGTGGCTGGAGCGGCCGCGCAGCTTTTAACCGCGGACAGATCCTGTACCGCATTGCAGAAATGCTGGAGGGTCGTAAAGAGCAGTTCCTGGAAGAGTTGAAACAGCTCGGCTATACACTGGCTGCGGCGCGCAAAGAAGTAGAGCAAAGCATCGACCGCCTGGTGTACTATGCCGGCTGGTGTGACAAATATCAGCAACTGTTTAGCGCAGTAAATCCTGTTGCAAGTTCACACTTTAATTTTTCGGTGCCTGAGCCGATGGGCGTGGTAGCTATTATGGCCGACGAGTCCACGGCCTTACTGGGTCTGGTGTCCGTAGTCGCGCCTTGCATTGCCGGTGGAAACACCTGCATCGTATTGGCCTCGGAGCAAAAGCCAACCTGCGCGGTTACCTTTGCCGAAGTGCTCGCAACCAGCGATGTGCCGGGCGGTGTAGTAAATATTCTTACCGGAACCCGCAAGGAGCTTCATGCGCATTTTTCGTCACACATGGATGTGAACGCGGTGGTGAACTGTAACAAC
>DAIUED010000046.1:0-15684 GCA_036845295.1 Bacteroidota bacterium
CGTGGTGCGTAGGGCCATCGGCACCAGCTAATCCGCCCCGGTCGAGGCACAAAACTACTTTTAAATTTTGCAGTGCCACATCGTGTACCACCTGATCGTAGGCACGTTGCATAAACGAGGAGTAAATGTTGCAAAATGGCACCAGGCCTTGGGTGGCTAGTCCTGCGCTAAATGTTACGGCGTGCTGTTCAGCGATGCCCACGTCAAAAGCGCGGTCGGGCATGGCCTTCATCATGATATTGAGAGAGCAGCCCGATGGCATCGCAGGCGTAATGCCCATGATCTTCGGATTTTGCTCGGCAAGCTCTACAATTGTATGGCCGAACACGTCCTGGTATTTTGGTGGCTGCGGTTCTTTGGGAACGACTTTGATGATCTCGCCCGTGTCTTTATTGAACAGGCCGGGAGCGTGCCAGATGGTAGGATTACCGGTTTCACTAAACTGGTAACCTTTACCCTTTTGCGTCAGTACATGCAATAATTTCGGTCCGGGAATATCTTTCAGGTCTTGCATCACTTTGGTGAGGCGCACAACATCATGCCCGTCAACTGGGCCGAAATAGCGAAACTTAAGGGATTCGAACAGGTTGCTCTGTCTTAGTAGGCTTGTTTTTACCGCATTTTCGATCTTTGAAGCAATCTCCTGCGCATTTGGACCAAATTTGCTGATTTTACCAAGCAATTCCCACACTTTGTCTTTTGCCTTATTGTAGGTATGAGACGTGGTAATATCGGTTAAATATTCTTTGAGAGCTCCTACATTGGGATCGATGCTCATGCAATTGTCGTTTAGGATCACCAGCAGATTGGCATTTTCCACACCGGCGTGGTTAAGGGCTTCGAAAGCCATTCCGGCGGTCATCGAACCGTCACCGATTACCGCAATATGCTGACGATCGGGCTGTTTTTTATAACGGGAAGCTACGGCCATCCCCAAAGCGCCACCGATTGAAGTAGAGGAGTGGCCAACACCGAAGGTGTCGTATTCGCTTTCAGAGCGTTTTGGAAATCCACTGATGCCTTTGTAGATCCGGTTGGTATGAAACACGTCACGCCGGCCAGTAATAATTTTATGGCCATAGGCCTGGTGGCCCACATCCCATACCAACTGGTCATAAGGTGTGTTGAAAACGTAATGTAAAGCAGTGGTTAATTCCACTACACCCAGCGATGCACCAAAATGCCCACCTTTGGTAGAAACGATGTCGATGATGTACTGGCGAAGTTCCTTGCAGAATTGTTCGAGCTGGTTTTCTTTCAGAAGTTTTAAGTCGGCGGGAGAGTTGACTCCGGCAAGCAGTTCGCCCGGTATGACGCCTGAACCTTTAATGATTTCCATGAATTGATTTTACAGTTAATCAGGAACCCCAGAAAATTATTTTTCAGCGTTCCACCTACAAAGATACACTATTTTACGGTTCCTGAAAACGGCCGCTTGGCCTCCTCTATTGCGATGGATTGGTTAACAAACGTTAATGCTGTATTTTTACCCGATAAACTGTTTCCCTGATGCTTTAAAACTGTATTTTCGGGCAACTGTTTTATGGATTTTCTGCCTTATAATTTTTCGTCGCTTTCGTTATTCGTAAGTCAGGCCAGGCGCATTTCGCTTGCCGATGATGGTTTGCTGAACGCATCTTTGCATCGCATGATTGACGTGCGCTCGCGCGACGCGGAATTCAAAAAGCAGCTTACCGAATTTGTTTCGCTGATGTTCGGACAGGCTTTTTTTGTAAATGCCTTTACCGACTACGGCATTCAGCCCGGGCGCGAATTTTTTGCTGAGGCTTATAGTCGTATCAAACACAAAATACTGCCGCCCAACTTGCCAGATAATGAACTAAGTCATTTTATCAATTTTTTATTTCCAAAAAAAAGCGATGCCGCATGGCTCGAAAAAATGGATGCCTCTAATTGGGCTTCGCTGTTATCACTGATAAATGAAAAGGAGACTGACGCGCATGCAGGCAAGATTTCGCAACAGGTGTACAATGCCATTATTATTTTGTGCCATCGCCTCACCGGTATTGGCATCGACCCATACCTGGTTCGCAAATTGCCGGAGATCGACGACAATAATTCACCTTTTTTTCATCTCAACAGGCAAGCCGGCCTTTTTGTGAAAAAGCACCTCGACGATCAGTCGCTGGAGTTGGATCACGATGAATTGATGGATGTGTTAAACGCCATCGATCGTTGTGAGCAGATCTTTACCGATATCCGTAACCAGAAAGATACACTTGGAACGAGCCTGCATCTGACTTTTTTACTGAAAAGGGCACAGCAGCATATCGACCGGATACGCTTGTTGCTGAGACTGTTCATTACCCGGCAATACACCAATAAAATTTCGGTGGTTTCGCGGCTCATTCGCGAGTTGGTAAAAGCGGAGCACTCAAAGAATAGTGTACGTAAATTTATGGCTGAAAACACCAGTTTGCTGGCCTCGCGCATCGTAAGCCATACTTCGCAGAAAGGCGAAGGCTATATTGGCTTTTCCAAAAAAGATAATCTTCATCTGTTTCGCTCGGCCATGGGCGGTGGCCTGGTGGTGGTTGTCCTGGTGTATATCAAACATTTTATCCATAGCTTGCATTTGTCGTTGTTCTTCGAGGGGGTTTTATTCGGGTTCAATTACGGACTGGGTTTTGTGTTGATGCACTTGCTGCACTACACCCTGGCAACCAAACAGCCGGCGATGACGGCTTCTTATATTGCAGGTAGTATCGGTAATGCCAACGAGAGTATCAAGCCCTGGCAGATCTTCCGGCAGATCATCCGCAGCCAGTTCATTACGTTGTTCGGGAACCTGGTGGTGGTATTGCCGCTCTGCTTTTTGTCGGAATGGATCATGCAGCGGTATTTTCATTTATCGGCATTTACACCAATCCAGGCGAATGTGCAATTATACCTCAATCACCCGTTCTATAGCGGATCGCTCGTGTTTGCGGCTATTGCCGGCATCTTTCTGGCTTTATCGGGCATCATCATCGGGTATATCGATAATAAAGTGGTTTATTCGGAAGTAGCTGAGCGCATTGTCAAACATCCCGGTTTCGATCAGGGCATTCAGCTTGTGAGGCGCCGCAAATTTGCTGCTTTCGTGGAGAAAAATGCCGGGGCTATTATTGGTAATCTGTTTTTGGGTTTTGCATTGGGTATGGCTGGTAACATCGGTAAGTTTATCGGAATTCCGTTCGATATCCGGCATGTGACGATCTCTTCCGGAAATTTTGGTATTGCGCTCGGTAGTGGTTATGTTTCGGGAAATGCGTTTATCCTTACTGTATTTGTTGGTATCTTCCTGATCGGCGTGATCAATATCGCATCCAGTTTTCTGATCTCCTTTGCCCTGGCTTGCCGGTCGCGAAACCTTTCCTGGATGCAAGCACTAAAGATTCTTGTAGGAATTACAAAGTGATTTTGTTTTGTAATGGTCTGGCCTAAAAACGGTCAGGCAAAGACAATTTGCTTTTCTTTTGCAGTGATTATGTGTCCTATTTTTGCAAAAAACTGTTGCTCACTTTTCAGCAGATTGTCCATTTCCTGTTCGTTCGCTTTATCTACGCTTATCAGCAGGCCACCGGAAGTTTGAGGGTCGCAAAAAATTACAAAATCCAGATCGGTCATGCCTTCAACGTGTGGCGCTTGCGCATTGTAGTTGCGTGTGGTGTTGTCGGGGAAAATAAACTGCGATGTATAGTGAGCAAGGTTTTCCATTACCGGTACGGCTCCTTTTTCGACGAGTGCCGACAGGCTGCTGCCAGCAAGCATTTCGAGCAAATGCCCCGTGAAGCCGAAGCCGGTTACATCCGTCATAGCATGCACATAAGGCAGTGTGCCGGCTTTTTCGCCAATAGTGTTGAGGGCGGAGGCGGTGTCAAGGAGGCTTTTGTAGTCTTTCGGGTCTAGCTTACCGCGTTTCAGCGCGGCGCTTAATATGCCTGTTCCCAATGGCTTGGTGAGGTAAAGCACATCGCCTGCCTGTACAGTATGGTTACGTTTTAAGTTCGCTTTCTTTACAATACCATTAACGGCCAAACCAAACAAGGGCTCGCTGCTATCTACGCTGTGGCCGCCTGCCAGTGGAATGCCTGCCCGGCTGCAAAGCTCCTGGGCGCCACGAATGACTTCTCTGGCAACTTCTGCCGGGATTTTGTCCACCGGCCAGCCCAAAAGGGCAAGGGCCATGACGGGTTTTCCACCCATGGCGTACACATCACTGATGGCATTGCAGGCCGAGATTTTTCCAAAGTCAAAAGGATCATCGACAATAGGGGTAAAGAAGTCGGTGGTGCTTATCAGGCAACTGCCATCAGCCATTTCCAGCACAGCGGCATCGTCGCGCGTTTCGTTTCCTACCAGTAGGTTTTTAAAAGCAATATTCTGGCTGGTACCCGACAAAATTTCGTCGAGCACTGCAGGCGCTATTTTGCAGCCGCATCCCGATGCTTTGCTGTATTGTGTAAGATGGTATGTCATGGTTGTTGCAGTGAGTTGATGGCGTCTAGTACTTTCCCGGCGTTGCCTGGCACATCCATGGTGTCTGAATACACTGTAATAATAGGTTGTTGCTTATTTCCATAGATATACCCATAGGCCTTGTCGTAGTATTGCAATGTAAGCCTGGCGGTGTCATGAAGTAAGCCGTCGTCGAGGTATTGCAAACAGCGTTTTGTATTCAGCGGCCCAAGTTGTTGCCCGATTTTTAAAACGCAGGCTTTAAGCGCAGAAATGTCGGATGTGGTATAATCTTTTACCAGGTTTTCGATCCGTAGTTCGAACGGTATTTCCAGTTTGACGATGGGAGCTTGTTTCATTTGCAGCCATAGTTCATGCGGAATTTTATTGAAGCCAATATTTTTTGATTCGTCTTCGAGCAGGATTCTTTTTGATGAGTCGAGGGCGTTGAAGGCATTGTATAACAGGTGTTCGAAAAGTTGCTGCGGCGGTTGTTTTGATTCATTAATGCCGCCAAATGCCGAGCCTTTGTGGTTGGCAAGGCGTTCGAGATCGATCGTTTGCGTTCCCTGGTTGGCAAGTTGTCTGATAATGTCTGTTTTGCCGCTGCCGGTATGGCCGCCCAACAGGATCAGTTTCTTGGGCTGCCTGAAATCAGTGAGTACGTGGTTGCGGTAGGCTTTGTAGCCGCCTTTTAATACAGTCGCTTCCAGGCCGGAGGTATTCATCAGCCAGGCGAAGCTGTTGCTGCGCATGCCGCCCCGGAAACAATAGACGAAAACTTTTTTGTTGCTGGAAAGCGATTTAACGAGTTGTACAAACCGCACCATTTTAGGCGATACAATTTCAAGACCTCGTGCCACGGCATTGTCTTTCCCCTGTTGTTTGAAAATAGTGCCGATCTCAGCACGCTCGACATCTTCAAATAACGGAATATTAACCGCACCAGGTATATGACCTTTTTGGTACTCTACCGGCGCCCGTACATCCAGGATAAGCTGTTGCCGGCTACCCGCCAAAAACGCGTCGATAGGAACCACAGGGGCTGTCATGACCACGAAGCTACAGTTTAATTTTGGGATATTGCAGGATCCTGACCGGCGATGTTGATTTAATGTTAGCACCGGGTTATAAAAGATTCATTGTTAAAATCTTGTTAATTTAAAGGTTGATTGGGAACACAATATTTTGGATTTTGTAATATAAATTGTATAATATTGTAATAATGAAACTATCCAGACTCTTTGCCGTTATCGTGTTATTGCTTTGTTTTGGAGCTGGTAATGTTGCCATGGCGCAGGCCAAAGGCGGAAGAAAACGGGAGCATCGCAACCAAAGAAGCGGTGGCGGCTTGTTTCATTTCAAAAAAAGTACCGGCCATGCCGACGCTTTTGCCAAAGGCGGCCAAAAAAGAAGTTTTTTTGCCAGAATTTTCAAGGGTAATAAGAGCGGCAGTGCCTGGGTGTATAAAAAAACCAAGCCAGGTGTCAAACAAAATAAGGAACAACCGAAGTTATTTACCCGTAACCGCACCAAAGCCAAACGCTACCGCGATGGTATTCTTGCCCGCCAGAACCACCAGCGCAGTGCCAAGCGGGTAAGGGGAAACTCCAGTTTCAGTAAATCGAAACGCTGATGTGAACTAAAAACGATAATTTAATCCCGGTGGAATGACCGGGATTTTTTATTTTTGCTCACATTTAACCATTAGCACCTGGTGGCAGGTTTAAGCACATGAACATATTAGTATTAGGATCGGGCGGGCGAGAGCATGCCTTTGCTTGGAAGCTGGCCAAGAGCAAGCAGTTGGAAAACCTTTACATTGCGCCGGGAAACGCCGGAACGGCACAGTGCGGGACCAATGTAAACATCGCCGCCACCGATTTTGACGCTATTAAAAACCTGGTATGGGAAAAAAGCATCGATATGGTGCTGGTAGGCCCCGAAGACCCGTTGGTACAGGGTATTCACGACTATTTCCTCAACGACGAAGTGCTGAGGGAAATTCCGGTGATCGGTCCAAAGAAAGATGGTGCCCAGCTCGAAGGCAGTAAGGATTTCAGTAAGCAGTTTATGTTCAGGCACGGTGTGCCTACAGCGGCTTACCGGAGTTTTACCAAAGAAAATATTGCAGAAGCCGCAACATTTATAGATGGCCTCACGCCGCCGTATGTGCTCAAAGCCGATGGGCTGGCAGCCGGAAAAGGGGTTCTGATTCTTGAGAATAAGGAGGAAGCGTTGCGTGAATTGGAAAATATGATCCTGAATGCCAAGTTCGGGAAAGCAGGTGCTACCGTGGTAATCGAAGAATTCCTCAAAGGAATTGAGTTGTCGGTGTTTGTGCTTACCGATGGCAAATCGTATAAATTACTGCCTGCTGCCAAAGACTACAAACGGATCGGCGTGGGCGACACCGGACTCAATACCGGTGGTATGGGCGCTGTGAGCCCTGTGCCTTTTGCAGACGATGCTTTCATTAAGAAAGTAGAAGAGCAGATCGTTAAACCTACCATTAAAGGCTTGCTCACCGACGGCATCGACTATCGCGGTTTTATTTTTATTGGACTGATGAACTGCGACGGTGAACCAAAAGTAATTGAATATAACTGCCGCATGGGCGATCCGGAAACAGAAGTGGTGGTTCCCCGTATCGAATCGGACCTGCTTGATTTGTTGCAAGGTGTGGCTACTCAAACGCTTCATGAAAAGGATTATAGCGTAACCCCAGACACGGCCACGACGGTGGTTCTTGTATCGGGTGGTTACCCGGAAGATTATGAAAAAGGCAAAGTGGTGTCGGGGCTTGACAATGTGCATCATAGCCAGGTTTTTCATTCGGGTACCAGCCTGAAAGATGGTGACGTTGTGACCAATGGAGGGCGTGTGTTTGCTATAACGTCTTTTGGTGGCACCATCTCCGAGGCGGTGCAAAAAAGTTTTGCAGCAGCAGAGGCTATTTCCTACGATAAAAAATACTACCGTTCCGACATTGGCCAGGATCTCATCAACTGGAAAGGTTAGGTGCTTGCCTGCACTGCCTTTCTGCCTGTGAATCCTTAGTGGTTTTGCTTGCGGATCTTAATGGCTTCAGCGAAGCTGATGTTGTGGATCTTGGAATCTAGCCACGCATAAAAATTAAAGAATTCGAGGGCATTTTTTTCGTATTTGTCCTTGAATACCTGTTGCAACTCTTCCTTGAATTTGATGTACGTTTCCTTTTGTTTGCTATCGCGTTTCGAGAGGGCAATTTTTTTGAAGTAATCGAGAAAAACGGATTCGAAATGGTATTGCTTTTTCTGGTTATTGAAAAAGCGCACGCTTGATTTGTAGATATAAGAAAGCAAATCGTCGTTGCCAAGTTCGAAATGAACGATGAGGTTAATTAGCTTAGAGATCCTTACCGTATCTTGTCTCAGGTCATCGTAATTGGTGTTAATGATCTTGTTGAGCCACACGAGAGCCTTGTTGTATTCGCCTACGCCAAAATAGATCATGCTGATAATGTGGTAAATTTTGACGAGCTCTTCGTTGTTGATCTTGGTTTCGTAACGGTCGAGGCCTTTGATGACGTACGGGATGATGTTCTTGGCTTTCTCATGCTGACCAATGAAGGCATAAAGCGTGATCTCGGCAATGTACGACTGAATAAAAATAGCAATTTGCAGGTCGATGGCATGGAAAATTTTATTCAGCGACAGCGATTTGAGTTTATCGATGAGTTTAAACCCGTCGTTATACTGCTTTTTGGCAGCAAAATGCCGCACCAGGAAACCATGAGTGAGAACGTAGTAATCCGGCATTTCAGAAATGATCTCGGGACGGTTTTCCATAAGCACGATCAACTCCGAAAAGGCTTTGTAGGCCTCGTCGGTTTCTGCAATAAGCCGGTGGCAGAGACCGATGATATAGAGGTAAATAATGCGCGACTTATAGGTAAGTTGGCCGGTGGTTGCTGCGATGTGTTTGGTGGCTTTAAGTACCTCGTGGATCTCTTTCACATCTTCCTTGCTCCGGGCTATCATCACACGCGATGAGAAATTATTGAGCTTAGCTAGTTGCACCTGGTAAGCTGAAAAATTCTCGATCATGTTAAATACCATGTTTTCTTCCTCGATCAGCTCTTTCAGCGTACGGTAGTTAATGTCTCCAAAATGAGCTTCCATGTCTATCAGCACTTTCTCCAGCTCAATGATTTCCAGCAGGCTATAGAATAATTCCGCATCATGCGCTTTTTTCTTGATTATGCTCAGTTGCTTGCGCGATTGCTTGTAGAGTGATTTGTTGAATAGTAGTTGGATATTTTTAATGTCCTCGTCGATCTTGGCACTGGTTACTGTTTCGTAGCGATGAAAGCGAAGGCTTTTGAGAATGTGGTGCAGAAGCTGGTTTTTTTCCGAAGCAAAATGCTGTACGAAAATTTCTTTACGGAAATGCTCTTTTACCGCTTCTTCATCATACATCTCCTGTTTTTGAATGTAATTGAAGAGTTTGATGTAGTTTTTGTCGCCTGCCTGTAGCGACGAAAGCAGGGCGAATTTTTTCTCTTCTTCCGGCGAGAGCGATTTGATCAGGTCAAATAACTGGTTGGTAGGTTTCATGATTCTATCCTTAATTTTTCCAGGCTTCCGAAAATTTGTTCTGCATGATCTCGTTCATTGGTACGCCTTTGATCTTTGATTCGAGGTAGCTTTCGATGTCGAAATAGAAACTCACATTCCGTTCATGAGGATCCTGCATCATGGCATCTACTTCTTTCTTGAAGTTAAGGAACACTTCTTTTTCATTGCCTTTGCCGCCGAGCTTCAGGGCCGATAACTTCTCGATATTATCCAGGATCAGTTTTTCTGTTTTAAAAAGCGAAGTTTGCTCCTTGTAGTATTCGTTGAGCGAAGCGATGATGTAGATCAGTTGCCTGAAATTATTGAGCTCATAATTGAGGCCAACATTGATGATGCGCGCAAACGATTGCAAATCCTGGCGAAGTAGCTTGTCGCCTTCAGAAAGTACGCGGGTAATGTATTTAAATGCTGTTTCAAAATTGCCTGCATACGTGTACATGATGGCAATGTTGTAATAAAAGATCAACACTTCTTCCTTGTTGATCTTTCCTCTAAAATCCTGCAAGCCTTTTTCGATGGCCGATACAATTTTCATCGCCTCGTTAAAGCGGCCGCTATCCGTGTAGGTAATCAGTTCGGCGTTGTAAGTTGACGTGAAGATCTTGAGTTGCAGGTCTGTTGTGTTAAAGGCCTTAAGGTTCATTTTACTGCGCAACTGCGCAATATACTCATGACATGATTTAAACTTTTTGTCCTCGTAAGCAATGCTGATGAGGTTGTTGATAGCGGTGAGGTACCGTTTCGGCATTTCTTCGATGAGCTGCGGATGTTCGTTCATCAGGTTCAGGATCAGGTGGCATTCCTTATTCCGGTTTGCATTGTCCTGTTTTTTGCCAAACAGCAGAAGCCGGCAATTGTGGTAAATGATCAGGGCCTTGGTGCATTTGATCTGGCTGGTGTCGCGCAACAATGGCGAGTTCAGGTAGCTATCTACCTTTTGGAGTTCTTTGTTGGTTTTTGCCGTTACACTCTCTCTAGCCATCAGGTTTACCGTCGAAAAGAGGATAGAGTATTCGCCGAGATTCCGTGCTTTTTCAATAACGTCACGACTTTCTTTGATGAGGTTTTCGAGCGTGTTGTTTTTAATGTTAAATTGGGTTTCTATGGTAATCAACAGTTTTTCGAGGCTAATGAGTTCCAGAATAAAATGAAACCGCTCGAAACGGTAGGCTTCCTGTTTTTGCTTGTTGAGAATTTTACGGCATTGCTTGTACTGGGCTTTGTCGAACAGGTTCAGGATATTGGTGATCTCGTCTTTGATCACAAAAGAGGCATTATTCTCGGCGTGGAAAGACCGAAGGCACTGCAAAATAAAATTGTATAGGGTCTCAGAAGCACGCGATATGTCCTCCGCATGTGAACGGGGCTTTCTGGGTCTCGAAAAAATATCTTCGCTGAATTCTTCTTCCTTTTCAATGTCGTTGAACAATGTAACCAGGTTGGCCGGAAGCTCAGTTGCCGCGGCGTTGAGCTTTAGAAAGCGCTTCTCGGATTTAGAAAGCGATTTTACCAAATCAAACAAATCATTTTTTGATATGAGGTTCATGGTTGGAACTACAGTTTTGTAAATTGCATTATTGAATTCCTATTTTGCCTTTTCCGAATTGTAAGTAAAAATAACTAATTTAGTTTAAAATTCATGTCATGACAACTATTCGGTATTTCTTTTTTGTTTTTTTGGGTGTAATGGCCTTAACGGCAAAGGGTCAGGTAGTTAGCTGCCAGGCTCAACGCCATGCTTCGGCCACGGCGCTTTACTACGCACCCGAAAATCTCCGAAGTGATACCATCGACATTTTGAAATATACTATCAATCTTGACCTTACGGATTATGCGGGACAAAACATAAGCGGGAATACAATTGTACGGTTCGCGCCCAAACTGAGCAACCAAAATAAGATCAGGCTTGATCTTCTGAAAATGGTGATCGATAGTGTCAGGCAAAATACCGCTCTTCTTGCTTATACGTATAACGATACAGTGCTGAAAGTCAATTTGCCCCTTTCTCTTAACCCGGCTGATACGAGCGAGGTTACAGTATATTACCATGGTCATCCGCAAGGCGACCCTGCCGGTTGGGGCGGCTTTTCGTTCAGTGGCAATTACGCGTATAACCTTGGCGTTGGCTTTGGTGCCAAACCACATAACTACGGACGGGTTTGGTTTCCATGCTTCGATAATTTTGTCGAAAAATCGCTCTACGAATTCAATATCATCACAGATGCGAGCAAGAGCGCATATTGCAATGGCACACTTGTGTCTGACATCAGTAATGCCGGAAAACGCACCCGCAAATGGATGATGGACAAGCCTATTCCGTCTTACCTTGCCTCGGTAGCAGTAGCCGATTATACCCAGGTCAACTGGAGCATCAATGGCGCATTGGGACCTATCCCTGTTGTGCTGGCGGCCCGGGCAACTGATACAGTGGCTCTCAAAAACGGTTTTGTACACCTTCCCAATGCTGTGCAAGGCTTCGAGTCCTACTACGGTCCATACGTATGGAACCGCGTTGGCTATTGCCTGGTGCCGTTTAGCAGCGGTGCTATGGAGCATGCTACCAACATCGCTTATCCGCAAGCTGCCATCGGGAGCCTTAGTTACGAATCGGAACTCATGGCCCATGAGCTTTCTCATCACTGGTGGGGCGATCTGATGACTTGCGAAACACAGGAAGATATGTGGTTGAACGAAGGCATGGCGAGTTATAGCGAACGTCTTTTTTTGGAATACACTTATAATTATGCCCGTTATCTCGACGAAGTAAAATCAGTACACGACGACATGGTGAAATTTGCTCACCTGCGCGAAAAAGGCTTTCGTGCCATTTCTGGCGTGCCGCACCAATACACTTACGGCGACCATGTTTACCGAAAAGGGGCAGACGTGGCGCATACGCTGCGCAGTTACATGGGAGATGCCGCTTTTTTTGCCGGACTCAAATATGTGTTGCAGCAAAAAGCCTATAAGAACATGAACAGCATCGAATTCCGCGACCTGTTGCAAACTTCCTCGGGGCAGAACCTCACCGACTTTTTCAGTAACTGGGTTCTTGCCGGTGGTTGGCCTCATTTTTCGATAGATTCGGTGCGAACGACGGGTAGCACTGCTCCTTATACCTCGGTTGTTTATGTCAAACAAAAACTCTTTGGTGCTCCGTCGCTATACAGCAATGTGCCCCTTGAACTCACATTTATGAATGCTGCCTGGGGCAAAGAGGTAAAGAACATTAGCATGAGTGGCAGCACCAAATCGTTTACCTTGCAAACTGCCAGTCGGCCTGTGTACACCGCGATCAACATGGAATCGAAGATAAGTGATGCCATTTCTTCCGAGTACAAAACCATCAAGACAGCCAGCACGATTAATTTCGGTCTCGGACGGGCCACCTTGCTTGTTTCTTCTGCGGGACAGGATTCCTCGTTGCTAAGGATAGAACACAATTTTGCCAGTCCGGATCCTATCAAGAATAACATTGGCCAATTCAGGCTCAATACCCAACATTACTGGAAAGTCGATGGTATTCCCTGCAATGGTTTTGTCAGCAAATTACGACTTAATTACGATGGTAATAAATACACCTCTGGCAATAGCTACCTCGATACATGTATCACCAAAACAAATGGAGACAGTATTATCGTACTTTACCGGAAGAATGCTGCCGACGACTGGCGTGAGGTGAGCCATTATAGCAAGCTGAAGCTCTCAGCTAAAACAGGTTTCGTAACGATTGATACGCTTAAAAACGGCGAGTATGTATTTGCAAACGGCAAGAGCAGTGTCATTATTGGCATGCAGGAACATAAAACGGAAAAACCTTCGTTACAGGTGTTTCCTAATCCGGCATCCACAGTGCTCTATGTCGATATCCTGGGCGACGATCTTTCGCTGCCACGTTGTAGTTTCGAAATCTATGATGTATCTGGTAAGCTCGTTGCGGACAGAAGCGGTGCCAGTCGGTTCAATGAATTGCCCGTGTCGGCATTGGTTCCAGGAATGTACAAGCTCTGTTTGGTACATGCCGATCGGGTAGTGGCTGTTACCTCGTTTGTGATCTCGCGTTAGCCTGCTTGCGCACCCAGCGCCTGCATCATCGCTTTGGCTTTTAGCAGGCATTCGTCATATTCCTCTTCCGGATTACATAAGTCTGTGATCGCGCTCCCTACACTGAAACTCAGGTAGCCGGTTACGGCGTCATAAAATACACTGCGGATCAATACATTCAGATCGAAATCGCCGCTGGTTTTGATATAGCCCAGAGCACCTGAGTATGGGCCGCGGTTATAGGTTTCATACTGATCGATCAGTTGCATGGCGCGGTACTTCGGAGCACCCGTCATACTCGCCATTGGAAACGTAGCACCGACCACATCATCGAAAGATGCCTCATTTTTGAGAGTACAGCTTACCGTGCTTACCATTTGATGAACCTGCTGGTAAGTTTCAATGTCAAAAAGTTTCTCGACAGCAACGGTGCCTCGTTCAGCCAGGCGCGACAGGTCATTGCGCGCCACATCCACAATCATCACATTTTCGTTCCGTTCTTTCGCACTGTGGTAAAGCGCCTGTTTTATCCGCTCGTCTTCGGAAGACATTTTATCCCGGCGAGCCGTTCCCTTAATGGGTTTTGTATAGAGCCGGTTTCCGCGCTTCGACAGAAATAATTCCGGGCTCGACGAAATGATATACTGATCGCGGTGTTTTAAAAACGAGGAGTACGAAGCGTGACTGATGTTGTTGAGAGCATGGTATAAAGCAAACGGATCCACGAGGGCGTTTTCTGCTTCAAATGTAATGCAGTAGTTGATCTCGTATATGTCGCCGAGCTGGATATGCTGCTTCAGGGCCTTCACCTGGTCGATGTAAGTGTTTCGGCTCACCACCGGTTTTAGTGAAATGGGACTTTGGAATGGAACGGCCTTAAAAGCAGCAAGTTCTTGTAACGTTACAACCTCGTCGGCTTCGATAAGTAATCGTTTTGGGAATCTCAAAGGGTTAAGGTTTTTTTCCGGGAAACCTTCCAACTCATTTTTATAGTCGTAATTCAGAAAAACGATGTAGTTTTTATCAGGTTCCGGCACAGCCGTTGGCCATTGTTGATTAGATGCCAGCAAAAGAGGTTCAAAACCATCAAAGCCATTGGCGTGATAGAAGGCTACTGTGGAATAGCGTTGAAGGTATGTGGAGATATCTTTAATGATGTTTGCCAATACACTATTTCGGGCCGGTATGAAAGACGTGTCCGTTAACTGAACGACGGGCAAAGTTACTGAAATCTTCGTTCCGAAGAATAGCTAAGCCGATCCCTTTCGACCGGTATTTTTTTTATTTTAGCGAACGAAAGTTGATCCCGGTTAAAAGCTAACGAAGACTTCTCAATTAATTAACATTTGGGTGAATCGCTGGGTTGAATGAGTAGAATGTAGTTTGTCAATTAGTTTAGGAACAGGCATGTGTTTTTTTTTGCGTTAAATTTAATATACCTATTTTCTTTGACATGAGAAACGCGATCCTCCCCATCATCATCTTCGCTTTTTACGGCTCCGGTATGTACGCTCAAAATGTAGCGATCAATAGTAGCGGAGCAGCTCCGGATGCCAGCGCCATGCTCGACGTCGCCTCTTCCGGCAGCGGCCTGTTGATTCCGCGCGTAGCACTCACAGCAGCTAATGTTGCAGGGCCTATTGCCTCGCCGGCCGTCTCTTTGTTGGTTTACAATACCGCGTCGGCAGGAACAATCCCCAATGCGGTGGTTCCCGGTTACTACTACTGGGATGGATCGGCATGGGTAGCATTGGGAGGCAGTGGAAGTAAAAACTGGTCGTTGGTAGGTAATGCCGGTACGGCAGTTGGAACTAATTTTCTTGGCACCACCGATGCCAATGCCCTGGCCCTGAGAACCAATAACCTTGAGCGGTTGCGCGTATTGGCTACCGGTCAGGTAGCGGTAAATGCAACCGGCACATTCGGCACCTCTACATTTTATTCGGCCGCCTCCGGCAACAACGATGCTGTTGACGGCAATGCATCCGGCACTGGCACAGCCGTTTACGGCCAGAATACCGGCAGTGGAGGATATGGCGTTAGCGGACTTACCAATGCCAGCGGTGGTATTGGCGTTGTAGGCCAGCATTTGCTTAATACCGGAACTGCCGGCGTATTCATCAGCAACACCTCCGGTTCCTACAGCACGCTCACCAATGGTAGTGGTGTGGCCGGCTCAGGCAATACCACCGGCGTTTATGGATTTGCCATTACAACGGCAGGCGCTACTAACGCTTCCGGCGGCTATTTTTCTACCGCTTATTCCGGAACAGGAACTGGTGCTACTGCTAGTCCTTTTGCTTATGTAGGGGCGCGTTTGGGAGGCTCTACATATAAAATCTACGGAAGTGGATTGGTGTCAACCATTGTTACCCGTCCTGACGGCAGGCGGGCTACCATGTTTTGCCCGGAAGCAGCCGAGCCATTACTTCAGGATTTCGGCACCGGAAAATTGGTAAATGGCCGAGTGCATATTGACCTTGATCCCATTCTTTCCAATAATATCATTGTGGATAAGGAACATCCTTTGCAGGCCTATGTACAATTGCGTGGCGATTGC
>DAIUED010000047.1:0-15382 GCA_036845295.1 Bacteroidota bacterium
TGGTGAGGCCTGGTGTAGCACCGGCAAGGATGGTAACGCCGCCCGGTGCCGTGATGGTAGATCCAGCAACGGCAAACTGCGTATAGGAAGACATAAAGATTTCTTCGCCCGGATCGGTGAACAATCCGTTGTGGTTGTAATCGATCCACGCACCGACAATGCCGGAATAGGGGGTATTACCGCACTGACCGCCGACCACCGAAAACGGGTAATTATTCCCGATCACGTAGTTTCCGGGAGTGAGAGATGTATAATTGGAGTACATAAACGCCTGAGAGCCAGGGCCAGGAGCTATCGCTCCGCAGATACTGGTGTTGTTAAGCGTACCGAAAGTAACATTAAAAATTTCGTCATCGGCTGTGCTGGTGGCCGCAGAAGCACAATATTGTGCATTTGCTTTAGGAGACCAGATGGCCAGAGCCATTAAAACGGTAACTAGTTTAACCCACTTCGCCGGGGAAGACGTAACGTTTGAGTAAATTTTATCCATGCGTGTTTAGTTTAATTATCAAATCTAATCTAATAAATTGTTAAATCCTATGTTATTATCGACAAAAATTGAGGAAAAAAAGCCCTTATTATCTTATTCTTATTTGTACCTTTGACCGATGAACCAAATGTTTGCTCTTTTCCTTAATCTTGGCGGCGGTGAAGTTGTGGTGATCGTTCTGGTCATTCTTCTTCTTTTTGGCGGTAAAGGCGTACCCAATCTCGCGAAAGCACTCGGAAAGGGCCTCAGGGAATTTAAAGATGCCGCCAACGGCATCCAAAAGGATATTCAGGAGAGCACCGGCGGCATCACACAAACAATCCAGGAACATATTCAGGAAGTAAAAAAAGAGGTGGACAACATCCAAAATCCTGAAAAATAAGTGTATTTTTATACATGTTTTCCCGTTTCCTTTTTTTATTTCCCGGTCTGATAAGCTGCCTGCTTTTGGCAACATCCTGCGGTGAGGAACCTGTGCCTGTGCCGCCCATGAACCCGGTAAAAGTGAAGGATCAATTTATCAAAGCCAACCAGCAGGTAGTAGCCAAAGAGAACGATGAAATGGACTACTATCAAAAGTCACATCGCCTGCCCTTCGTTAAAACCAAAGAAGGCATCCGCTACCACGTCTATCAACCCGGCCCTCTTAAGGGTGATTCTATTCACGACGGCGATATTGTTAGCATCCACTACACCGTTTTTTTACTGGATGGCACCGAGTGTTACTCTTCGGCCGCAACCGGCCCAAAAACATTTAAGGTAGGGATGGACGATCTGGAAGACGGACTGCACAAAGCTGTATTATACCTTAAAGCTGCGGACAAAGCCCTGATCATGATTCCGTCGCACCTTGCGCATGGGCTGCTCGGCGACTCACGGAAGATACCGCCTCAATCGCCCATTCTTTACGACATTAACATTCTGTCTGTCGATCATCCAAAGCAGCCATGAGGAACGGGATCATTTGCGTTTGTCTTTTGGCACTTACTATTCTGGCGTCCTGCACCCCTAAGCATGGCAACAACTACACCGAAACCGCAGATGCTTATGCCTACCGCCTGCTCGGCATTGGCGATGGAACTAAAAGCGCAGCTGGCGCAGAAGCCATGGCTTGTGAGGCGGTGTTAAGAACCTCGTCCGACTCGGTATTTTTTAATAGCCGTTATCAGGCGCCAAAGGGCTTTGTGATTGACCTGCGCACCGGCCCGACTGCTTCCGGCAAACGTTATCTGTCCAGCCTCACCGAAGGCGACAGTGTGTCGCTGATGGTTGGTAAAACCTGCTTTTTCCGCGAATATTTCGATACCATTGTTCCTATATTCCTGGAGGGCGACTCACTGGTTAAACTCGACCTGAAGATACTCCGGATCATGGATCACCTGCCCGCAACTGTCGTAAGCGTAACGGAAAACCCTGACCTTGAACTGCAGGAACTTCAGCAGATAGACCGGTATCTGCGCCAGCATTACCCGCAGGTTGAACCCGATACGTATGGTATATACACCCTGGAACGGTCGGTTAAGGCATCCGAAGCGGTAAGTGCCGGAAAGCGTGTGCGTGTTGCTTATAGCGGCTTTTACCTCAACGGGGCGCCGCTCGATAACGGGCAGCAACAACTGGAATTCGTTTTTGGCACGCCAGATCAATTGGTACGGGGGTTAAATATTGTTATTGGTAGTTTAAAAAAGGGAGAAACTACAAAAATTATAGTACCTTCGCGGCTGGCTTTTGGAGAAACAGGAAGTACGAACGGCTCGATTCCCCCTTATACCCCATTGCTTTACAACCTGACATTAATTGACATAAAATAAAACCAACCAATGAACAAAACCTTAATTGTATTAGGTACCGCGGCGATTGCAAGCCTCGCTTCATGTAATAAATCGGATTTTGAAGGCTACACAAAAGCTGAAAACGGTTTGCATTACCAGTTTTTTACTCATGATGAGAATGGCCAGAAACCGCAGGTAGGCGATGGCGTGAGCTTTAAATATGTGTTTACATTACTACCGAAAGATTCGGTTCTGGTAAATTCGTCGCAAGTAAGCCAGGACGGCAGTGGTACTACCAAATTCATTCTTCCAAAATCGTCTTTTGTAGGCAGTATAGAAGATGCCATGATGATGATGAGTGTAAATGACAGCGCCTCGTTCATGGTTAGCGCCGATTCGTTTTTCCTGAAAACAAATCATGCTACTGCGATCCCATCTTATGCTAAACCGGGCGATTTCATCAAAGTCAATATTAAAATCGTAGAGATCAAAACCAAGGCTGAGATCGAGAAGAATCAAAAAGAGCAGGAAGACCGCATGGCTAAAATGGCCGAAGAAGAAAAACCGATCCTCGAAAAATACATAGCCGACAATCACATTACGGTTACACCCACCGCGAGCGGGCTTTACTATATTGAAACCAAAAAAGGAAAAGGCGCAAACGCTAAACCTGGTGATCTTGTTACTGTTCAGTATAAAGGTATGTTACTCGACGGTAAAGAGTTCGACTCATCATATGGCAGGCCAGAGCCTTTCAAATTCATCTTGGGACAAGGGCAGGTAATTCCGGGCTGGGACGAAGCTATCCAGATGATGGCCAAAGGCGGCACAGCTAAACTGGTGCTTCCTTCGTCTATCGCTTACGGTGCACGCGGTGCGGGTGGTGTGATTCCGCCGTTTTCGCCCTTGGTATTTGAAGTGGAACTGGTGAATTTTGAAGCCGCTCCGCAGATGCCGGGTCAATAACCCATCCGAATTATTTATTCACTAAACCATCAGAGTCATGAAAAAACTCATTCTGGCTTCACTATGTGCCCTGTTTGCAACAGCAAGTCTGGTTGCAAACCCGGATAATCCGAAAAAACCGAAAAAAGTAAAATTGAGTAAAATGGACAAAGAATTTTTAAGCAAGCAACCCGATGGCATGTATGCCAAGTTTGAAACCTCTAAAGGCAACATTTATTGTAACCTGGAGTTCAAGAAAACACCGATGACCGTGGCTAACTTTGTAGGCCTGGCAGAAGGTTCTATTAAAAACAATGCGAAAGCAGAAGGCGTTCCGTATTACGATGGATTAAAATTCCACCGTGTGATCCCAAATTTCATGATCCAGGGCGGTTGTCCACTTGGCAACGGTAAGAGTGGCCCAGGCTACACCTTTCCTGACGAAATCGACCCTAGCTTAAAACACACTGGCCCGGGCATTCTGTCGATGGCTAATGCAGGACCTGCCACCAACGGAAGCCAGTTCTTTATCACTCACGTGAAAACCGATTGGCTCGACGGCAAACACACTGTGTTTGGCAATGTGGTAGAAGGCCAGGACGTGGTAAATAAAATTGCTGGCAACGACACCATCAATCACATTCTCATTTTAAGGAAAGGCAAAGAGGCAGAAGCCTTTGATGCGCCTAAAGTGTTTGAAACTGAAAAAGCCGGTGCTGCCGCCAAAGCGGAAGCGAAAGCAAAAGCTGCAAAAGAAGCGATGGAAAAAACATTGAACGAAACCTATGGCAGTGCTAAAACCACTGCAAGCGGGCTTCGCTACATTGTAGAAAAAGAAGGTACCGGCGCTGCGCCAAAAGCAACCGACCAAGTAACAGTACACTACACCGGCTACCTGCTCGATGGTACAAAATTCGATAGCTCCGTAGATCGCGGCCAACCGGCAACATTCCCTCTCAACCAGGTGATTCCGGGCTGGACAGAAGGTCTTCAATTGATGAAAGAAGGTGGAAAAACCAAGCTCATCATTCCTTCGGAATTAGGCTACGGCGCCAACGGTGCCGGTGGTGTGATCCCTCCGAATGCCTGGCTGGTATTCGATGTGGAACTCATCAAAGTGAACTAGGCATTCATTTTTTCAATATAACAAAAGGAGCCTCAGGGCTCCTTTTGTATTTGTACCCATCGCTGTATTTCTCTCCTGCAAATGTAACCAGCGAAACATCGACACCTGTGGCAATCGCAAGATTTGCTAAGCGAAGCCTGGCGGTGCCGACCGGCTTTCCCTGGCACCGTGCAGGATAAGTTCCCCAAATCGCTAACCCGGGAGAAAAAGCCCCTTGTTGAACATTTGTAAAACGGTTTGGCAGGTACTCCCTCACCAAGCTCAACCCAAAAATAAGTGTCGGTAAATCCGACTGACGCTCACACCAACGTGATTTTTCTGCGCAGAAACCGCCCTCCAACACACTGACCGATACTAACAAGCGGATCAGGTTTTAATCTGCGAATCCGCTTACAGCCCACAAATAGCCGGAAATCATCGACCGATCTTATAAACATCTGTGCAAAAAATGCGTTACTTCATAGACGTAATTTTCTTACATTTAGCAACTTATAAAAACAAACCATGACCACAGATAAATTCGTTTCCCGCCACAACGGACCCCGCGAAGAAGAAGTAAAACAGATGCTGGCAAAGATCGGTGTCTCTTCAGTAGATGAACTGATCAGCCAGACCGTTCCACCGAATATCCGCCTGAAGCAGCCCCTGCGTGTGGCTAAAGCGATGAGTGAGTTTCAATATACCAAACACCTGAAAGCACTCGGAAAGAAAAACAAAGTATTCCGTTCTTACATTGGGCTTGGTTACTACAATAATATTTTACCGGCGGTGATCCAACGCAATGTGCTTGAAAACCCAGGCTGGTACACGGCTTACACGCCATACCAGGCAGAGATTGCACAAGGCCGCCTCGAGGCTATCCTCAATTTCCAAACCATGGTCATGGATCTTACCGCCATGCCAATTGCCAATGCTTCTCTACTCGACGAAGCTACAGCCGCTGCCGAAGCACTTTTCATGTTCTATAGCAATCGCAGCAAAGACAAGGTAAAGAATAATGCCAACAAATTTTTTGTAAGCAACACCTGTTTTCCGCAAGCCATTGACGTGGTGAAGACACGCGCGGTGCCTTACGGTATCGAATTGGTTATTGGTGATGCAAATACAGCTGACCTGGACGATAGCTTCTTTGGCGCACTGATCCAATATCCGGATATCAACGGCGAAGTAAGTGACTATAGGAGTTTTGTTGAAAAGGCAAAAGCAAAAGAGGTACAGGTAGCTGTGGCGACAGATCTTCTGGCGCTCGCTATGCTAACGCCTCCAGGCGAATGGGGTGCCGACTGCGTGGTTGGCAACTCGCAACGTTTCGGCGTGCCATTGGGTTACGGTGGTCCTCACGCTGCGTTTTTTGCCTGTCGCGAAGACTACAAACGCCTTATTCCTGGCCGCATCATCGGTATTTCGATCGACGCCGAAGGCAACCAGGCTCTGCGCATGGCCTTGCAAACGCGCGAACAACATATTAAGCGCGATAAGGCGACCTCCAACATCTGCACAGCTCAGGCTTTGCTGGCCATTATGGCGAGCATGTATGCCGTTTATCACGGACAGGAAGGCATTCGTGCCATTGCCGAAAGCGTGCACGGCGCTACCACGTTCATTGCAACTTCTCTAAAAAAACTCGGCTACGAGATCAACACCAAATTGTTCTTCGACACGATTGTGGTAAAGGCTGACGCTAACAACGTACGCGCCCTGGCCGAAGCGAGGGAGATCAACTTCCGTTACATCAACGATCAGTTGGTTGCCTTATCACTCGACCAAACAGTAGAAGAAAACGACCTGAACGATATCATTGCTGTGTTTGCCGAAGCCAAAGGCGTTACTGCAAATGCAGGCGCTTTCGAAAAACAAAATCTTCTTAAGGGTTCTTTCGCTGCGCGTCAGTCGGCCTTCCTCACACATCCGGTATTCAATACACACCACAGCGAAAGCGAAATGATGCGCTACATCAAACGTCTCGAAAACAAAGACCTTTCGCTGGTGCACTCGATGATTTCTTTGGGATCCTGCACCATGAAACTAAATGCAGCTTCTGAGTTGCTCCCGATTACCTGGCCGGAATTTGCAAGCATCCACCCGTTTGTTCCTGTTGAACAAGCTCAGGGCTATACCGAACTGATCGAGGCACTCAACAAAGACCTTTCCGAGATTACAGGTTTTGCTCGCATGAGCTTTCAGCCAAACTCAGGTGCTCAGGGTGAATATACAGGCTTGATGGTGATTCGCGCTTACCATATTGCAAACGGGCAGGCCAACCGCAACGTGGCGCTTATTCCTTCATCGGCACATGGCACCAACCCTGCGTCGGCAGCCATGGCCGGCATGCAGATCGTGGTAACAAAATGCGACGAGAAAGGAAATATCGACTTTGCTGACCTGAAAGAAAAAGCGGAGAAACACAAGGACAACCTGTCGTGCCTGATGGTAACCTATCCTTCGACATTCGGTGTTTATGAAGAGTCGATCATGGACATTACCAAACTGATTCACGACAACGGTGGACTTGTTTACATGGATGGTGCAAACATGAATGCCCAGGTAGGCTTAACATCGCCTGGTAATATTGGCGCCGACGTATGCCACCTAAACCTGCATAAAACATTCGCTATTCCGCATGGCGGCGGCGGACCTGGCATGGGCCCAATTGGGGTTGTGGAGAAACTGGTTCCTTTCCTTCCTTCGCACACGATTGTAAATACCAGCGGCGATAAAGGCATTACAGCCGTTTCGGCGGCGCCATACGGTAGCGCGCTGATCCTCTTGATCTCTTATGGTTACATCAAAATGCTTGGGGCCGATGGCTTGAAACAAGCTACAGAGATGGCAATCCTGAATGCCAATTACATGAAGGACATTTTAAAAGAACACTTCAAAATTTTATATACTGGCAAAAACGGCCGTTGCGCCCATGAGATGATCCTGGATTGCAACGACTTTAAAATGGCAAGTGGTGTAGAGGTTGCAGACATTGCCAAACGCCTGATGGATTATGGGTTCCATGCACCTACAGTGGCGTTTCCGGTGGTGAACACCTTGATGGTGGAACCTACAGAGTCTGAATCTAAAGCTGAACTTGATCGTTTTTGCGAAGCGATGATCAGCATACGCCAGGAAATCAAAGAGATTGAAGAAGGCAAATTTGACAAGGCCGATAATGTGATTAAAAACGCGCCACATACCTGCAAGCTGGTAGTGAGCGACGATTGGAAAAAACCATACAGCCGCCAGAAAGCCGCTTATCCGCTGACCTGGATCCGCGACAACAAGTTCTGGCCAAGCGTATCGCGTGTGGACAATGCTTACGGCGATCGTAACCTGGTATGCTCTTGTGCGCCCATTGAGGCTTACATGGAAGAACCGGTAGGTGCCTGATAGCCTAAACAACACTATTTTTGAAAAGCCTCTCGCCTAACGAGAGGCTTTTCTGTTTATGAAGCATGCTCAACGAGTCGTAAAGATACATGGCTCCTGAATAGAGCTAGTTGCGCGAAGGATAGAGCGGAAATCCGCAGGCCCGTGCCGCGGAGCCTGCGATTGCAGTGATAGCCTGGCCGCTTGCGGACGCGCCCATGTTGACGAACTGACCTTACAACTCGGTAAGCGCTATGAGCAATTTTTCGATCTTGAGTTTAGCTTCGCGAGGCGAGCAATCGTAGTTATTAAATAGCACCGAAAAAGCCAACTCTTTTCCTGATTTTGTTTTTACATAACCACAATACCCACGTGCGCGATTGATGTAACCCGTTTTAGCGCGCATATTGTTTTCTGCAAAACTTCCCTTGCAAAGACCCGCCATGCTCCCGTTTTTGCCGGCAACCGGCAAAGATGCGTTAAACACAGGGTACATGACGCTATCGCGGTAAATCTTAGACAGCATCGTTGCCAAAAATCTAGTTGTAACTGTATTGGCGCGCGACAGGCCACTGCCATCGCTCATGTGCAAGCCCGACACATCCATGCCACGGCCTTTCCAATAGGCTTCTACGGCGTCTATGCCATTCGCCGTTGTTCCTTGTTTCCCACTCCCGGAAGCACCCAAGGTTTTGAGAAGACTTTCTGCATAATGGTTATTGCTTTTGGTATTGGTATAATAAACTATTTTTTCGAGCACAGGAGACGTGTGTGTATGCACCAGTTGTTCGGGCTTATATTGCTGCGTGGCTGGCGTTTCAGTTTGCTGAACGGCAGCCATTGTCGTATCAATGCCTTCCTTGGCTAACTCAGCCAACAGGCTATGCCCAAAATAAATTGCCGGCTGCGGCATCTGCGCCTCTACTTCATAATGACGGCGGTTTGGCGGAATAGTGCCGCTTACATAGCGCGTGTAAGTATCCGGATCGCCATAAACAAAGGCTTCGTCTTCGGAGCCATAAGCTCTTACCGCCGACTGCACGGTAAGACGCGCAGCAAAATAAGGAGGGCTGATTTTTTCGAGATTCGCAACAGAGCCAGCTTCGGCAGTGGAATAGTAAATAGAAAATTTATTATCTGCATAAGAAAGGCCGTTGGCACCTGCGCCAAAATAATTGCCGATGTCGCTCCATATCCAGGTGTCGGGAATGCGTTTATCAAAACAGGAAACATCCGCGATGATGCGGCCCGAGAACCGGCGTATGCCTTTTGCATAGAGCTTTTTGACAAAGGCACCGAGAAAGAGAGAGTCGCTACTATAAAAATAAGCGGAGTTAAAGGAAGGGTCACCACAACCTTTGATAACAACATCTCCCTTGAAAATACCTTTCGCATCAGGAACACCGTTGAGGTAGCAGGAAGTTTTGTACGTGTAATTTTTCCCAAGGATGCCCAGTGCGGCAGAAGTGGTAACAACTTTCAATGTACTTGCCGGGATCATGGCTGTTTCGGAATTGAATTCCTTCAGGGTTTTCCCTGTAAAAGCATCTACCACACAGAAACTGATCTGTGCATGTTTCAAATCTTTATCGGCCAGGTAACCCTTTAGCACATCATCTATGCCAGCCTGAGCCAATATACTACCGGACAAAAGAAGTGCCGCCAGAAAGAACCTAAAACGCTTTAACTTCATCTTTTCATTCTCCTTATTAGCAAAGCCGCATTGCGCTAACAACAAAGCCTGGCAGATATCAGGCCATGTAAATCTCAAACGTTAAAAGTCGAACACCGCTGTCCGGGAGCGTTTCAGATTTTGACAGGTTTAACTTTTTTTTATTAATTTCGGAATTAAAAGTAGTCTTTTTTACTTTAACTTTAAGAGTAATTTTGTCAAATGCTTTATGCCCGGCACTTCATTTGCTTTTAAGCAATTCACTATACATCAAGACCGCTGTGCAATGAAAGTGGGAACGGACGCGGTATTATTAGGTGCCTGGGTTGTTCCCAATGGAAGTAAAACCATTCTCGATATTGGAACCGGAACCGGAGTGATCGCTCTGATGATCGCGCAAAAATCGGATGCGCGCATTGATGCGATCGATATCGATGTGGATGCAGTAAAACAGGCGTCGCAAAATATCTCTGAAAGCAAATTTGCGGATAAAATTCATGTTTCCTTAAGCTCGTTTCAGGACTACGCGAAAGCCACCGACAAAAAATTCAACCTCATCGTGTCTAATCCTCCCTACTTCGAACAATGTTTGAAGCCCAGCGATGCGCAACGTTCGCAGGCACGCCACGCGCATGCACTTCCGTTTGAAGAACTCCTCGATGGGGTAATTAAAATACTGGATCCGAAAGGAAAATTTTGCCTCATCCTACCAAAACCCGAAGCAGAACGGTTTAGGCTAATGGCGGAAAAGAAAGGGCTTTACCTCTCAAAACTTCTTCGGGTGAAATCGCGCGAAGATAAAGACAGTGATAAACGTCACCTTATGCAATTTGAATTTGTACCAACTGAGTTTTCTGAAAAAACACTGGTAATCGAAAAAGGCGAGCGGCACCATTACACCGACGAGTACAAGGAATTTACCCGCGACTACTACGTTAATTTTTAGGCTGGCTGGACATTATCCATTTATTTTTCTATCTTTAATTCGTAACTAACAAAACGGATATGCGAAAGATAGTTTTGATTGGCCTTGCCCTTTGGTGTTACGGACTGAACGCTCAGGATACCGTAAAAGTTAAAACCAACCTCACCCCAGCCCAGGAAGCTGAAAATGCATACAACCAGGGATTGGAATTCATGAACCAGAAGCATCCGACGCTGGCTATTGAACATTTTTCCAAAGCCATTTCCCTGAATCCGGCTTTCGACAAAGCCTATTGCAACCGTGGCTTTGCCAAATTCGAATCTAAAAACTACGAGGGTTCGCTCGATGACTATAATAAAGCGCTTGCCATTCAATCGTTATATACAGATGCCTTGTTTGGAAAAGCGCAAACGTTTTACGCCCTGCATAAAACCGACTCGGCGCTTTCTTACCTGAACAAAACCACGCTGGTTGATGAAAGCTATGCCAAAGCCTACTACTTAGCGGGTCAATTGAAATTTGAAAGCGGCGAGTACAAAGAAGCCATTGCCGAATACGACAAGGCCATTGCTGCCAGACTCGATTATGCGTATGCATATAATGACCGCGCATCGGCCAAGAAACAGTTGGGCGACGAAACCGGTGCCATTGCCGATTATGAAAAGGCTGTAACTATTGATCCCAAACTCTATTTTGCCTATAACAACCTGGGGTCGTGTAAACGCAATAAAGGTGACCAGACCGGCGCCATTGATGCCTACAACAAAGCGCTTTCCCTGAAACCAGATTACTACCTGGCACTGAACAACCGCGGTTCGGCCAAACTGAATAACAACGACATCAATGGTGCTATTGCCGATTTTGATGCCGCGCTTCGCCAGAAAGCAGACTATGTACTGGCCATGAACAACATGGCCTCGGCATACATTAAAAAGAAAGACTATAAAGCAGCAGAAGATTGGATCAATAAAGCGATCAAAGCCGATGCAAAAGCCGGTGCGGCTTACCTGAACCGGGGCATTATCCGGCAGATGCAAAACAATGAAGAAGGCGCTTGTGCCGACTGGAAAAAAGCTGCCGAATTAGGAGTTCCGGAAGGTAAACGGTATGCTTCCGGCTTGTGCGATTAAGTTCTTTTTTTCCATGTTTTATCTTTTTTAAACACCCGCCTATGAAGTTAATTACAACGATCGCTTGCTTATTTTTCCTGAGTACCACTGCCTGGGCACAGAACGTGGAGTTTGAAAAAGCCAATTTCCCCGATCGCAAAGACCAGCTCAAAGAAGCCCGGAAAGCACTTGATGACGGGCGCGATGCATTTGAGCTTGGCAGCAAAGAATACACCTACATCCTGGAAGGATATGTCGACAAATACAAATTTGCCCCGGTAAGCCGTAAAGACTTTCAGCGCGCCGGCGACGTGTATTACAAACAAGCCAGGCCATTGCTGGAAAAAGCCCAGGAGTTCAATCCCAACAACGCATTGCTCAATTACATGCTTGGCGTTGTATCCTTCAACCTCAACCCTCAAAGTCCGGATGCCGTAAAATACCTGGAAAAAGCCCAAAGCCTGAATGGTCCGCTCCCGGCCGATGCCAATTTCTTCCTCGGTTGGGCCTATCAGTACCAGCTTAAATGGGATGAGGCCATTAAAAGTTACCAAGCGCAATTGAGCATACTGAGCAAAGATGCTAAAGGCAACGCCGTGCAAATCGAAGACCTCAACAAAAAGATCAACGAGTGCAAAACAGGTAAGCTGCAGATGGCCAACCCGCAACGCATCTTCATCGACAACCTTGGCGCGGCCATCAACACGAGTTATCCCGAGTACAGCGCCTTCATTACAGCTGATGAATCGATGATGGTACTTACCTCGCGCCGCCAGAACTCCACCGGCGGCAAGATCGATGAGCAGGACAAATGGCCATTCGAAGACCTCTACCAATCAGTAAAAGTAAATGGAAAATGGACGGAAGCCCGGAACTTCGGCCCCATCGTGAACAGCGAATAACACGACGCCACGGCCGGACTATCTGCGGATGGCACCACGATGTTCATTTTCAAGTTCAAAGAAAAAGATGGTGGCGACATTTACATGAGTAACCTGGTAGGTAACACCTGGAGCAAGCCCGAGCACCTCAACAAGAACATCAACTCGAAAGACCATGAATCGTCCGTCAGCTTAACGTACGACGGCAAACGCCTTTACTTCATCAGCGATCGCGACGGGGGGCTGGGCGACCGGGACATTTACTATTCCGACAAAGATGCCAAAGGCGAATGGGGGCCAGCCGTGAATGCGGGCCAGGTACTCAACACCAAATATGCGGAAGAAAGCGTATTCATTCATCCCGACGGAAAAACGATCTATTTCAGTTCCAAAGGACATGCCAACATGGGAGGTTTTGATTTGTTTAAGTCGGTATTTGAAAATGGAAAATGGAGTGAGCCCGAAAACCTCGGCTACCCCATCAACGGCCCCGACGACGACGTGTTCTTTGTGATCAGTGGCAGTGGCCATCACGGCTATTTTGCTTCGTCTAAACAAGGTGGCTTTGGCGACAAGGATATTTACAAAATTACATTCCTTGGTCCGGAAAAAGCACCTTTGCTGATGAATGAAGACAACTTGCTGGCGAGTGTTACTGCGCCGGTAAGCGAATTTAAAGCAGACAAAATCGCGTCGAACGGACCTAAAATGACGATCCTAAAAGGCATTGTAACCGATGAACAAAGCAAGCAACCGCTGGAGGCGAGCATAGAATTGATCGACAATACAAAAAACGAAGTGATTGCTGTCTTTAAGTCGAACAGCACCACCGGAAAATACCTGGTATCGTTACCCAGCGGCAAGAACTACGGGATTGCAGTGAAGAAAGAAGGCTACCTATTCCATTCCGAAAACTTCGATTTACCTGAAACAGCTAATTTCCAGGAAGTAGAAAAGAACATTGAGCTGAAAAAGATCGACATTGGCAAAACTATCACGCTTCGCAATATCTTTTTCGACTTCGATAAGGCAACGATACGCCCGGAGTCGGCTAACGAACTCGACCGGTTGATCAAACTGCTCAATGAAAACCCAACGATCAAAATTGAACTGGGAAGCCACACCGATAGCAAAGGCAGCGACGACTACAACCAGAAACTGTCGCAGGCACGCTCGCAATCGGTTGTTACCTACCTTATCGGCAAGGGCATTTCTGGCGAGCGCCTGGTGGCTAAGGGCTACGGCGAAACGTTGCCTGTTGCAACCAACGATACAGAAGAAGGCAGGCAACTGAACAGACGTACCGATTTCAAAATATTAAGTAAATAAGACGCTTATGTTTCTGCCATACTGGGATCGGATTTCGCAAACCGGTATCAGGAACAACTATCCGGATACCCTGGTAAAGCGTATTATCCTGACCAACCAATTCAGTGCTATTGCCCTGACGATTTTTTTCTTCAGTGGGTTGAACAACATCGTTTTGGGCGATGTTTTTTCGGGTTTACTGCTGGAAGCCTTTATGCTTATTTGCGTTGCAGGGTTACTTATCAACCGGATGGGGCATCACACTTTTGCTGTGTCGTTTCTTTTTTTTACTGTTAATGCTGCCATTTTTTACTTCAACTCTTATTCGGGACTGATGTCGGGGACTTACCTTTACTACTTCCCGCTTATTCTTGCCATTGCCTTTCTTTTTGATGTGCGCACAGAGAAAAAAACGATTATCGCACACCTGGCATTTATTCTAACACTTATCCTCGCCAATCTATTAACGGACTTCAGCCTGTTTAAAAGTGATCTTATCAAAGATGAGCAACGCTACCAAATGTTTATGGTAAACCTGATTTTCAGTTGCCTGGCTGTGGGCTTCTTCATGTACATTACCATAAAAAACGGCTTGCGTGAGACGGAACAATACAACCAACGGCTGGCAGAACGTGAACTGGCAGAAAAAAAAATGAAGGAGGCATTGGCCGAAAAAGAAGTGCTGCTCTCAGAGCTGCACCATCGCGTAAAAAACAACCTTGCGATTATTTCTGGACTCTTCAGCCTCAAAATAGACACCAACGTGCCCCAGGAAGCAAAAAATGTGCTGGTGGAGAGTAGAAACCGTGTTCTTTCAATGTCGCTTATACACAACAGACTTTACAATAATAATCAACTGAGCAATGTCAATTTTGAGCAGTACACCGCCGAACTGATCTCCGAAATTAACTTATCTTACCCCTCGGTATCGGGCTCTATACAAGTATCGACCGATATTGGCGACGTGGTGCTAAATATTAATGTGGCGGTGCCTTGTGGCCTCATCCTGAACGAACTTCTCACCAATTGCTATAAGCATGCCTTTGCCGGAAGAACTGAAGGACACATCCATGTATCGTTTAAATCCGATGGCGAATGCTACCTGTTGATGGTAACCGACGATGGCACGGGTCTGGCAGAGGACTACCGGAAAAAGGAATCGCTGGGAATGGCGGTGATAGAAGCTTTAAGCGATCAACTCAATGGCAGCTATTCATACGAACAACACCAGGGAACGAGTTTCTGCCTGAGTTTTCCAAAACAATAGCATTAGTGGATCACCAGTTTCTGACAAAAACTGGTTTCTCCGGCTGAAACACTTACGAGATAGACACCCCGGCCAAGCGAAGCATTGATTTCCATAGGTTCGCCGGCATTTGCAACGCAGGATTGCACGTGCACTACTTTTCCAATCATATCATACACTGTTACTTCTGCATTGGCCGGCAATGCGCGGCTGACTGTGAGGTAAAGTTTACGTCCTTCCATCTGTGGGTTTGGAAATAATTTAAAATCAGCAGACTGTTCGAGTAAAACACTTACGGTGGCAGAGTAGCGGTATTTGCCATCCATATCCTGTTGCTTAAGCCTGTAGTAATTAACCCCATTGAGTGGACTCTCATCCTTAAAGGTGTAGGATGTATTATATCGTGTTGAGCCCAAGGCTTTTTGGCGGCCAATGGGAGAAAACTGAAGGCCGTCGGCACTGCGCTCGATAATGAACACGCTTACGGCTTTTTCGGAAGCGGTTACCCAATTGAGTTTAACATGAGGCAGATCGGCATAGCCGGTAAAATA
>DAIUED010000048.1:0-15219 GCA_036845295.1 Bacteroidota bacterium
CTTTCACATCGCGGTAACAGCCTGGTTGGTTAAGCTCGGCCGATGATAAGCCTGTTCCAGCGGCAGGCGAGTAGGGTTGGATGGTGAAGCCTTTGTAGAGCAGGTCTTTTTTGGCAAGGTTTTGCAACAGCCACCACACACTTTCGATGTACTTGTTGTCGTAGGTGATATAAGGATCGCTCAGGTCAACCCAATAGCCCATTCTGGCAGTAACATCCTCCCATTTGTCGGTATATTTCATCACCTCCTTGCGGCAAGCCTTGTTATAGTCTTCCACCGAAATGTATTTTGGGCTGTTCACGTTACCGATGTCTTCTTTCGTAATACCCAATGTTTTTTCCACACCCAGTTCAATCGGCAGACCGTGCGTGTCCCAGCCGGCTTTACGTTTTACCTGAAAGCCTTGTAAGGTTTTGTAACGGCAAAAAATATCTTTAATGGTACGTGCCATCACGTGGTGAATGCCCGGCATGCCATTGGCACTTGGCGGGCCTTCGTAAAATACCCAAGGTGTTTTACCCTCGCGTGTAGAAACCGATTTGGCAAACGTGTCGCGCTCGGTCCAATATTTCAGAATGTCTTTGCTTATTTGTGATAAGTTCAGTTGGTTGTATGTAGGATACTGTTTCATAAATGATGCGATTTAACCGCGAAAGCGCCCCGTTTTTTAACGAAAAGCGCAAAAGATTGTTGCTTAATAAATTAAGGGTAGCGAAAGTACAAAAATTTGATGTAACATCAAAGGTTCGGTTTGGCGACAGCCCAATAACTGCGCAGATGCTTGCCGGCCGGCAACCCGGAGCTTAAAGTTTTCCGAGATGTTTCAGTTTTTGCTGAAAAGAAAAGCCAATGCTCTGCGCCCGCTGAATGGCCATTTCGGCTTTTTCGCCGGCAAACAGGCTGTGAACCGTGTTTTCGAAAGTAGAAAGCCACATGTTGAAGTGTTCGGCCCTGATCGGCAGATTCACATGTTTATCGAATACGTTAGTGGTGTAGCCAGGCTTGTCGAGCAGTACAAATTCCCAGAAAGCGATCATGTGGGGCAAATGCGCATCCAGATCGATTCCGGCAAAAACAGGTTTCATCTCATCCAGTTCCAGGAGCCGGTGATAAAACGTCGTTACGAGGCTTGTTACATCTTCTGTATTCTTGATATCGGGTAGCATCTTATTTACGCTTGCACACCTGCAGCGTATGACTAACACCCAACTGGTCGATTTGTTCAACCACTTTGAGTCCGGCCCGGTCGATGAGTTTGTTAAATACTGTGCTGTCGTACATCTGGCTGTTGCCGTTGGCCAGGTTTGTAAAATACAAAGAAGTCATTTGCAGGCTGAAAGCGCCCACCTCGAATTTTTGCTTATCCCAGAATGTTTCCATAATGAAAATGTGACCGTCGTCGGAAATAGCTTCCGCGCAACGTTCCAGGATGCTTACAATTTCGTTTTCGCTGAAACAGTCGAGGAATTGGCTCATCCAGATGGCATCGGCACCTTTCGGGAACCGGTTCGATTCCACCAAAATATCGATGGGATGATAGTTGACACGGCTGCTGTAGCCGGCTTGTTCGATGTTTTGCCTGGCTACATTGAGCTGAATTGGCAGGTCGAGCAGTGTCACGCGCACCTCCGGGTCTTTTGCCATGCTTTTCAGCGTAAATTTTCCGGTGTTAGCACCAATATCGAGCACATGTTTAGGTTGATATTTGAACACATGTTTCAGCGCCAGATCGAAAGAGCCGTCGGAGTAATAGTGGTCGAAATGAAACCAGCTGTCTTTGGCAGGTTGAGGCAATATCGATAACCCTTCATAAATGGTAGGCCAGTCGCCCAGTTTGGCCAGGCCAGTGGGTTTTCCTTGTTTGATGCTATCGGCAAGCGAGAACATGCCTTCGTAACAGACATCGTTCGAAAAATCCATGTTTACCCGCGTCATGCGGTCGTTTTGAACAAAATGCCCGGTTTTGGTGATGGTGTATTTATCGTCATTGCGCAAAAGCAGCCCTATACCCAGTCCGGCTTCCAGCAAGACGCGTGCGCCGTATTCAGATAAGCCTGCTTTGGGATAAATTTCCTGCAAGGTAAGCCCTTCTTCGCCGCTTTTACCTACCAATTCCAGAATACCAAAATCGCGCAGGGCTTTTGAGGCCTGAAACAAAATAGGTGCAAAAGCTATAAACTGAGCTGCTGAAATGGCTTCAAAAGCCGTTTTGTTGTCTTTCGTAAAAAAATTCATTCTGTAAGCTATCGCTGTAATTAAAGCCTCCAAAGTAGCAAAGATTTGAATGAAAAACGGATAAAATCCTCTTTTTTTTAACGTTTATTTAAAAATGAAAATACCCATCAGCGCGGATAAGGGAAATATTGTATTTTTGTAAATTGCGCAAATTAATTATGGTAAAGATAGGAGACAAGAAAATCTCGGCAGATGATTTCTACAAAGTTTTAATAAATAATTTACATCTCGAGTTGGATGAAGAGGCTTTGCGCAAAGTGTACCGCAGCCATTATTTTTTAAAGGAATTCACACGCGAAAAACTGATTTATGGTATCAATACCGGTTTTGGCCCGATGGCCCAATACCGCATTAATCACGACGACCAGATGAAGTTGCAATACAACCTCATTCGCAGCCACTGCTCCGGAGCAGGTAATCCCATTCCGGAAATCGACTGTAAGGCTGTTATGCTGGCCAGGCTCAACACGCTCATGCAAGGCTATGCAGGTATTCACCCGGATACGCTGATCCTTATCAAAGACCTCATCAACAAAAATATTTCGCCGGTTATATACGAGCATGGTGGCCTCGGTGCCAGTGGCGACCTGGTTCAGCTTGCTCACCTGGCGCTCACCCTCATTGGCGAAGGCGAAGTGTACTACAACGGAACCATTGCCAGCACGGCAGAGGTGTTTGAAAAAGAAAACATCAAGCCGATGGAAATCCACATCCGCGAGGGCCTGGCTCTCATGAACGGAACATCGGCGATGAGTGGCATTGGCATGCTCAACGTGATCTATGCCGAAAACCTGATCAATTGGAGCATTCTTGCCTCGGCCACGATCATGGAATTGGTTCAGAGCTTCGACGATCACTATTCTACACCACTCAACGAGGTAAAACACCATCACGGCCAGAATGCAGTGGCCAGCGCGCTCCAGGAAACCCTCAAAGACAGCAAACTCGTAAAAAGCCGTGAAGAACACCACTACAACCAGAAGGTGGAAGTAGATGTGCTGGTGGAAAAAATGCAGGAATACTATTCCATCCGCTGCGTGCCGCAAATTGCAGGCCCAATTGTGGATACTGTCAACTACGCGCGCGAAGTACTCATCAACGAGATCAATTCAGCCAACGACAATCCCATTGTGGATTGGGAGCGGAAAAATGTGTACCACGGAGGCAATTTTCATGGCGATTACGTGTCGCTCGAAATGGATAAACTCAAGATCGCCATCACCAAATTGTCGATGCTGGCCGAGCGGCAACTGAACTTTCTACTCAATAACAAGCTCAACAATATTTTGCCGCCATTTGTCAACCACGGTGTCCTGGGCTTAAACCTGGGTATGCAGGGCGTGCAGTTTACGGCTACATCCACCACGGCAGAAAACCAGATGCTGTCGAACCCGATGTATGTACATAGCATTCCGAGCAATAACGATAATCAGGATGTGGTGAGCATGGGAAGCAATGCCGCGCTGATCTGCAAAAAAGTGATCCTGAATAGCTATGAAGTGTTAGCCATTGAGTGGATGACGATCCTGCAGGCGGTAGATTACCTGAAAATGAACGACAAATTGTCGTCGAAAGCTAAAGATGCCTACGATAAACTCAGACAGGTATTTCCATGTTTTGTGGAAGATAACATCCGCTATAAAGAAGTGAAAGCGGTACGTGACTTTATTTTTTATCACCATATCGATGTACTTTAAGTAAATACACAGGCTGTTGCCCCAGGTGGAGTCGGTGGGGCAGCAGTTGTTATTTAACCCGACTGCCCGAAACACACTATTATGGAATATGCACTCGTAACAGGCGCCAGCCGTGGTATAGGAAAAGCAATTTGCCTGCGTCTGGCCGATATGGGCTACAATATCATCATCAACTATACTTCCAACGACGACGAAGCAAAAAAAACACAAGAGCTGGTAAAAGCCAAAGGTGTTGACGCTGTCCTGATGAAATTCGACGTGAGCGTCACTGCCGATGCGGATGCTCACCTGGAACGGTGGATAGACGAGAACAAGGACAAAACCATAGCCGTGCTGGTAAATAATGCTGGTATTCGACGGGATAACCTGATGGTTTTTATTAATCCCGACGATTGGCACCGGGTAATGGATATTACGGTTGACGGCTTTTACAACGTTACCCGCCACGTGGTGAAACACATGTTAGGCAAGCGCAAAGGCCGTATTATTAACATTGTTTCCTTGTCGGGTCTCAAAGGTATGCCGGGGCAAACGAATTACTCAGCCTCCAAAGGGGCCGTGATTGCGGCTACCAAAGCATTGGCGCAGGAAGTAGGTAAGCGTGGAATTACCGTAAATGCCGTGGCGCCTGGCTTTATCAAAACCGATATGACGCAGGATATTAACGAGGCAGATTACAAAGCGATGGTGCCAATGAACCGTTTTGGAGAGCCGGAAGAGGTGGCAGGCGTTGTCGCTTTCCTGGCAGGAAAAGACTCGTCTTATGTTACCGGCCAGGTAATTTCGGTAAACGGCGGCTTGTATAGCTAATAAGCGAAAGAATTCAGCGGTCGGGGTCTGAATCTCCGCTCCGCAAAAAATATTGAATTATGAACAGAGTAGTAATTACAGGTATTGGAGCCTGGAGTTGTTTGGGAAAGTCCCTCGATGAAATTAAAAATTCGTTGTTCGCGGGCAAGTCGGGTATTGTACTCGACCAGTCGCGCAAAGAAATGGGTTACCGCAGCGGGCTCACCGGTTTTGTGGAGCGCCCTCAACTTAAAGGGTTACTTGACCGCCGGCAGCGTGTAGGTATGGCCGAGCCTGCCGAATATGCATACATGGCTACGCTCGAAGCCTTTAAAGTGGCGGGTATGGATCAGGATTTTATCGATGCTAACGAAGTAGGTATTATTTATGGGAACGATAGCGTAGCAGGTGCCACCATTGAAGCTAACGATATTGTGCGTGCCAAAAAAGATACGACCCTGCTCGGCTCAGGCGCTATTTTTCAAACCATGACGTGTACTGCTACCATGAACCTGAGTACCATTTTCAGGCTAAAGGGCATCAATTACACGTTAGGTGCTGCTTGTGCCAGTGGCTCTCACTCTATCGGTATGGGTTACCTGATGATCAAATGGGGCTTGCAGCAGCAAGTAGTTTGTGGCGGAACCCAGGAAGTTAATAATTACACATTTGGTGCTTTCGACGGCTTGAGCGCATTTTCTATTCGCGAAAATGATCCAACCAAAGCATCACGCCCGTTCGACCGCGACCGCGATGGCCTCATTCCCAGCGGAGGCGCAGCCACAGTAATTCTGGAAAGCCTCGAGTCGGCTCAAAAACGCGGCGCAACCATATTGGCCGAGGTTATTGGCTACGGGTTTTCAAGCAATGGCGAGCACATCAGCAATTCGAGCGTGGGTGGCCAAACACGCTCCCTGGCTATGGCGCTTAAAGAGGCAGGCATCGATGCCAAAGAGGTGGATTACATCAATGCACACGCAACCTCTACACCCGGTGGCGATAAAGTAGAAGCGCAAGCTATTTATAACCTTTTCGGAGCGCACAATACGCCAGTGAGTTCCACTAAATCCATGACCGGACACGAGTGCTGGATGGCAGGTGCCAGCGAGATCGTTTATTCCACGCTCATGATGCAAAATAACTTCATTGCCCCGAACATTAATTTCGAAAATCCCGACGAAGATTCGGCCAGGCTTAACATCGTGGCCGAAACCCGCGAAGCCTCTCTGGGAACGGTTCTATCGAATTCTTTCGGCTTTGGAGGTACAAATTCCACTTTGATTATTAAAAAATTTAGCTAATTTTGTATAAGTAATTTTATCAGACGTTTTACAAAATTGATTATGACAGAAGCAGAGATTATAAAAACGGTAAACAACTTTCTGGTAGAGGAGTTTGAGGTAGATGAAGCTAAAATCACCCCCGATGCCAATTTGAGAGAGACTTTGGAACTCGACAGCCTTGACTATGTCGATTTAGTGGTGGTTATCGAAAGTAATTTCGGATTTAAAGTGAAAGGCGAAGATTTTACAACCATTCATACATTCCAGAATTTTTACGACTACTGTTACAAAAAAGTACAGGAAAAAGAAGTCGCTTAAAAAAGGAGTTAAACACAGATCTCATAAAACAAAACACGCCTGTGTTTTGTTTTTTTATTATAGCTTATGGCAGACACGCAGGCCTGGGATGGCCAATCCAAAGGAAAGGTGTGGGGTTTTAAGATCTTCGGATTTATCCTTAATACATTTGGCTTGCGTCCGGCATATTTTATCCTGCGCTTTGTTGCTTTCTACTATTTTCTTTTTTCGAAACCAAACCGTTACATCCGCGACTATTTTGTTCGTGCCCACCACTATTCGCCTCTCAGAGCAAGGTTAGCGGTTTACAAAAATAATTTTCTGCTAGGCCAAACCATCATTGATAAAGTGACGGTAATGGCCGGCATCAAAAACAGGATCCAAACCCGGAGCTTAAACGGGCATTACCTCGACGAGTTGGCAGCCATTGGTAAAGGTGGCATCCTGGTCAGCGCACATGTAGGTAACTGGGAAGTGGCCGGTCAGGGTCTCAATCGCCTCAGCACGGCATTCAATATCCTGATGTACACCAATGAGAAAGCGGAAGTAAAACAATACATGGACGGGGTGATGACCCGGAAAAAGATCAACATCATTTCCATCGACGAAGAGAGTAAAAGCCACATCATCGAATTGCACAAAGCCTTTAGCAACAACGAACTCGTGGTGATGCATGGCGATCGCTACCGTGAAGGAGCAAAAACACTTACCGCACCTTTTTTTGGCAAACCTGCAAAGTTTCCTGCTGGCCCTTTTATTTTAGCTGCACGCTTCGGTGTGCCCCTGTGTATCGTGTTTGCTGTGAAAACCGGAAAATTTGCCTACGAGTTCTCGACCCTCAAGCCCATTCCGGTAAAGCGGGTGCGTGGCGATGCGGAGCTGGACGCCGTGTGCAACGACCTGTTGCAACAATACGTTGCTGAGCTGGAGCGTGTAGTGAGGCTGTATCCGCATCAGTGGTTCAACTATTACGATTTCTGGAAATAGAAGCTAGTTGATGGCGGCTTATGCACCAGGGACGCAAAGGGCCTGGTTCCTTTACCGCATTTTGTTTTGAGGTGAAGAACCGTAGCGAAGCGTAGCCCGGCGCAGGCCCGCCCGGTGCCCATGCAAACGCTTTAGCCTGATGTGACAAATTGCAGCAAAGCCTTCCTTTAACATATCTTAGCACTATCAAGGCATTTGGGGAGCTTATGGTACTAAACTTGCTATTTTATCCATAGTCAAATCAGCGTCATGAAAACGTTAAAAATAACCTCCGCCCTTGTCTGCCTTATGCTGGGATCCAATGCCTGGTCGCAGACAAAACCCGATTCTCTCGGATTGCCGGGAGATAACTTCGACCTTTATGGTGCCCTCGAGTTATTCAAAAAAGCCGAAACACCTGAAGCATTCGAAAAAGCCATTAACTCTAATACTAACGAGGTAAATAACCTCGATCTTGATGGTGATGGCAAAGTTGATTATGTAAAAGTGATCGATAAGCAAAATGGTGATGCTCATACGTTGGTGTTGCAGGTGGATGTTTCAGAATCTGAAAAGCAGGATGTAGCCGTTATCGAAGTCGAAAAAACGGGTAAAGAAGATGCACATGTGCAGATCGTTGGTGATGAAGATCTGTATGGAAAAGATTACATCATCGAGCCTCAAAACGAATCTGCCGATCAGAATGCCAACGCCCGTAAGGCGGCCGGCAGTCAGGGAAGTGGAGGCAGTAACGACGACGTGTATGCTGGCAGCGACGATAGTAATCGTCAGCCAGCTAATGTTACCAATAACAATACAACCAATAATTATTATAACAGCAGCCCAAATCCAAACCCGCCGGTAGTAGTTAATGTGTGGGCATGGCCGTCTGTAAGGTATATTTACGGGCCTAGTTATGCAGTTTGGGTGTCGCCATGGTACTGGAGAACTTACCCGGTATGGTGGGATCCATGGGCACCTGTTTACTGGCGCTACCATTACCGCAGAGCCTGGCGCTATCACCATCCGTATTACCATCGTGTAAGTTATTACCGTTCGCCACGGACGCATGACTGGTACTATGGCCGCCGAACCAGTTCGCAGATGGTGAGAAGCCACCGGGAGTCGGGTTTTTATGGACAGCGGCAGATGATGTATAAAAATAACACACCACGGAGTCAACGTTATAATAACCGTCCGGCATACCAGAGGCAGAATGGTCAGAGCCAATACAGGCAGCCGCAGCGGTCGGGATCAGAACACATCAATGGTGGACACCGGCAAGAAGCCAATCCAACGAAAATGCAGAACAGTCAGCCGGTGCGGCACCAACAAAATCCGGGCAATGGTCAAATTCGCCAAACAGAACCGGTGAAGCAGCAACCATCGCGGCAAACGGTTCAGCCAAGGCAAGACGTGCCACGGCAGCAGGTGCAGCCACGACAAGATGCGCCAAGGCAACAAGTTCAGCCCAGACAGCAGCAATCTGTTCCAAGGCAGCAAATGCGTTCGTCTGGCGGCGGTGCCGGACACCGGCAGGTTGGTGGTGGTAGCGGACATCATTCAGGCGGTGGCCGGCCGAGATAAACACAGCAAGTGCTTATTGTTGACAAGCCGAACGTACAACTCGCTTACGATGCAGTGGATTATTGTTTGGGTTGCGACATCATTGTAGAAAAGGTGATTCAAAGGATTAAATACAAAAGGAGAGCAACAGCTCTCCTTTGTTATTTTTGTCTTCGCCAATTATTTTCTTTTAAATGACAATTTCGTCGAGGTCTTTATTCAGGAAATGGTATTCCATGAATGAGTAGCTGTCGGAACTGGTGATCTTGATCCATTGCTTGTATTCAAAATACCATTGCCATTGTTTGCTGCGCAGGAACCCTTTTTCTTTCAGGTAACCTTTGATGTATGGATGCACGGAAAGGGTAATATCTTTTGCAGCCTGCTCTTTGATGATGAAGCGCATGGCGTTTTCGATTTGCTCGATAAACAAAATGCTTGGCTGTACCTTACCTGTTCCGCCACAGCTTGGACAGGTTTCCAGAACTTCTACATTTACTTCCGGACGCAAGCGCTGGCGCGTTATCTGAATAAGCCCAAATTTACTCGGAGGCAAAATATTGTGACGTGCCCTGTCGGATTTCATTTCCTCTTTGAGCTTGTCGTAAAGCAGCTTACGGTTTTCCGGGTTGTGGAGGTCGATAAAGTCGATCACGATGATACCGCCCATGTCGCGTAAACGGAGCTGCCTGGCAACTTCTGTTGCTGCTTCCAGGTTCACTTCAAGGGCATTCTCTTCCTGAGTTTTATCGCTCTTGGCGCGGTTGCCGCTGTTAACGTCGAATACGTGCAACGCTTCGGTGTGTTCTACCACGAGGTAGGCGCCGCTTTTCATGAACACGGTTTTGCCAAACAGAGCTTTGATCTGGCGATCGACCCCAAAGTGGTCGAAAATAGGCGCTTTTCCGGTATAATGTTTTAGGATATCGACCTTATCCGGCGCAATATTTTTGATATAGCCTTTCAGCTCGTCGAACACGCGCTCGCTGTTGACGTGAATCGCGTTAAAAGAAGCATTAAGGAAATCGCGGAGAATGGCATTGGTACGATCTACCTCGCCCAGCAGGCGGTGTGGCGGCTGGGCTGTTTTCAGGGCTTTGAAACACTCGTCCCACTTGTTCACCAGGTCAGCCAGGTCACCTTCGATATCAGACACAGACTTGCCCTCGGCTACAGTACGTACAATAATGCCGAAATTTTTTGGTTTGATACTTTGTACCAGCTGTTTCAACCGCGTTTTTTCTTCGCTGCTTCTGATTTTTGAGGAAACAGAAACTTTATCGGAAAAAGGGATGAGTACCATATAGCGCCCCGCAATAGAGACTTCGGTGGTAATGCGAGGACCTTTGGATGAAATTGGTTCTTTGGCTACCTGCACCAGGATGTGCTGACCGGGTTTGACGGCATCGTTAATTTTGCCGTCTTTTTTAATATCGGGCTCGTTCTTGAAATACATCAGGTTGCTCACGTTCTGCTTGCCCGAACGCACCTGTTCTACGTACTTCATCAGCGAATTGGCTTGCGGACCTAAGTCCAGGTAATGCAAAAATGCATCTTTCTCATATCCTACATCTACAAAGGCAGCGTTGAGGCCGGTCATGACCTTTTTCACTTTACCCAGGTAAATGTCACCTACCGAAAATTGTATGTTGCTTTTTTCTTTATGAAGCTCTATCAAACGTTTGTCGTTCAACAGGCCTATTACAACTTCGCCAGGTGTAGAATTTATTACTAGTTCTACATTCACTGTTAATATGTTTATGGATGTTTGAAACGTTACGCCATGCGCATCCTAGGCCGCTATCGGTCTAGGTATTTCAAAACATCCTTGTTAGTATAATATCACTAAATGCTCACCGTGTTTTGTGGTGAGGTATATGGAACAGCACAAGGGGATAAGAACGCATTCTTATCCCTCTTTGGCTGGTACTTGGGAATAAATAACCAGTTAAAAACCGGTTATTTTTTCTTATGACGGTTCTTCCTTAAACGTTTTTTACGTTTGTGGGTAGCCATTTTATGTCTTTTTCTTTTTTTTCCGCTTGGCATAATGCTAGGTTTTAAAAATTTATATTAATTGTTATTTGTTTTTATCGTTTATCAGGACATTTTCTGCCTGAGTTGTTCAATGTACTTCAATACTTCCTGTTTTGCCGTGGCATCGGTTGTAAGCTCCGCATATTTTTGGAGCATTTCAATGGTTTTGGCGTTTTTCCCCTGTTGTTCATAAGCGTCGGCCAGGTGCAAATAGGCTTCGATGTATAGTGGATCAATCTCCAATACTTTTTCGAAACGCTTAATGGCGCGATCCCATTGTCCTGACTTTACTGAGAAGAAAGCGAAGCTGAGTTGCAGTTTTACGTTGTTGCTATCCACTTTTTCTACCTCGCGCAGCAGGGCAATTCCTTTCATCGGATCACTGCTTCCTTCTACATAGCAGGCAGCGAGCTGAATTTTAGCGTCGGTATTCGACGGCTCTTTGGCGAGTGCTTTCTGGTAACAGCGCATGGCGCTTTGGTACAAGGCCGGAACTTCAGAGGCGTCTTTCACAAAACGAACCGAATAAAAATAGCGATCGCCGGCTTTTAAATAAGCCTCTGCACGTTGGTTACGATCGGCCATTTTCTCGGCATAGTACGACGCAAAATCCGGTCGTCGAAGGCGATCCCAAAATAAAATTACCGGAGCGTAGGCTGTATCTACAGTAGATGTGTTGGCTGCTGCCACCAAGTCGTCGAGTGTTGTTTTCTCTTTCAGGCCGAGCGATTTGGAAGCATTGGTAAGGTAGCTTTCAATAGTAGCTTCCGTTTCGTGGGCATGGCCGGCATGCTCATCGGCCGGCAAAGCCTGGGCTTTAGCCAGGTGCTTTTTAGGGGCAATAAATAAAAGAACGAATAAAACAACAGCTGTTAGCAGGATACCAATCTGTGTTTTACGGGTAGCAGTCATTATTCTACTTGTTTGTTATCTAGCGGCTCAGCCACCTTAACGTTTTTCTTAACTCTTTCCGAAAACGTTTTGGCCGGCTTAAATGCAGGAATGAAGTGTGCCGGGATGATGACGGTTGTATTTTTAGAAATATTACGTCCTACTTTTTCGGCACGTTTTTTTACAACGAATGTTCCAAAGCCACGTAAATACACGTTTTTGCCTTCGGTCATCGAAGTGCGGATCGATTTCATAAAGGCTTCTACCGTTGTTTGAACAACGATTTTTTCGATGCCGGTCTTCTCTGAAATTTCGTTTACTATATCTGCTTTTGTCATTTACAAAATATTTAGAATCAGCGATTTAAAATTAAAAATCGGGCTGCAAATATAGGCTTTTTATTGGAAACCAAAAATTTAGCGCCTTTTTTTCTGCAAAAAAAAGCGTTTTACCGGAGAAAAACGGCAAAACGCTGGCAATTTTGTCCTGGAAACCAGGTATTTAACTTAAATGATCAATCGTCGGTAGGTTCCGGTGCTTTTTTAGCTGCAGGCTTCTTCGGTTTAATCTTATTGGGCCATAATACATTGATCAACTCATTATGCACGGTTACCATAGAGGTACTGATACCATTTACGATGGCTACTTCTTTATTGGAGTTGTTTTTCCAGGTACGTTTAACTTCTTCGTATGTGCCATCTTCGAGGGTAATATAGCAGCGTAGGAGCTTCTTGTGCAATACTTCGGCTTTCCCACTCCAGCAATTGGCTTTTCCACCTACCCGTGAGGTTATAATTACATCGGTATAAACACCATCGCTTACTTCATCCGCCCCGCGCGAATCAAATTTTACCGACCATTTATTGTAGCAGTTGAGGTCGTCGGTAGAAGTGGAGGTTTGAGCCTGTATAGCGCAGGCAGAAAAGATGATGGAAAGAATAACAAGTAATTTTTTGATCATAACCGTCTTGTTTTTTTATAGAGTGATAAATATACAATTTATCTCATAAAGTTGAAGTCCTGCAAAAAAAAATTGAGTTTTGTTAATATCATTCTGCGTGGTTCCTTACCAGAAACGACTGAGCATCGTCTGATGAAAACAGTAGCGGTTTTCCGTTCCCCAGCCAGGCGTTGGTGTCTGTTCGTAACAAGTAATAGTATTGGCTATGGCTACCGGCACCGCGGCGATGTGTTTTTTTGAGCCAATGGAGGTTCCAGGTATAACGGTAAAAATTGGTGGTTGGCTCAAACAGCCAATTGATGCCGAGCTCTACGCTCCGGTCCGGGGTCTGCGGTGCCTGATCTTTTACCAGGCTGAGCATGGCTTGCCGCGTGCCGGCATCATACCGCCAGTCTTTATAGTAACGTAAGTTGACATTCATGAAAAACAGAACCGCCAATGCCACACCAAGGCCATAAGTAAGTATTGCAGCATAAGGAACACCGCCGGCCTGGTAAAGCAACCGTAGCAGGTAGCATACATGTAATATAAACAAGGGATAGACAAATAAGCCGAATCTCCCCGCATAAAAGTCGTTGTGTATGAGCCAGTGCTGGAGATACGACAAGGCGGCAAGGCTCATCAAAATAAGCCAGGTAAGGCATAAACCTTGGTTTTCATTGAAAAAGTGGTGGTTTTTTTTGAGCAAGTGCCACCCGATAAGAACGCCAGTGGCTATCAAAACGGCCGTCATCACACAAACGATAAGGATGAATCCCCAACGGGATAAAGGTGTTTCGTAAAATGCACCACCCACCAGCGAACCGAACGTGTTTTCGAAAAAGCCTTCTTTGCCACCAAAATTGAGCATGCCTTGTTTGGAAATGCGACGGATAGGTTCATACAAAATGGCAATGAAGACAAGCAACGACCACATGTGGATGCGGTTTAGTCTCAAGAATAAGAAATGCGTGCCCTGTTGTAACCGTGATCGGTAGTACAAAATGAGGTTGTACGCAAACAAAGCAGAGAGGTAAAAATTGATGAGAGAAAAGTTGGCCAGGATCGCAAGCAAGGCGCCGGCATTGAAAAGGATGAGATGTTTGTTGTCCGCTTTTTCGAGATACTGCAACAAGTGGTACAAGCTCACGAGCATAAAGGCAAACGAGAGGCCGTAGCCGCGGGCCAGCGAAAAGAAATCGCAAAACTGGGTGTGGCAAAAAACGCATAGAAAAGCAGGTAGCATCAGCACCAGTGGAAAGGAACGCAGCAGGCGGTAAGCATACGCGAGATAAAGCGCGCAGGCAAAAATGTTGGGCAAGCGCAATACCAGCTCCGAACTGCCCCAGAGTTCTTCGGCGTACTTCATCAGCACGGTGTTGAGGATATGGTTATTGGTATAAGGCGTTTTGTAGGAGATGATATCCATAAAGCCCTGATGCACGTAATCCAGGTAGGTGAAGCTCTCGTCGTGTGTAAAAGACGTCGAGCCGGCTTTTAGTGCCACATACACAAGCAATAGCAATCCGGCCAGGGCCATCGCGCCGGTGCTTAGGCTAGCGTATAGTTTGCCGCGAAACATGAAGCCAATATTACAAAAATATCTCTAAAAAAGGATGAAGGCTCGCAAAGCCTTGCTGGTACTGCAAAAAATGGGTATGCTACAAAATATAGCAAAGAGGCGTCGGAATTTGCCTATACCTTTGTTGCTGAAAAACAGTTGAGAAAATTATGTTGGTAAAAACGTATGGAAGCGCCGTGCAGGGCATCACGGCCACAACCGTAACGGTTGAGGTGAATATTGGCCAGGGAATTAATTTTTATATGGTAGGTTTGCCCGACAGCGCCGTGAAAGAAAGTCACCAGCGTATCGACGCGGCATTGAAGAACAATGGATTGAAAATTCCGGGGAAGCAAATTACCATCAACATGGCACCGGCCGATATCCGCAAAGAGGGTTCGGCCTATGACTTAACTATTGCGGTAGGTATCCTGGCGGCGTCAGAGCAGATCGACGCAACAGAGATCGGGCGCTACATGATCATGGGCGAATTGTCGCTCGACGGCGAGTTGCGTCCGGTCAAAGGCACCTTGCCTATTGCCATCAAAGCACGGGACGAGGGGTTCAAGGGATTTATTTTGCCGGCTGAAAATGCGAAAGAGGCTTCAGTGGTAGAAGGTTTGGAGGTATATGGCGTAAGTAACATCCGGCAGGTCATCGATTTTTTCAATGGCTCTTTGTTACTCGAACCCATTCAAATGGATATCGGGCATGAGTTCTTATCGGGTCTCGATGATGTTGAATTTGATTTTTCGGATGTAAAAGGCCAGGAAAATATTAAACGCGCACTTGAAATTGCTGCGGCCGGTGGACACAATGTTATTCTCATTGGGCCGCCAGGAGCCGGCAAAACCATGCTAAGTAAGCGCATGCCCTCTATTTTGCCGCCGCTCACGCCGGATGAAGCGCTCGAAACCACCAAAATACACAGTGTGGCTGGTAAAACCCGCGGCCTGG
>DAIUED010000049.1:0-4292 GCA_036845295.1 Bacteroidota bacterium
ATGTCCTTTCAGGCCCGAATGGCGGGCGCTCAGCTTTCTACCACTCAACCACGTGTATGAGCGCATGCTGTCCTACCTCTACATCAGCCGAGGCATGTCGGTATATTATGCGGAAAGCATCGACACCATCGGCGACAACCTCAAAGAAGTAAAACCGCAGGTATTTGTAACCGTGCCGAGGCTGCTCGAAAAAGTGTACGACAAGATCGTGGCTACCGGTACCAACCTAAGCGGCATTAAAAAAGCGCTGTTCTTCTGGGCGCTAAACCTTGGACTACGCTACAAGCAACATGGCGAAAACGGATGGTTCTACGAAAAACAACTGGCGCTGGCCAACAAACTGGTGTTTGCCAAATGGCGCCAGGCCCTGGGCGGAAACATCGTAGGCATCGTGTCGGGCGGATCGGCTTTGCAACCCCGGCTGGCACGCGTGTTTCACGCAGCCAAAATAAAAGTGCTCGAAGGCTACGGCCTCACTGAAACATCTCCTGTGATTGCGGTTAATAATTACGACGACAAAAACATCAAAATCGGAACTGTTGGTCCGGTGATCAACAATGTGAAAGTGAAATTCGGGGAAGACGGAGAGATACTCGTAAAAGGCCCTAACGTGATGATGGGCTATTACAAACAACCAGAACTCACGGCAGAAGCCATCGATCCCGACGGCTGGTTTCATACCGGCGATATCGGTGTGCTGGAAGACGGGCGTTTCCTCAAAATAACCGACCGCAAAAAAGAAATGTTCAAAACATCGGGCGGCAAATACATTACGCCGCAGATTACCGAGAACAAACTGAAAGAAAGCCACTTTATTGAACAAGTGATGGTGATCGGGGAAAATGAAAAATTCCCGGCAGCTTTCATCGTCCCAGCCTTCGCTTATCTCAAAGAATGGTGCGCACGCCATAAGATAGACTTTGTATCGAATGAAGCCATCGTAAAAAATAAAGAGGTTCACGACCGCATCATGCGTGAGGTGGAAGCTGCCAATGCCAACCTGGCCCAATACGAAAAAATTAAAAAAATAGCGCTTTTACCCAAAGAGTGGAGCATCGAACATGGCGAAATGACACCAAAGCTCTCCCTTAAACGCAAGGTGATCCTCGAAGCCAATAAACAAGCCTATAATTCTATCTACGGAGAAAATTAACAAAAATTTAATATAGCTTTTGCTATGCATGCATAATATTAAATTGTATATTTGTTAGTGTCATGATGAAAAAGCATACCGAAACAATTGATTCAAAACTGAAAACCACCTGGCAGGTTGTGAGCAGAATGTACAATGCAGAGGCTTTGCTACACGACGCTACCATTGCCATGGGGCACTTTTTGCTCAATGTAGATAGCCACGAAGGCTCTTATGCATCGGAAATTGCCCCAGCCCTCGGCATGGAAGGAACCTCGCTATCGCGACTGATTCTCTCGCTCGAAGAAAAAAAAATGATCCAACGTATTCCCGATAAGGCTGACAAACGAAAAACAAAGATCATTCTCACCAAAAAAGGGATTATGCAAAAGGAACTCGCTAAAAATACCGTGAGGAACTTTAACCACATGGCCGAACTCAAAATAGGCCGCGAGAGCCTGGCTGAATTTTTTAACGTATTGGATAATATCGCGGAACTCGCTGAACAACGTTACAAATTACTGAAACAATCATAAGTCACTGAAACAACAGAACGCTTTAAAAACCTTAAAAAAAACGGACATGAAAAGACTGATCCAAAAAGTAGCCGTATTGGGCTCGGGTGTCATGGGCAGCCGCATCGCCTGTCACTTCGCCAACATTGGCTGCGAAGTATTGCTCCTTGATATTCTGCCGAAAGAACTCAACGATGCCGAAAAAGCAAAAGGCCTTACCATTGAAAACAAATCCGTGAGAAACCGCATCGTAAACGACGCATTAGCCTTTGCCCTGAAATCAAACCCCTCGCCTATCTACAAAAAAGAATTTGCCAAACGCATCACCACAGGCAACTTCGAAGACGATATGTCTAAAATAGCCGGTTACGACTGGACGATCGAAGTGGTGATCGAAAACCTCGACATCAAGAAAAAAGTGTACGAGCAGGTCGAAAAATTCCGCAGGCCGGGAACACTTATTACCTCCAATACCTCTGGTATTCCCATCCACTTGCTCACCGAAGGACGTAGCGAAGATTTCAAGGATTATTTCTGCGGCACACACTTTTTTAACCCGCCACGCTACCTGCGTTTGCTGGAAATTATTCCGACGCCGCATACGAAACCCGAGATCGTATCATTCCTGATGGAATATGGCGAAAAGTTCCTTGGCAAAACAACCGTACTCGCCAAAGACACGCCGGCATTTATTGCTAACCGCGTTGGCGTTTATGGCATCATGTCGCTCCTCCACCTGGTCGAAAAAATGGACCTTACCGTGGAAGAAGTCGATAAGCTCACCGGCCCGGTATTAGGGCGTCCCAAATCCGCGACATTCCGTACCGGAGATGTGGTAGGCTTGGATACCTTGGTAAATGTGGCTAAAGGCCTGAAGCAAAGTGTACCGGATGACGAAGCCAACGAACTCTTCGTATTGCCGGACTATCTCGAAAAAATGGTAGCAAACAAATGGCTGGGCGACAAAACCGGGCAAGGCTTTTACAAGAAGGTAAAAGGAAAAGACGGTAAATCCGAGATTCTTGCTCTCGACCTGAAAACACTCGAGTATCGCCCACAGCAAAAAGCCAAATTTGCTACCCTGGAAATGACAAAGCCAGTGGAAAACCTGAAAGACCGCCTCAAAATGCTGGTAGCAGGCAAAGACAAAGCGGGAGAATTTTACCGCGCTACGTTTGCAGGCTTGTTCCAATACGTTTCGAACCGCATACCGGAAATTGCGGATGAACTGTACAAAATCGATGATGCCCTCAAAGCCGGCTTTGGCTGGGATCTCGGACCTTTCGAATATTGGGACGCCATTGGGGTAAAAGAATCGGTGGACCTCATGGAAGCCGCAGGCATGAAGCCAAATGCCTGGGTTTATGATTTTCTGAAAGCAGGCAATAGCACGTTTTACAAGATCGAGAATGGCAAGCGCTTGTTTTATGACATTCCTTCCAAATCATATAAAACAATACCAGGCACAGAAGAATTCATATCCCTCGATGCGCTGCGCGGCACCAATACCATCTGGAAAAACAGCGGTGTATCGGTGATCGACCTGGGCGACGGCATCCTGAATGTGGAATTCCATACCAAAATGAACACCATCGGCGGCGAAGTGCTGGCCGGACTGAATAAAGCGATCGACATTGCAGAAAAAGACTATAAAGGCCTCGTAATCAGTAACGAAGGGGCCAATTTCTCGGCTGGCGCCAATGTGGGAATGATCTTCATGATGGCCGCCGAGCAGGAATGGGATGAGCTGAACATGGCTGTACGCATGTTCCAGAACACAACCATGCGCTTACGCTATTCATCAATTCCCGTTGTGGTGGCACCACATAACCTCACTCTTGGAGGTGGTTGCGAAATGTGCCTGCATGCGGATATGGTGGTGGCTCACGCCGAAAGCTATATCGGCCTCGTGGAATTTGGCGTAGGCGTGATACCGGGCGGTGGCGGCACCAAAGAATTTGCCGTGCGCCTTGCCGACTCGCTGCATGAAGGCGACGTGGAATTGAATATTTTCCGCGAAAAATTCCTCACTATCGGTCAGGCTAAAGTATCAACGTCGGCCTATGAAGCCTTCGATCTTGGCATTTTGAGAAAAGGTATTGACAAGGTTGTTATTTCCCGCTCGCGTCAGCTAGCAGAGGCTAAAGCCGAATGCCTGATGCTCGCCGAGGCTGGCTATACAAAACCGGCGCCTCGAAAAGACATTAAAGTACTCGGAAACCAGGCCCTCGGCCTTGTTTACGTAGGAGCTAACTCCATGTATAGCGGCAACTACATGAGCGAACACGATTTGAAGATCTCGCAAAAATTAGGCTACGTAATTGCCGGCGGCGATCTTTCGCAACCCACGCAGGTAAGCGAACAATACCTGCTCGATCTCGAACGCGAAGCTTTCGTACAACTGTGCACTGAGCGCAAAACCATGGAACGATTGCATAGCATTATTAATGGAGGAAAAGTGTTGAGAAACTAGATCAAGTATTGAGATACAAGAATTGAGACGGGAAGCGTTTATAGGTAGAAATCATGACTTGCTATTGGTAAAAAAGAGCGATGCATAATATTAAAGAGCTTAAATTGTGGCACAAGGCAATAGACCTCACGGTAGAAGTCTATAAAGCCACCGAAAATTTTCCAAGAGAGGA
>DAIUED010000049.1:4302-15215 GCA_036845295.1 Bacteroidota bacterium
AGAAAATTACCCTAAAAATGAAGTCTTTGGTTTAACTTCTCAGATAAGAAGAGCTGCCGTATCTATTCCCTCAAACATTTCGGAAGGTGCCGGAAGAAATTCCAAAAAGAATTTCGGTACTTTTTGTCAGTCGCTAACGGTTCGTCTTATGAACTGCAAACTCAAATTGTGATCTCAAACAAGCTCCAGCTGATGCCAGATGCGTCCGCCGAGGTTTTGTTATCAAGGATTGACGAAATACAAAAAATGAACTATAGTTTTCAAAAATCAATAAAATAATTAATCCGATGTGATATGTCAGATCGTGCATCTCAGTACTCACATCTCAAATCTTAAGATATGAACGCATACATTGTAGCAGGATTCAGAAGCGCCGTTGGCAAAGCCAATAAAGGCGGATTTCGGTTCACACGCCCTGACGACCTCGCAGCCGACGTGATCAAACACCTGATGGCCTCAGTTCCACAGATCGAACATACCCTTGTTGACGACGTGATGGTAGGTAACGCCATGCCGGAAGCTGAACAGGGCTTGAATGTGGGAAGGCTTATTTCACTGCTGGCACTTGATACCGACAAAGTTTCCGGGATGACCGTTAACCGCTACTGTGCCTCAGGCCTCGAAACCATTGCCCTGGCATCGGCGAAGATCGCTGCCGGCTACGCGCATTGCGTAGTAGCGGGCGGCACAGAAAGCATGAGCCTTATTCCCATGGGTGGCTGGCGCGTAGTACCTAATCCTAAAGTGGCAAAGGAACATGCTGACTGGTATTGGAACATGGGCCTCACAGCTGAAGCGGTCGCTAAAGAATTTAACGTATCGCGCGAAGATCAGGATCAGTTTTCATTTAATTCGCACCAAAAAGCGGTAGCCGCCATCAAAGCAGGCAAGTTCAAAGACGAGATCGTGCCAGTAAACGTTTCGGAAACTTACCTCGACGAAAACGGGAAGAAAAAAACACGGGATTTTGTAGTAGATACCGACGAAGGCGCACGGGCCGATACGTCAATGGAAGCGCTTGCCAAATTAAAGCCAGTGTTTGCCAATGGAGGCAGCATCACAGCGGGCAACTCGTCTCAAACCAGTGATGGCGCAGCCTTTGTGATGGTGGTGAGCGAAAAATTCTTGAAAGAACATAATCTCACGCCAATTGCGCGCCTTGTATCACATGCCGTGGCCGGTGTACCACCGCGCATCATGGGCATCGGACCTGTTTACGCCGTTCCAAAAGCGGTGGCGCAAGCCGGGCTCAAGATCGACGATATCGATCTGTTCGAGCTGAATGAAGCCTTTGCGTCACAATCGCTGGCTGTTGTCAGGGAGTTGAAACTAAATCCGGAGAAAGTGAATGTTAATGGCGGTGCTATTGCCCTCGGGCATCCATTGGGATGCAGTGGCGCCAAACTGTCGGTGCAAATGTTCAACGAGCTGCGTAGGCAAAACAAAAAATATGGTGTGGTAACCATGTGTATTGGCACCGGGCATGGCGCGGCAGGCGTTTTCGAATTACTATAAACGAATGAAAGGGCAAGCATGAAAAAGGAATTAGTTGATCAACTGGTAGGCATACGACGACAGCTGCACGCCAATCCAGAGCTGGGTTACCAGGAACATGAAACCGCTGAGCTTATCTGCAGGGAACTTGATAAACTTGGTATTCCTTACCAAAAAAACATTGCCAAAACCGGTGTTGTCGCCACTCTAAAAAAAGGCAATGGACCGGGTATCGTGCTTCGCGCCGACATGGACGCATTGCCTATTCTGGAAAATACAGAGCTGCCTTTCAAAAGCACCAAACAAACCAAAACAGGAAACCACGATATTCCGCTCATGCATGCCTGTGGGCATGATGTACACGTAACCATGCTCCTTGGAGCTGCAGCGTTGTTGAAAGACACCGATTACCAGGGCACCGTCAAGTTTATTTTCCAACCTTCCGAAGAGGGAACATACGATGATCCTGAGAAAAAATCGGGGGGCCAGCGCATGGTGGAAGCCGGTGTACTCGATGATGTGAAAGCGGCCCTTGCCCTGCATGTACACCCGTTGCTACCAGTAGGAAAAGTAGCTTACAAACTCGGCCAGGCACTGGCCTGCGCCAATTTTTTCAGAATAGAGATCACCGGGCGCATGGCCCATGCAGCGGTGGCACCACATCTGGGCGTAGATGCCATTCTGGTATCGAGCCATATCATACAGGCCGTTTCCTCAATTGCGCACAAGTATATTCCACCACACGAGCCTACCGTTATTTCTTTTACCAAGATCAACGGCGGCATCGCGCCCAACGTCATCGCCGATAAAGTGGTGTTGGAAGGCACGGTAAGAGCGCTCGACCTGAGCACATTCAACACGGTGTTGTCGAGAATAGAAAAAATCATTCAGGCAGCGATGTTATCGTTCGATGCCGACATCAAAATCAGTTACGATCTTAATTACCCCAGCTTACTGAACGATAAAACCATTCACGACACTGTATCAGCCCCGCTCGAATCCGTTTTTGGAAAGCAGAATATCATTCCGGTGGAAGCTATTCTTGGTTCGGAAGACTTCGCCTTTTATTCTCGGAAAGTACCAAGCATGTTCTATTTCCTTGGCGCACAAGACACTGCCGAAAAAACCTATTTCCTCCACGACTCAAGAGTGGTGTTCAACGAAGATTGCATTCCATACGGCGCCAGGTTACTGGCTGAAGGCGCATTAAGCCTGCTTAACTCATCATACTAAAACTTTAACTAAAAAAAGATGGCAACAACAGCAAAAACCAAAGGAGGAGAATTCCTCATCAAAGAAACGGCAGCAAACGACATTTTTATTCCTGAACAATGGACGGAAGAACAGTTAATGATGAAAAAAACCTGCGATGATTTTATCGACCAGGAAGTCCTTCCAATTCTCGACCGCATTGATAGCCAGGAAGAAGGGCTGATGCCTTCGATCCTGGAAAAAGCGGGTGCCCTGGGTCTATTAGGTGTATCTGTTCCTGAAGACCTCGGAGGCCTTGGCTTCGATTTTGTGACCTCGATGCTCACCACCGAAGTGCTTGGCGCCGGCTACTCTACAGCCGTAGCGCTTTCAGCCCACACAGGCATCGGCACCTTGCCAATCCTTTACTATGGCAACGACGAACAAAAAAAGAAATACATTCCAAAATTAGCTACCGGCGAATGGAAAGCCTGCTATTGCCTTACTGAACCAGGTTCCGGCTCGGATGCCAACAGCGGCAAAACCAGCGCAAAACTTTCTGCCGACGGCAAACATTACATCCTGAACGGACAAAAAATGTGGATCACCAACGGTGGCTTTGCCGATATCTTCACGGTATTTGCAAAGATCGACGATGATAAAAACCTGTCGGCGTTTATTGTGGAAAAAAACTTCGGCGGTATTTCCCTGAACCCTGAAGAACACAAAATGGGTATCAAAGGCAGTTCAACACGCCAGGTATTCTTCAACGACTGCAAAGTTCCGGTTGAAAACCTCTTATCCGAACGCCAGAATGGCTTTAAGATTGCGGTAAATATCCTGAACATAGGCCGCATCAAATTAGCAGGTGCCGCCATTGGTGGCAGCAAACGTGCCGCTACCCAATCCGTTCAATATGCCAACGAGCGCATCCAGTTCGAACGTCCTATTTCCAAATACGGCGCTATCCGCTACAAATTGGCCGAACAGGCGATCCGCATCTTTGCCTCGGAAAGCGCTACCTACCGCGCTTCGCAAAACATCGAAGATGCGATCCATGAGCTGATTGCCGGCGGCATGGATGAAGCAAAAGCCAAACTGAAAGGCATCGAGCAATTTGCGGTAGAAGCTGCTATCCTCAAGGTACACGGTTCTGAAACACTGGACTACGTGGCCGACGAAGGCGTACAGATATACGGCGGCATGGGCTACAGCGCCGAAGCACCGATGGATCGTGTGTACCGCGACTCACGGATCAACCGTATTTTCGAAGGCACCAACGAGATCAACCGCTTACTCATTGTGGATATGATCCTGAAACGCGCTATGAAAGGCGAACTCGACCTCATGGGACCTGCGCAACAAGTAGCGTCTGAACTTGTGGGCATTCCTGAATTTTCGGAGCCAGATACGACCTTGTTTGCTTACGAAAAGAAACTGCTCACCAATTTCAAAAAGGCTATTTTGCTGATTGCCGGTGGTGCCGTGCAGAAACTGATGACTACACTCAGCAAGGAACAGGAGATCATCATGAATATTGCCGATATGGCCATCGAGACGTATGTTGCAGAATCGACATTATTACGTGTAGAAAAGCTGGTTGGCATGCGCGGTGAAGAAGCCTGTGCAGAACACCTCGCGATCATGCGAAGCTACATCAATTCTGCCTGCGATAAAATATGGGTTTACGGCAAAGAAGCACTGAACAGCTACGGCGAAGGCGATGAACTGCGCATGATGCTGATGGGACTGAAACGTTACACGAAACAGGAACCTTTCAATGCCAAAGCTGCAAGACAGATGATTGCTGAAAAACTGATCAAAGAAAATAAATACTGTTTTTAAACTACCACAATGGAAAACGTCTTTTTTGAAGGCCGCGTATTATGGTCGCAGATCGACGCCAACATGCACCTGCGGCATTCGGCTTATGCCGACTTTGCTGCACAGGCAAGGTTGCAGATCCTGGAAAGCCTTGGCTTTGATGCCAATCTGCTCGAATCGCTGAAGATCGGACCTATTTTGTTTCGCGAAGAGCTGATCTACATGCGTGAAGTACGTCCAAGCGATACGGTTAAAGTAACCTGTGAAATGACACACTGTCGCGCCGATGGCAGCCGCTGGTCCTTTACCCAGGGACTTTACCGCGGCGATGGCATACAGGCTGCGCAGATCAATGTACAGGGTGCCTGGGTGGACATGGCCAAGCGTAAACTCGCTGCGCTTCCACCGGAGTGGGCCCAGACTTTCCTGCAAATCCCCAAAAGCCCAGACTTTATCCTGGAGCCGGTACCCGAAAAGAAATCAGAAAACCCTTCAACCCATTCAAACGCTATGACACCATTAGAACAACAATTTGAAGACGCAAAAAAACGCGTTATGGAATTACCGGAAAAACCCGGAAACGATGTGATGCTCGAACTGTATGCCCTCAACAAACAGGCAACCATCGGCGATATCAACATCGATAAGCCGGGCATGTTTGATTTTGTCGCAGCTGCCAAGTACCATGCCTGGAGCGAAAAAAAAGGCATGCCCAAAGAAGAGGCCCAACAAAAATACATCGACTACGTTGAAGGTTTATTTAAAAAGTAAATGAACCGATTACAGGCATCGATCGACAAAGCAAGGCATTCAGGTTTCCACCTGTGGATGCTGAATGTCGTGCTTTTGCGCACCGTTCCGTTCAATAAGCCGCATAATATCCGTGTAACGGGCATCGGCGAGGATGAACTGACCATGCGGGTGAAGAATACACGGGCAAACCGGAATCACATACGTGGCATTCATGCCTGTCTTTTGGCCACGCTTTGCGAGTATGTTTCTGGCTTGAGCCTGCTCCGAAACTTTTCGCCGACCGACTACCGCATCATTCTGAAATCGATTCACATGACTTACCACTACCAGGCCAAAAGCGACGTTCATGTCACCTTTAAGATAAGCAAACAACACATTGAAACCGAAATCCTGGAGCCGCTGAAAACAACAGATGCTGTGTTCAAAGAATTTGCTGTAGAAGTGTACGACACCGAAAACAACCACATCTGCACCGGACTCATCAATTGGCAGATCAAAGCCTGGAAAAACGTAAAAATGAAGATCTGATCGCATTGGCTGCGGCTTATGCAAGCACCACTAATCAAAAAACATGTTCGATAAACTCATCAGCGGCATCAAACAACACGCCAACATCCCGGATTCGGGCATCCAGCAATTCGTGTCTGCCCTCCGCATCAAACAGGTGAGAAAAAAGAAAAACCTGCTGAGCGAAGGCGATAATGGTAATATGATGTATTACCTTAACGAAGGCTTATTCCGCTATTATACATTCGATGAAAGCGGCAATGAACACACCATCGACCTGATTGCGCAAAACAACTGGTTTGGCGATGCAGAAGCCTTTTTGTCTCAGCAACCCGCAGGCATCAACATCGAGGCACTGGAAGACAGCCAGGTATTTGCCCTGAGCTACGAAGACCTTCACCGTTTTTACGACGAGATACCTATGTTTGAGCGCGCTGTGCGAAAGATCATCGAACGCTATTTTGTGAAAGCCCTGCAGCGCGGAAAGAAAGTGAACCGCGCAGGCTACTCTGCACAAGAGCGCTACCAGGAATTTCTCCGTTCGCAACCCAAACTTGGCAATCGCGTACCAGCCATTTATCTTTCATCGTACCTCGGCATAACGCCGGAAACCCTCAGTCGGCTCCGCAGCCAATCATTGAAACAAGCCTCCTAAATAATGCATGAAAATTTCTGAAAACGGTTTAAAATGGTTGATGTGCTTCTACCCGCCGATGCTCTTTCAGCGCATCTGGGTAAAAAAAGTACACAAAGGTTTTCGTGGCATTGATGTAAAGATCAACCGCAGTTTTTTTACATCCAATCTCGGAAACTCCATTTTTGGCGGCACTATTTTTTCAGCCACTGACCCGTTCTACGCTTTGCTGTTTGGGCAGATCATGCAACATAAGGGATATAAGATCACCGTCTGGCTCAAAAGCGCGCACATCCAATACCTTAAACCCGGCAGAACCGATCTTTTCTTTACGCTTAACATTACCGATGCGATGGTAGATGAAGCTGAAAAAGCCCTGCAAACAGACGGCAAATTCGTAAAAGCCTATCCCATCGAGATTTTTGACCGCAAGGGCGAACTATGCGCCAGCGCCCTCAACGAAGTGTATATCCGGGATCTCAACTTTATCAAGCCATAACATCAGACCAGTTAGGGCGTGCCTTGGCAATTGCCCTGCCCAACACACAATTGGCAAGACCGTGCTTTTCGCTATAATCTTCTTGCCTGCTTGGCTGAGGTTCCCGAAGCCGGCCAGCGAAAAAGGATTTCCGTTGCAATCACTCACGCGAAACATCACAGGCATGGATCGCTTGTTCCGTTTCCTAACTATAGCCTCCGAAATATTGACATAGATCAAGTTTTTTCATGTCGCTCGTCAAGTGCTTTCTTGCTTTTTTTTAGTATATTTGGTTAAACCACACTATAAGGCAAACAGATATGGTGAATCAAATGAATATCAGCGTCTCATCTTTCACTGTTTTAGCATTACACATCCATGAGACTTGAACTCACTCTATTTCATAAGGCATTAGCCAACGGCCTATAACGATCCATTATTTACAGTTGCCGATATCAAATTAGTTTCAACATTAAATCCATCATCTATATGACACAGTTACACAAGTTAGCAGCAACGCTGATCCTGTCTTCACCCTTCCTGGCCAGCGCGCAAGGCTACCAGGTAAATTTGCAGGGACAGGCCCAACAGGGCATGGGCAATGCCGGAACCGCCTTCGTTCAAGATGGCGCGTCGCTATTTTACAGTCCTGGCGGAATGTCCTTCCTTAAAGGGAATGAAGTAAATATTGGCGTAAGCCCAACGATTTCACACGGGAAGTTCCTCGATAAAAACACCAATTTAACGGCAGAGACGACGTCGCCGGTAAGTTATCCCTTTGCTGCCTATGGCGTTTTCGGGCTGAAGGACAGTTCTAAATTGAAACTCGGCCTCGGTGTGTACACGCCTTTCGGCAGTACCGTGGAATGGGAAGACGGCTGGATGGGGCGTTTTGCGCTGACCCGTCTGCAACTTCAGGCTATTTTCTTTCAGCCAACAGTAAGCTATAAGATCACCGATAAGCTTGGTATTGGCGCCGGCTTCGTTTATGCAAACGGCAAAGTAAATCTTCAAAAAGACATTCCGGTAGCCGACGCAAGTGGTACTTATGGCCATGCAGAGCTTGCCGGAAAAGCCAATGGCTATGGATTCAATGCCGGCATTTACTTCAAGCCAATCGATAAATTCTCTGTGGCGCTTACCTATCGTTCTCAGGTAAATATGGAAGTAAAAAGTGGCGATGCCACCTTCACTGTTCCCTCCTCGTTAGCCAGCAATTTCCCGAATGGAAAATTTAAAGCAACCTTGCCACTGCCGCAGGTGCTAACGCTCGGCCTGGCCTATACACCGGTTGAAAAACTCACCATTGCTGCCGACATCAACTATGTGGGCTGGAAAGCATACGACACCCTGGCCTTCGACTACGAAAACAACACAACGTCATTGGTAGATACCAAATCGGCTCGTGAGTATAAGAATACATTTGCCTTCAGGCTTGGCGGACAATACAAAGTGATCGAAAGCCTGGCGCTGCGTCTTGGCATGGCTTATGGCATATCGCCGGTACAGGATGGGTATGTAACACCGGAAACGCCCGATGCCAACCGGATCATTTATACAGCCGGAATTGGCTACACCATCAAACAACGTTTTGGTGTCAATGCGTCTTTTTATTTCTCGCAGCTCAAACGAGAAGACACTAACCTTGAAACAGGCATGAGCGGCACCTACAAAACCAATGTGGTTATTCCTGGAGTATCTGTATTCTATAAATTTTAATTTAAAACGACTATGCAAACAATATCTTACCAATCTATAGCAGCAGTTCTGGCCGCAGGTATGCTACTGGCTGGCTGCAAGCCAAAGCTCGACGCGCCTGAACCTAGCAAGGGCGACCTCGATGTATCGAATTATGTTGCTCTTGGAAACTCCATCACAGCTGGCTTTGCCGATGCGGCATTGTATTACGACGGACAAATGGTTTCGTACCCGAACCTTATTGCCGGACAATTTAAACTGGTAGGCGGCGGCGAATTCAAACAACCGTTAGTTCCACAGGCATCTGCCGGCATCGGATCTTCGGGAAATGCCCGCTCCATCTTAGGCTATAAAACCGATTGCAAGGGTGTGACGGGACTATCGCCTGTGCCATTTGCGCAAAGCGGCGATTTCTCGATCTTCACAACCAATATTTCCAACCAGGGACCATTCAATAACATGGGTGTGCCAGGCGCCAAAGCCATTACAGCCGTATATCCGGGCTATGGCAACCCGGCTGCCGGGTTTGGAAATTACAACCCGTATTTCACGCGTATGCTGGCTACGTCCGAATATGCTACAGCATCCATGCTCTCCAAAACCGCCGCACAGAATCCAACGTTCTTCTCTGTTTTCATCGGCAACAACGACGTACTCGGTTACGCGTTGGCGGGTGGTGCCGGCGACGCCGTTACACCGTCGGCGGGTGGCCCGGGTGTAGGCTTTGACGCCAGCTACGACCTTATCATCAATACCCTGACGGCCAATGGTGCGAAAGGCGTGGTAGCTAGCATCCCGGATGTTACGAGCATTCCGTTTGTAACAACCATTCCTTACAACGGGCTTACGCTTGATGCGACACAAGCGACTCAACTCAATGCGGCTTATGGTCCGCTCGGCATCTCTTTTCACGAAGGTGCCAATGCTTTCATGATCCTCGATCCGGCTGCACCTGGCGGAAGACGCCAGATCAAACCAACAGAGTATGTGTTACTCACAACACCCCAGGATTCTTTGAAATGCGCCGGTTGGGGATCTGCCAAGCCGCTGGCCAACCAATACGTGCTTACTGAAAACGAGATTGCCAACATCCAGAATGCAGTAGTCGCATATAATGCCAAGATCAAATCTGTAGCTGCCGCTAAAGGCCTTGCCTTTGTGGACGTTAATGCATTCATGGCTAAAGCAAAAAGCGGTATCGTTTATAACGGGATTAATACCACAGCAACGTTTGTAAGTGGTGGTGCATTTTCGTTGGATGGCATTCATCTCACACCAAGAGCAAATGCCTTACTCGCCAATGAATTTATCAAAGCGATCAATAGCCAGTACGGCGCGGCAATCCCGCAAGTGGATGCCACCAAATATAACGGCGTTATATTTCCCTAAGCAATAGAGTTTAAATCTACCGAAAGAGGCTGCCTCCACACGAGTGCAGCCTTTTTTATGCCTGTATTTACAGTTATCTGTAACCTCTTTGGAGGTTCTTCGTAAGACCATTCTAGCGTCCCTCTATTGTGGCCGTTGCCAGGGTCTCATGAAACATCAGTATTCTTCCATCGATTTTAGCCGGTATGTTGCCATTGGCGATTCAATTACTGCAGGGTATGCCGATGGTGTATTGCATTATGAAGGGCAGATAGCTGCTTATCCAGCGCTATTAGCCAGGCAGTATCAGATCCTTCAGCCCATCGATTTCAGGCAAGCCCTACTCGACCCATCATCACCAGGCATTGGCTTCGAAGGACGAATGCGTCTCGTATTGGTTCCCGATCAACACCATGGAGGCAATTCCCGCACAAAGCTTGATTTTCTTGCACCGGCAAACAGTGAGCAAACCCCGCTTGAGAATATCTACTTACAACAAGGTCCGTTTCATAACCTTGCAGTGCCCGGCGCAAAAATAGCTCACCTGCTCCTACATGGGTACGGAAACCCCGAAAACGGAAGTGGAAACTTCAACCCTTTTTTTTCGCGCATGGCTTCCGACATGCAAAACGCATGTATATTCGATGACGTTTTAAAACACCAGCCGACGTTCTTCACTATGCTCATCGGCAATAACGATATTCTTTCGTATGCAATGAGCGGTGGTACACAAGACGCGATCACGCCAATCGACGGGCCAATAGGCTCTGGTTTTGCGGAAACGTTACGCTATCTCGTTGCAACACTCTGTGGAAACGGAGCCAAAGGCATACTATGCACGCTACCGGATCTCACCAGCATTCCGTTCTTTAACACCATTGCATACAACGATCTATTACTTAAAAAAGACGAGGCTTTGCTGCTCAACACACTTTACGAACAACACGAATTACAATTTAAGACAGG
>DAIUED010000050.1:0-14979 GCA_036845295.1 Bacteroidota bacterium
GCATGGGCACAGAAGTATTTCATCACCTGAAAGCTGTCTTGAAAGCCCAGGGCATGAGTACCAACGTGGGCGACGAAGGCGGCTTTGCCCCTAACTTCCGCAATAACGAAGATGCCATCAAAGCGGTGATGCAAGCCATTGACAAAGCGGGTTATAAAGCAGGCGAAGATATCTATATCGCCATGGATGCGGCGGCTTCGGAGTTTTACAATACGGAAGAAAAAGTATATCATTTCAAAAAATCAACCGGTGATAAGCTGACGTCTGCGCAAATGGCCGACTTCTGGGCCGATTGGAGAAGCAAGTACCCGATCCTGAGCATTGAAGACGGCTGTGCCGAAGAAGATTGGGATGGCTGGAAACTGCTTACCGATAAGCTGGGAGCCAACACACAATTGGTTGGTGACGATCTGTTTGTAACCAACGTCAACTTCCTGGCAAAAGGTATTGAGCGTGGTGTGGCCAATTCCATTTTAGTAAAAGTAAACAAGATCGGCACGCTTACGGAAACGATCAACGCTGTGCAGCTGGCACAAACCAACAGCTATACCTCGGTGATGAGCCATCGCAGCGGCGAAACGGAAGACACGACCATTGCGGATCTTTCAGTAGCTCTGAGTTGCGGCCAGATCAAAACAGGTTCTGCCTCGCGCAGCGACCGGATCGCTAAATACAACCAATTGCTGCGCATTGAGGAACAGCTTGGCAGCAGTGCCCGCTACATTGGCAAAGACTTCAAATTCCTGAAAAAATAGACATTCCTATTACTGATTAATCAAAAGCCTGCCGGCAACGCGGGCTTTTTTATTTTCTTTCTGTTGGTCCGAATTGTACCGCCACCATTTAGTGATTTATTTACCTATTCTTCCATTGCCATGACAAACGAAACTTTCACTAGCGAACAACAACTCCTGGAGCGTTATGCCTGCATTGCTTTCGAAAAACAGGAAGCCCTGGCAGAAGCCATTGGCGCTGCAAACTGGAACGTTGACATGGGTAAAGGCGAGATTTGCTTCGGTGGCAGCCTTTGTTTCCCGATACAAGTGCTCGGCACGATCTCTCACGCTGCCCAAACCTGGTTGTGGTCGTGGGCCAACACACGATCGGGTCTTTCTCCTCAAGTGACAAAACTGGCCCTGGAGCTGAAAGCCTACGGCGAAAAACATGGTATTCCGTTGTTGAGTAATGACAGTTTCGATTTTACATCGGAAGAACTGCACCTGATGGGCCTGATTGCCAGCGGCATGTCGGGCGCCAGCGCTTATTACATTGCCGACTACGGTCAGGGCGCCATGATTGTAACCGTCAACAGTGAACAGATTGACCGACACCGGTCCGACAGCCACTTAAAAATCATGACGGTGTTCCCGCAGGTTATCTCGCAATACGACATGAATCATCGCCAGGCGCTGGAATATTACCTTAGCGACAAAGGCTATGCCGTAAGCCATTCGGGCGATACGCTAACCGGCAAAAAAGACAGTCTGCTCATTAAAGCCGGCTTTGACGACATCGGGCGCCTCGTGAGCCTTAACGGCTAATGCACCCGGCATTTATTCGCAGATAATTCTTATTGGCATTCATTCAAGAAGATCCGACTCTTAGCTACCTAAGCCGCGCTGAGTGCGACTAACAAAAAAGGAGCCTCAAGCTCCTTTTGTTTTTTTAGAATTTGGCCCGGATTTTACGGACTTTACCACGTTTATGGTTGAAGAAACTGCCATAGCGACCGCGGTAAAAACTCGATTTGCCCTTCAATACGTAGCTGTAACTCAGGCTCATGGTCATGTAGGCGTCCTTATGTGTTTTATCACCACGCTTGTTACCCACGCCGGTAACAGGGTCGTAACCAAAGTTTTTTGCAAATTCCGGATCAAGGCTTGTCAATTCAGGTGTACGGTTTGACAGGGCTGCACCATCGGCGCTCATACCAGACGGATCAGCATAATTTCCGCTGATATCGTCGAGGTAATCGGTAAAGGTGGTGCGGTAGTTCATTTCAAAACCAATGCGGTGTTTTTTCTCAAGCGTAAAGTAAAAACCTAAACCAACAGGAATATTCAGGCCTATCGGGCTATACGACACGCCCTCGGTTTGCAGTGGACGCAGCTTAACCCATGAACCATTGTAAAATGCTTTTGGATTGGAATAGAACCCGCCTATACCGGCAAAAGCGTATGCGCGGAAACCATTTTTGAAACGGTAGGTGTTGCCGAGGTCATTGTCTTCGTAAAAGCAAAACTGACCTGTAAGGCCAAGGTCGAACATGTCGTTGCGAAAGTTAAGGTTGCGGGCGTTACGGGCCGGGTTGGTGGATAACTTATCATCACCTTCGATGCGCAGGTAATCGAGGGCTAATTTGACCGAAATTTTCGGCTTAACTTTGTACCTTACAAAACCGCCAGTATTCCAACGGGTTTTGGCCAATTTCATATCCGCCACAAAATCGCGCCGGGTTTTTTCTTTACCACCAATATCACCAAGGTAATTGGAAACTCCGATAGCTATACCATAGTCCAAACGCCGTTGAGCATTCAGGGATGTAGTGAACAATAAGATTAAAAAGAAAATAAAGATATTTTTCATTACAAAAGCTGCGAGTTAATACACAAAAATAATAAAATCTTTAACTTTATACCAAAAATAATACCAATGGACGCAATAAACCGATTATTTAACATACAGCATCCTATTGTGCAGGGAGGCATGATCTGGTGCAGTGGATGGGAGTTGGCATCGGCTGTTTCGAATGCTGGCGGACTTGGATTAATCGGTTCCGGATCGATGTACCCGGAGGTTCTGCGGACCCATATCCGTAAATGCAAGCAAGCGACCACTAAGCCTTTTGGGGTAAACGTACCCCTGCTCTACCCCGACATTGAGGAGCACATGAATGTAATTGTGGAGGAGGGCGTAAAGATCGTGTTTACTTCGGCAGGAAATCCAAAAACCTGGACTTCCTACTTAAAAGACCGGGGTATTACGGTTGCGCATGCCGTTTCGAATGTAAAATTTGCGCTTAAATGCCAGGAGGCCGGCGTGGATGCGATTGTGGCAGAAGGTTTTGAGGCGGGTGGCCACAATGGCCGCGAAGAAACAACTACCCTTGTACTAATACCGCAGGTGCGGGAAGCCGTAACGCTGCCACTTATTGCGGCGGGAGGCATCGGCTCCGGCCAGGCCATCGCCGCAGCCATCGCCCTGGGAGCTGATGGCGTGCAAATTGGCAGCCGCTTTGTTGCCACACATGAATCGTCAGCGCACATTAATTTCAAAAATTCGGTAGTAGGAGCCAAAGAGGGTGACACCAGCCTGACACTCAAGCAACTGACGCCGGTAAGGCTCATCAAAAATACGTTCTATAAACAAGTTGATGATCTTGAAAAAAAAGGCGGTTCGGTTGGAGAGTTGGCGGATCTACTGGGGCGCGGACGCGCCAAAAAAGGTATGTTTGAAGGTGATCTGGAAGAAGGTGAGTTGGAAATAGGCCAGGTATCGGCGTCCATTAATCGCATTCAATCGGTAGAGGAAGTATTTAACGAACTGCTGACAGGATACGGGGCTGCCCGGAACCGCATGGCTGCATTCAGCCTTTAATTACTGTTTTTGCTTTTGTAATTTGGCTATGGCCTTTAGTGTATTTCGCACACGGGAGCGGATGCCCGGCGACTCTTCCTGCTCCGGCAAATGCCCAAGTACTGTTTTAAGTTCGGAGAGCAACTCGGGGTAAGCCTCAGCTATCAGGTACACCACCCTAATGGCAAATGCGCGTACAGCAATAGCTTCTGCCGGATCATTGATATAGCCATAACACTTATCCAACAAAAATGTCTGGTATTTTTCGGGCGGAACCTGTTCCTGAAAAAGCCTCAAGGTGTTTCGTACCACGCCGTTGTGAAGTCCGGGCTTCGAAAGATTTTCAATGAGCACATCATGATACGGCTCAACGATCTGGCTGTTGAGGTCGCTACAATGGCCTAACACCCACATGGCACGGCTGCTGAGCAACTGATCATCAGAGAGCGCACAGTCGATCAACTCTGCAATCATCTCTTGTCTTAACACGCGCATTGCCAAATCCGGCGCTTTAAAGCCCCTGATAGAATCAGTGAGCTCGGCTGCCAACAGATGCGACTTCCTTTTTGTTTTCAATTGTTTTAACGACGGTTTTTAACTCATGCAAAGATAAAATTTATACTTTTGAAGATTCACTGTTTTGCAGGACTAAAAGTCCAACATGTTTTTGAACTGATATGACCGAAGCCATTCCTGACATAGAAACTAAGCACCCGGATGAGATCCGGAGATTACAGGAACAGAAATTGCAGGAACTGATCGCCTATACAGAGGCGCACTCGCCATTTTATAAGGCCAGATTCAAGGCTTTGGGAATTAAGGCCGGCGACATTCGGAGTCTCGACGATTTGCGTCGCCTTCCGCCTACTACAAAAGACGATTTACACCACCATAACGAAGAATTCATCTGCGTGCCCCGGCACCAAATCATTGATTATGTGACCACGAGTGGCACGCTGGGCGACCCGCTAACGTTTGCACTTACCAATGTCGATCTGGAACGGCTGGCTTATAACGAGTGTATTTCCCTGGCTTGCGCCGGCGGAAGCCGCAACGACATTTTTCAGCTGATGACGACTATCGACCGGCGATTTATGGCAGGCATGGCTTATTTTCTGGGCTTGCGCAAAATGGGTGCCGGTGTAGTGCGTGTAGGCAATGGCATGCCCGAGTTTCAATGGGATACCATCCGCCGGTTAAATCCTACCATTGCCATTGCTGTGCCTTCGTTTCTCATTAAGCTCATTGAGTTTGCAGAACAGCACGGCATCGATTATAAGCAGTGCAGCATCAAAAAAGTGATCTGTATCGGCGAACCTATCCGCAACGAAGACTTTAGCCTTAATACGCTGGGCAGGCGAATTGCTGATCGTTGGCCACTAACCTTGCTAAGCACTTATGCTTCTACTGAAATGGGCGCGGCGTTTACGGAATGTGAAGCCGCCCAAGGCGGACATCACCACCCGGAACTGCTTATTGTGGAACTCCTCGACGACCATAACCAACCGGTAAAGCCAGGCGAAGCCGGGGAACTTACGGTGACAACGCTTGGTGTGGAGGGCATGCCGCTCATCCGCTTCAAAACGGGTGACATTTGCAAAGCGCATGAAGAGCCTTGCAGCTGCGGACGCACGACACTGCGCCTGAGCCCTATTCTGGGACGGAAACAACAAATGATCAAATTCAAAGGCACAAGTCTCTACCCGCCGGCGTTGTACGACGTGCTGAATACGGTTCCTTATATTAAAAATTTTATTGTGGAGGTTTTCACTAACGATATCGGCACTGATGAAATTACCATTACCATTGGAGCGGTAGATGCGCCCGAGCATTTCGACAAAGAGCTAAAGGATCATTTCAGGGCCAAACTCCGGGTAGCACCAGCCATCGTTCTTGATACCCCGGAAAATATTGCCAGGAAACAATTTCCTGAAATGAGCCGGAAGCCTATCACCTTTATCGACAGAAGAGTTAAGTTATGATGAAAGTTTACCGATCAGCCGCACCGGAAAGGGTGAGCGAGTTTGCAAAAGAATTCAATTTCGAAGCATTGCGTCCATACTACGACAGCGAAACGGACGCGGTGATGAAACGTATTGCCGTTGATCCTATTTACCATAAAGCGATGGCGTTTCTATGGCCTGGCATCAGCGAGCAGGAAGCCAAAGAAAAAGCGCTGGCAACTAAATCGCCCTACGAGTTCCAAACGGGCTATATGCGGCATGCCATCTGGACTATTGTAAATACGACCTCAGATGGTTTGTCGTGGTCGGGACTGGACAAACTGGATCGTAACCAGGCCTACCTGTTTATAGCCAACCACCGCGATATTTTATTGGACAGCGCCATTCTACAGATCATCCTGGACCGCGAAGGATTTGAAACAACTGAAATTACGTTTGGCTCGAACTTGATGGAACAAGGCTTTATCACGGATTTTGGCAAAATGAACCGAATGTTTATGGTGAAACGCGAGGGAACCGTGAAAGAACTCTACGATATATCACGTCAGCTAAGTGCTTATTTGCGGCATACTATTCTCGATAAAAATGTGAGTGTATGGATTGCGCAACGAAATGGCCGCACGAAAGATGGCAACGACCTGACGCAAACCGGACTGCTGAAAATGCTAAACCTGAGTGGCGGAAAGGACTTTAAAAAGAGCTTCGGCGAATTAAATATTGTGCCGCTTAGTATCAGTTTCGAATATGAACCCTGCGATGCATTAAAAGTACAGGAACTTTACTTGTCGTCGCTGCACAGCAAATATGTGAAAGCGCCGGGCGAAGACCTCAACAGCATTCTTACGGGCATTCAACAGCCGAAGGGGCGGATCCACCTGGCTTTTGGCAAGCCGGTGAAAGAGGAACTCGACGAAATAGACAAAGCACCGAACGAAAACGAGAAAATACGTTTGCTTACGCTGGCTATTGATAAGCAAATTCACCACGACTACAAGTTATACCCGGCAAACCACGTGGCCTACGACTTACTGCACGACACCAATGCATTTGAAGAAACCTATACCGCGGCAGATAAGAAAAATTTCCTGGACTATGTAGCTGGTCACGTTTCAAAGTTGAAAGGTGAGCCCGAAGCGCTTACTCAACTTTTTTTGAAGCTGTATGCCAACCCGGTGATCAACAAACTTGGGAAACAGGCTTAGAACAAGAGAACGCCAACTTTCAGATAGAGGTTAAACTTATTGATGGCCCTGGAACGAGCTGCTGCTGTTGACTCGATATATGATGCCATTGAAGGGATACCACCTTCAAATATCAACACATCCGAGGCATCGAATACGGCGGCCGACATGCCCAGCACATGGAACACATAACCGTAATCAATCGTAATACGGTCAGCAATCACGCGGTTGCGGCCGTTCCCGAATAAAACATCAAAACGCATGTACGACTGATCCTGCGGACCAAAATTATCGAGATACACTATTTCACCGGCCCTACGATCCTGGGCAGTGACATACATCGTACCGGGATCGTAATGAGTATGTAGGGTATTGAGCGTAGCACCCAATAGTACATATTTACCCCAGGGGGCCACAAAATTCCGTTTGTAGAATTTAAAATACAAAGCGTAATTCCGGCCCTTGATATTATAAAAGCCATTCGGCGACTGGTCGAGCAACGACACATATGGATCCCTTGTGCTGACGTTCATCACGTTTGTGTACATGGCACGATAGAATCGAGCCGACAGGCCGACGCTGATAGAGCGTTTCATCGCAAACTCCAGGTAAGCCTCGTGAGAGAGATTGATGCCGGGATTGCCACCGGAAACCGAAAGTCGTGGATTGGCGTAAATGCCATAACCGGCTACGAAGCGCTTACCCATATAGCCTGGAGCTTGTGAGAATACCGATACGGCACTGCATATCAGCAAATAGATATATAAAATTCGTTTCATGCGTCGTCAAGGGATTATAGGTTTTCGGTCGTTTTGAGATGTTTGATGCTGTAAATGGTTTGGTAAGCTTTTGCATTCACCAGATCGCGGGTGTCTTTACCCCGAAATGTTTCTTGTTTCTTATACACCATTTTATTAGCTACCAGATCGTACAAAAACACATAATGGTAAGTGAACTTTCGTCCGCGACGGCTTTTATAGTTTACGAAGCCGGTTTTTAATACATAGCCAGTACCATACTTCCTGATGATATCGTCTATTTCATTCGTATTCAACACCAGGTTCATTTTGTTGTATTTAGAATCGAATTTCTCGTTGAACCAATCGTTGAGAACAGAATAGTCGTTTACCTTGTCCACCTCTTTGGCAGTTACTTGTGCAGGGTCGAGGTTGAGCAGCGTGAAATTCTGGCGCGTCGCACTCTGATCAAGTGTTTCCACAAATTTTTCCTGTTTGTTATCCGAATCTAAGTAGCGCACCACCTCATCTTTCTTTTCATCGATCTTTAAATAAAAAGGTTCCAGTAAGATGGCTTTGTCCACTTTGATCTCTACGGGCCCGGTCTTTTTATCTTTGTCTTCTGTTCTTTTTGATTTGCCCGATGAATAACTTGAAAAACCGTTTCTATCGGTCTTATTGGCGTTATCTTGCGGAAAAGCTGCCTTAAACTCCTTATCGTTCATGAAGAGATCAACGTAGATGTCCTTGTAATACAAGGTGTCTGTATTTTTGCTTTCACGCTCTTTTTGAAGGCTTGCAATGAGGTCGGTTTTCGAGCTGATCGGCTCAATGGTTTTGTGGGTCGAGTCAGGTTTGGCTTCTGCCGGTACCACTTTTACATTTGTTCTTACGAAATCGGAAATACCCCAATCGGTTTTCTCAACGATTTTAAACAGGCGTTTCTGGTATTCATCAATGGCTTTGTTATCCGGGAAACGCTTATGGCGACGGTACACAAAATCAAGCGCCAAAAAGGTCCATTCGTTGGACGGCATGGTTTTCACAAGGTAGTACAATTGCTGCGGATAACTTTCGATCTCCGAATAAGACGGGATGCCGCTTTCCAGGTAAGAATCGCTGTCATAACTAAGATCGCCTTGCGAATAAAGGGTTAAGGCATACATGCATTTGCTGAGTATTTCAGATAGGTATTCGTTGTCGGGATATTTCTGTTCAAGAATATACGCTGCATAAAATGCATTCGGGTAATCGCGATGGCGCAGGTATAGGCGGCAAAGTTCCATGCGCGATAAGTCGCGGATGTATTCGAACTTGTCTTTGGAAATGATATATTTTACCCGGCCGGCATTATCCGCCTTGGCAATCAGGTCGCCGATAGCCTGCTTACGCTTGGCCGTATTTGGGTGCGTATGTTTGGTGTCATCTTCGTCAGAATTGTTGCGAATGGCCGATACCTCTTTCAGAAAATAACCATCCGGAATTTTATAATCCCCATGGTTGAAATAGTTTTTCCTGAATTCCACCAATTCAAACGGTAAATGAGCGTACTGCAACACATCAAACGCCTTCTCGGCCTGGCGCAGATCGTAATTGGTATTTTTCACCAACTTAAATCCTTCGATATCCGCTTCGCTTTCATGTTCTTTCGAATACTGGCATTTTTCGATGAGCTTATCTTCGCCCGACTTCCCTTCGTAGTTGTTGCGGTCTATTTTCGTATTTTGCACATAGCTATTGATGTTGTGCTTTTTCACGTAATGTGAAATTTCGTGAGCCAGGATAAATGCCAGCTGAGCCTCCGTTTCCGTTTGCGCAATGAGACCGATGTCGATAAAAATATAGCCTTTATCGTAACTGTAGGCGTTTACTACCGGCGATTTGTAGGTATAGATGTGCAACTGTTTCAAAAGCGCCGGATCGTCTTTCAGGATCTGCGCTGCTACTTCATTCAGGTATTTAGTAACCTCGTCGTTGATGAGTGTGTTACCGCTTCTGACGATCTTATCGATCTCATAGTTGGCTGCAGCGAGGTAGTTGGATTTGATGCTCTGATCAGCATCGTTCTGTTTATTCAATTCGTCAATATCGCCCTTGATGACATCGCGTATTTTTTGGGTAAAAATATCGGGCAGCGTTCCCGACGATTTCAGCGGGTGAAAATTTTCTTTCAGATTCTGTTGAGCAGAGCAAAAAAAGCCCCCTGCCAGGAGGGCCACCGTGAGGAGTTCTTTCTTAAACATCCCCGAAAGATAGCAAAAAATAGTGTCACCTCCCGAAATCTCACCGGTAAGGGTTCGAAATACTCATTAATAGGGATGCACACTAACCGAAAATAATAAAGTGCTACCAAACGGCCGTTTGACTACAACTAATCTCCTAAAATAACCTACAAAAAAGTAAAAATACCCTGCAAAGGGTACCAATAACTATTTAAAAAGGCTATTTTTGGATTTTAAGAAACCAAACCTAGAATGATACTAAAACGATTTCTGCTCTTTTCACTTTTGATGGTGGCCGTGCGTTTTACCGATGCTCAAAACGCCACTGATTTCAAAACGGTAAAATATGAAGACAAGTCTTATGAGCACCCGGACTATAAACTGTTCATTGCCGGCGCATTTACGCGGGCGGAGATCATGAAGGTGAAAATCCGGATTTTTAACAAAACAAATCAGGTCATTTACATCAAGCCCAACGAGATTGAATTTACGGTAAACGGCAAAACCCTTTCGGGCAACGAGAAGCCGATAGCCGTGCAGCCTAATGGCGACGAAATGAGGGTAATTGATTTGAAGGGCTTACCAGACATGCGCTGCAATCAATTTGACGTGGTACTGAAAGGATTCTATAAAGTGGATCCCGCCACAGCGGATGTCATCAAAACGGATGCAACCACTGTAAACGGTAACTCGGCAAGTGCGGTAAGCACATCGCATTTTTCATGCGAGCCCAAAGCGACACAAACTAACAAAGAAAAAAGTTTTGCCAAGTACTCCTGTGTATATACCGGCGACCGCATTGGCATCATAGAACCGGGAAACACAGTTGCCGAAATGTCAACGGGCAAAAAAAATAACAATAGTTATCCCAGGAACGAGATTTTCATCATGGAGAAAGACGTTCCACAAACCATTACCATCGAGTTCCGCAAAATGCCTGAAACCGGAGACCTGACCGACGGCTACCGTGTATTATGGCAAAATGTATTTAAAACCGGCACAGCATCTGCTTACGAGGTCAAAAAAACGACGGTAAACATGGATCCGGAAAAATCAAAATAATAATCCAAAACCTAACCATAAAAAACAAATCATGAAAAACATCAAATCCATCATCGCAGGCGCTGCTCTTTTAGTAGCAGGCTCCATCACCGCACAAAAATGGTCCACTGGCAAAGACTTGTCTTACCTGAAAGGCCAAAAAGAAATTGGTCTCCAATTCACTTACGACAATTTAACGGTTGGCAAAAAAGGAAAAGCTGAAGCAGACTACGTTGCAGAAAAAACGGCCGAAGCTAACAAAAAAGAAGCTGGTAAGGGCGATGCCTGGGCTAAAGCCTGGGTAGATTCACGTCAGAAAACTTACGAACCAAAATTTGAAGAGCTATTCAATAAAGTAGCTGGTGATAAAGTAACAGCTTACCGCAAAAACACGAACACCAAATACACCATCATTGTACACACGACACGTATCGAGCCTGGTTTCAATATTGGGGTGATGAAACAAGCTGCGTTCTGCGATTTCGAGATCTTGATCGTGGAAACTGCAAACCCGTCGAACGTATTATCTAAAGGCGTATTGATGAACCAGGCCGGATCGCAGGTTATGGGCTACGACTACGATGTGGCTTCGCGTGTTCAGGAATCTTATGCAAAAGCTGGCAAAACTGTTGGGAAAGCAGTTGGCAAAGCGGTTGGTAAATAATCCACCTTCCATTATATGAAAAAAGACCCTGTGATGCACAGGGTCTTTTTTTTTGCTTACAACTGGCGGACGCCGTTCACTTAGCTCACCACAGCGGCTATTTCCGGCATACGTAAAGTAACTCACCTTTTGGAAGCCGGTAGCGATCTACCAGCTCGGGACTTAGCTGGTTGGTATAATCTTCTACGGTAACGCTAAAGCCTGCAGCCGCCAACTTGTCTTTATAGTCAAGCCCAAAAAGCCGCACGTGGTCTTTCTGCCAGTAGTGGATCTCCCGGTCGCGCTCGCTGGTGATGGATTTATCTTCGTAAGTTTCATAACGGTTCACGTCCTGCGGGATCTGAAAAATACCGAATCCACCGGGTTTCATGATACGATACAATTCCCGCATACACTGGTTGGCATCTTCGACATGCTCAAGCACGTGGTTACAAAAAATCACGTCGAAAGTATTGTCTTCGAACGGCGCATGGTGAAGATCGAAATGAATGTCGGCAATGGGCGAGTTATAATCTCCGGTCGTATAATCGAGGTTCGGCATGGCTTTGAACAGTTTGTAAAAACACTGCTCAGGCGCTATGTGAAGCATCTTGCGTTTGGCCTTAAAAAAATCGGTTTTTTCTTTCAGATAGAGCCATAGCAAGCGATGTCTTTCGAGCGAGAGGCTTCCCGGACATAAGACATTGTCGCGTTTGGCACGACCACTGTAACCGTAAGGTAAAAACTTCCGGTAGGTTCGTCCACTGATGGGATCTTCGTAGCGCTTGCCGTAGTACAACAGCGGCGCTATTTTGCTAAACACAAGGCTTAGCTGAATGAGGATAGGACGAGGAACCGTGCGAAGAATGAAATGAAACATAAATTTATTTGAGGTAGGTATTTAAAAATGTTTGGGTTTGGGATAAGGCATCGGCCAATGCAGTACCTGAGTAACTGTGCCCTTCGTTCGGGTATAGCTTGTACACGTGCGGCACGTTAGCCTGCGTTAACCTGGCATCGAGCAAATCTGCTTGCTGGTAAGGCACGATGGTATCGCTTTGTCCCTGGATCAGCAAAGTTGGTGCACTCGTCGCCGTAACAAACGCTGCCGGACTCGATGAGCGGTAAAGCAAGGAATCGCTGGAGTTTAGGTTGCCCGCAACATCAGATATCCAGCTTTTAACAAGTGGCGAACTCACGGTGTTATAAAAGCTCCTGAACTCAGTTGGGCCGCTCCAGGAAACCACCGCTTTTGGCTTGTAGGTGCCGTTACCATACTTATATGCATATAGCATGCTCAGGTGCGCGCCGGCGCTCACACCCAGTACACCAAACGACGTTGATACCTTAAAATCTTCGCGTCGTCCCAATACGTGCTCGATGCAACTTTTCACATCGTTCTCCTGGGCTGGAAATTTGTTGAAACCTACTGCATAAAGGCGGTAGCTCATGCTTACAAAGGCGTAATTCGGGAACATATTCCGCAGCGCATCGATGGAACCGCTGAAATCGGAACGGTCGCCCGAACGCCAGGCTCCGCCGTGAATAAGAAAAAGTACTGGTGTAGTGGTGGTCGTGCGGTTAGCCGGCAAGTATATGTTATACTTCTGTTTAGCATCGTTGCCATAGCTTTGGTCGAGAAAATTTTGAGCGACGGCAGGCGTGTCATCAACCGGGTCGGTATTTTTCTTGCAAGCCGAAAACAAGGTCAACGCAACAATTGCAGACAAGAAAAAAAACGAGAAATAGCGTTTCATGTGCATTGGGTTTAGGTACGGGCTACAGCCTGGAGACCGCAGCTTCTATTTATTAATTTCAACAATCAGCGGAATAACCGCCTTGTCGGTGACATCAGCAGTGAAATCAACTTTATTGCCAACGTTAAATTTCACATCGGCAATGGATTTATCTGAAAGAATAGCATTGATGCGCTGCTGGTAGTCGCGGTTTTTATCGGCGTTGAATTTTTCGTTCAGACTCTTAAAGTCGAGTGCCACTTTCGAAACCAGTACACAAATGTAATCTTTCGCACCGATGTTATCCGGCGTCATGCTTTTATCTCTCGGAAACACACGTGTTCCGGTAATACCGCAGTAGGCGCTATGCTTTGGTGTGTAAGGAAAAAGCACATAGGAACCATTATCCGTTTCTTTACCAAAAATATACACGTAGCACTCGATGTTGTTCTTCAACTCCACTTTAAATTTAGTTCCAGGCGTCACTTTACCAACGGTTGCATAAACATTGTTTCCTTTATATGCCAGGGGAATATATTGCTTGCTCGTTTTTTCGATCAGTGCCAACGAACAGTTGAGTTTGCTTTGATCGGTTTTGTTCGGCATTGGGTAAATACCATAAGCCTCCGTTGCAAAATTTACCACGTCGCGGTAACTTACCCAGGCCCTACCCTGCTTGCCCCACTTAGGACCCCAGGAATTTTGAATCAAAAACGCGCCGTCCTGGTCAAAATAGCGGTCGTCGTAACCGATGACGCACATACAATGGCCGCCAAAGCCGTTCTGGTCATAGTCGCCATTGCGCGGGATCCACTCCTGCTTGCCTTCCATTTCCTGCATGAAAGAGCCACCCACCATCATCCCAATTACCACGGGCGCGTTGTGTGCCAGGTTTTCGCGAATGGCATTCACATCAATGGTGTAGTCGTCGCCGCTGATCGATAAGCGGTTTGCGCCTTTCATGCGAAACTTCGCCGCGTCTTTCATCACGTAATTATCCGGTTGTTTGGAGCAGGAATTTTCGTCGTAGGGGAACTCGTTAAACGGTACCGAACCATTGTCTGTCAGCAAGTCCATGGCCTTGTTGATATATGTACCCTGGCAACCTTCCAGGCCAATTTGGTTATATGTAAAAGCCGGGCTGAAGGCAATTTGATCGGGATTCTGACCAGTGTTAACGGATTCCAAAATGGTACGTGCAGCGTATGTACTTCCCCAGCCCACACAAGATCCCTGCTGCCCCTGATCTTTCGCTGTTGGCGCAAAACGCTCCAGCGACACCCGATCTGGTAACTGTTCGTCGGGACTTAATGCGGCATACACTTGTGCGCTGTCGTAAACTTTAGGATCGAGCGTAGCGCCTGTTCCGTACGAAGCGCGCTCATAGCGTGAGCTATTACCGCCACCAGAGCAACCTCCTTTGAAAAAGTAGATGGCACCACCGATAACGAGCAAGGGAATCACGATCTTTGGGTAACGAAACAAAAAGGGCAAAAGCATCATGATGATGTTTCCGCCGCCGCCGCCACCGCCACCACGTGAACCTCTATTGTCCTGATTGCCGCTATAACCACTGTTAGCGTCATCGTCGTCTGTCATCCGGATAGGCATAATTCTTCTTTTTTTGACTTTAAAATTACAAAAAACAAATAAATCACCCGAACTTAATTAAATTAGTATTTTTGCAACACCTGTCACAGAATTATGGCTAAAGCAACTACACAACGCACCACTGCTCCCTCCTCCAGCTCAGGCAATTTTTTCGACCAACTGGACCAATGGGGCGAGAGGAACAACAGCAAGTTGCTGATTTCGTTCCTACTGGTATCGCTGTTTCTTTCCTTTATGCTATTCAATGCCAGGATCAGTGAAGCACATG
>DAIUED010000051.1:0-8162 GCA_036845295.1 Bacteroidota bacterium
AGTGTTTTGCGGCTGGAACAACAACATCATGGAAAACGGCTTTTCGGGATATGCCAGCGCCGTGTATTCGAGTCTCTCGGTTTTGCATGCAAGTCATTTTATCGGTGCCAAGGCCAGGGGAACCTATCTGGCGCCTCTTCATCCACAGAATGGCGATGTGTTGGCAACTTTCCAAGGACGTAACGCCATTAGCGGCGGTTATACAGGCATGTCGGTAGAGGCCTCCGAAAACCAATCGCCTGCGGCCCTGGGTGCCAAAATACGTTTTCATACGGTGCCAAACGGGGCGACGTCGCTGGTGGATAGAATGGTTATTGAAAATAACGGCAAAGTAGGGATTGGCACTGGTTCGCCCTATGCGCATCTCGACGTGGTGTCAAGTAGTTCTGTGACAGCTGATCCTATTCTTAGACTAATGCGGAATACGCCTGGCAGCGTTGGCTTTATCAGTTTCCACTCGGGGGCCAGTTTTGGAGATTGGAATATGCTTACCAACTCCGGCGATAAATCCATTATTTTTTCCAACGATCTCGATCCTTCGGTGGACGACAACACAGGCCTGCTGATTGCTCCGTGGACGGGCACGGTTAACCCTACGGGCGGGGCAAAAGGCATGAAAATAATGGAGAGTGGCTATGTGAGTATCAATTTTCCTACGCCGTTATATACATTAGACGTCAATGGAACCACAGCCTGCAATGGCAATATCTGGACCTCCGATGCGCGGTTTAAACAACACGTACGTCCTCTGGAAATGAATTGCCTGGATCTTATTGCCAAACTTAACCCTGTAACATACACCTGGAAAGAGGTGAAGGATCGTGGAATGGAAGGCACGCAGATAGGTTTCATTGCGCAGGAGTTGGAAACTATTTTGCCCGGAACAGTTGTAACGGCTGACGACGCTGAAAAAACCAAAGGTGTAAAATACATCGAACTTATTCCGATTTATGCCAAGGCTATACAGGAGTTGCAGCAGCAGATGGAAGACTTGCGGCGTGAAGTGGCCTACCTGAAGCAGCAAAAATAAGAAGTAAGGTCCAACCAGCTTGCCGGAAGCAAGTGGCGATCTTATACAAAGCACAAAGGGCTTTCCACGTGTTGAGGGCCTGATAATTCACTTTGCCATCAAGAAAAAAATGAGCGTAGATGATCAGCATACCATGGCTAACTTTCTTTCAGGAAATGGTTGGATGAAGGTTTTGAAAACACGTGCGGCATGGTTGATTGCTGTATGCTTTTCGGTTTTAGGGAGTAAAGCACAATTTGTGATTCAACCTGATAGTAATGCGCTTAATCTGGCATCGCGGATTGTAGGAACCTGTAATACAGTGTTAAGCGCTTCGCTCAATACGGGAGTAGGATCAACAGGCACCTTTACCTACTCGGGCACGAATGTCGGCATTTCGAAAGGTGTAATACTAACAACCGGTTCCGTATCCGACGTCGCCAATCCTCAAACTTTTTTTTGTAGTGTTGCCAACGGCAACAATTACGCAGATCCGGATCTGACAAGTATCGTATCTAACGCCAGGTTTGATGTGTCAACCCTCGAATTTGTGTTTCAGGTCACCGATCCGGCTGCCCGTTCTATCACATTCAATTCTGTTTTTGGTTCTGAGGAGTATCCGCAATATGTAGGATCGACTTATAATGATATTGTAAAGATCTTTATTTCAGGCCCTAAGCCCTGTGGCGGTAATTATGTCAAGCAAAATATATGCAACGTTACCATCAATACCTATAATGCAGGAAGCAATGCTTCCCAGTTTGTGGCAAACTACAGTCTCAATTATCCGGATATTGCCTGGGGTGGCTACACCACAAAGATTTCCAACACGTTCGACGTTGTGCCATGCCAGACTTACACCGTAAAAATCGCGGTAGCCGATGCAGGCGATGGGATTTTAGATTCAGGCGTGCTCATCGAAGATGCAGTACCTGTTTGTCCGCCTATTTCTATCACATCCACTTCCGTTCAGGACACCTGCGGCAAAGGGCATGGTTATGCCACCATTACCAAGCCGAATGATGATTGCCATCATGTGTATGCCATCAACTGGCCGTATGCGGGAACGGTGTCTGCACCGGTAGTTAATACCGCAGGCCCGCTCGGGAATAATACCTCAACGATTTCGGGTCTTTCTGCAGGTACCTACTCGGCACAGGTACAACTCACGCTTGTACCCTGTGGCCTTGTTTACACTTATCCGGTTGTAATTACTGTTGGCAATACCGGGCAGGCGCCTGTTGCTGATTTTTCGTTCGTGCCGGCCTGCGCCAATGCGCCGGTGCAATTTACAGATCAAAGCGTTGGTATTTCATCGTCCGACCCGATTAATACCTGGAAATGGGATTTTGATAATAATTCTGTCGTCGATGCCTATCAGCAACATCCGTCGCATACGTACACCGCACCGGCGACCTATTCCGTTAGTTTATTTATTTCTTCGGTGTCGGGTTGCCGCTCATCGGTTACAAAACTCATTACGTTAAATCCTAATCCGATGCCGGTGTTTTCGGTAGCTGATATGTGCCGCGAAACGCCGATGACAGCAGTCAATGCCTCTACCATTGCCCCAACGGCATCAATCGTTTCCCAATCATGGAATTTCGGTGCGGGTGCCTCGCCGCCATTAAGTAATGCAGTAGCGCCGATAGTTACCTATCATACCGCAGGTGTGAAAACCATAACCCTTAGTCTGCAATCCAGTCAGGGGTGTACAGCTACGGCCACGGCTACAGTAGAGGTATTCGAATTGCCGGTAGCTGGTTTTAGTGTGTCTTCCGTTTGCCAGGGTATTGCCACCGCGTTCACCGACCTGTCGAGCGCCACGCCGGATGCCATCAGTGCCTGGCATTGGGATTATCAGAACGATCACGTGATAGATGCCTCGGCGGCATCACCCTCCTTTACTTACCCGTCTTCAGGAACTTTTACAGCCGTTCTGGTGGTAGAATCAACGCGTGGATGCCGCGATACCGTATCGCATGCTGTCGAAGTTTGGGGCCATGCGCTTCCTGATTTCTCATCAGGCGCAGTGTGTTTTGGCACAGCCACTACATTTAGCAATGCAACCAATGCCAATTTACCTGCTAATACGGGTGGGGTAGCATCTTATGGCTGGACGTTTGCCGGAGGATCGACTTCAAATGCCGTAAATCCGACTTATACCTATACCGCTAGTGGCAACAATAATGCAGCTTACAGCACGCTGTTGGTGGTTACAACGGTTCATAACTGTGTGGATAGCATCCGAAAACCGGCCATGGTGTACGCTATTCCCACCGCGTCATTCACAGCCGATTCGGTATGCCAGGGTGCAGTGTCGCACCTGGTTGACGCCAGTAATGGCCGAGGTAATTTGCTGGCGGCTTTCGACTGGGATTTTCTGAGTGACGGCACCGTCGATATTTCGGGTGTGTCGGCAGCTAACTATGCGTTCCCGAATTTCGGCAACAACGCCGTAAGCTATACCGTTTCCACGTTCCCGGTGGCAGGTTTAACTTGCAGTGGCATTCAAACATCAATTCCGGTTTGGGTGAACCCTTTGCCAATTCCAGACTTTACATCCGTCAATACCTGTATCAATGAGCAACCGAATACCTTCGATGCTGGAGCAACTGCTATTCCTGTAGGTACCGTCACCGCCTTTCAGTGGGCTTTTGGCGATGGTATGGTGGGTTCTGGATCTTCTACTGCACATGCATATACCAGTCCGGGAGTTTATACTGTAACATTAACCGCAACCAGCAACCGCGGTTGTCAGAAAAAAATTTCGCACCCGAGTGAGGTGTATGCTGTGCCACAAGTAACGGTTTCCAATTCACAGGCCTGTTTCGGCAAAGCCATGTCTTTTGAAGCGTCTGCGTTGCCGGGAAGTGGCGTAGTGGCAAGTTGGCAATGGGATCTGGAGCAGGCATCTGGCGGCTTCGAGCGTTCCGGTAACCCGGTGTCGTATGTGTTCGCATCCCCGGGCAGCCATTCCGTAGCGCTGGTTGTTCAGTCCGACAGAGGTTGCAAAGACACGGTTAGGTTTCCTGTCTATGTCGATTATGTGCCTGTTCCGGATTTTGTTGTGGATATTCCTGCCGGCTGCGCAGAACACTGTGTTGTGTTGCAGGATCAAACACCTCCTGTTCCTGGTCCTGGCCAGAACGTCACACTGCGCTGGCAGTTTGGCGACGGTGCCGGATCTAATGGACTGTCTGGCACTTCTCAGGCACATTGTTATCAAAACAAGTTGGGTTCAACTCCGGTGCAGTACAGCGTTAAACTGCTAGTCACCACAGACCGCGGTTGCATTGATTCTATGATCCGGCAAAACTACATTACCGTTTATCCTTTACCCTTGGCAAGTTACGACCTTACCGAAGATCCAGGTACAGTAAGTGAACCCCTGGTGCAGTTTCAGAATCAGTCTGCTAACTATTCAACATTTTGGTGGGATTTTGGTGATGGCTCTTCAAGAGATTCGGTAAACATACACCCGGCGCATCTTTATGGTGCCGATTATTCAAGGAATTATGGTACGTTCCTGATTGTAGAAAATCAATACCATTGCCGCGATACCGCCTACAGGCCCGTAGAAATCAAGCCGGCATTTACATTTTATATTCCCAATGCATTTTCTCCCGTCAACGCAGACCGCATAAACGACACATTTGTAGGAGCAGGGATCGGAATTTTGAATTACGAGATGTGGATATTCGATCGTTGGGGAGAATTACTTTACTATACCGATGATATTACAAAAGGCTGGGATGGGAAAAACCACTTAAGGGGCGGCGGCAATTCTTGTAAGCCGGATGTATATGTCTGGAAAGTAAAGCTCAAAGATGTTTTTTCGAAGCAGCATGACTATGTAGGTCACGTGACTTTACTTCAATAAGAAGATTCGGTAACAAATACAATTCATACAGGATCGGTGGTATTTAAGCTGCGTTTAGCAGGTCGCTGATGTCAAGATCTTTGATGTAGGCATGCAATATATCCGTGTCTTCCTGCACTTCGATGCTGATTACCTCTTTTTTCGCTTTATCGGTTTGGATCTCTACAAAAAAATGATCGAGGAGAAATAATAGGATATACCTGTCGGCCGTTTCGAGACTTTTGATCACTTCGCCGTAATTAAAAATCAGCTCGATTTGGTTCTCTGTTGCCAATGTTACAAAATAACTCTTTTCCATAACGTAAGGGCTTAATGTCGTTTACCCGATGAGTATCAAGGCAACTTTATGCCAGAGAGATAGGTTGATAATGAGGTTGATAGCTTTTTGCGGGAAGTTTCTCTTCTTATTTTGGGCTTTTTATTCAACAATTTCCCCGATGTTTGTGTTTTGCCCACATCACCATGCAGGAACGTAAACTAGGTCTTTTGCAGGCCACAGCCATCAATATGATCGACATGGTCGGTATCGGCCCGTTTATTACATTACCCATGGTTATCGGCATGATGAATGGGCCGTACTTTTTATACGCCTGGCTTGCGGGTGCTCTTTTGTCGTTTGTAGATGCGATGATCTGGAGCGAATTGGGAGCAGCGTTCCCTAAAGCTGGTGGCTCGTATAACTTTCTCAAGGAGGCTTATGGCACTCACCGCGCAGGCAAAATGATGAGCTTTCTTTTCGTGTGGCAAACGATGATACAAGCGCCACTTGTTATTGCCTCGGCCGCAATCGGGTTTGCAGCTTACCTATCGTACCTGGTGCCGCTTGGTACTTTCGGTTCCAAGGCGGTTAGCGGCGGTGTTGTTGTCCTTATTGTAGTATTGCTCTATCGCCGGATCGAAACCATCGGTAAAATCAGTGTGATGTTATGGATAGGTGTGTTGTTTACCTTGCTCTGGATCATCGGCGGTGGGGTTGCTTACGGTCGTTTCATGGAACCCATTAAACACATTAACGACGGTCTTTCCATGAATTACGCATTCGTGGCAGCCATCGGCTTTTCGAGTGTGAAAACCATCTACAGTTACCTGGGTTATTATAACGTGTGTCATTTAGGTGGCGAAATCAAAGATCCCGCAAAAAACATTCCGAGAAGTATGTTCATCTCCATTGCCGGCATTGCGGTGTTGTACCTGGCGATGAACATCAGTGTTACCAGCGTCATTCCCTGGTATGAAGCCAAAGACAGCGCGTACGTCATCAGCTTATTCATTCAAAAACTCGCTGGCCATACGGCAGCCATTGTCATGACTTGCCTCATCCTGTGGGTGGCGTTTGCATCTGTTTTTTCGGCTACACTGGGCTACAGTCGCATTCCGTATGCAGCGGCTGCCGATGGCGCTTTTTTTAGTGTGTTCGCTAAGTTGCACCCTACACGCCATTTTCCCTACGTGTCGTTACTGGTTTTAGGCGGCATTGCTTTCATTTTTAGTTTGCTGTTCCGGCTCAGCGATGTGATCAGTGCTATTCTTGCCATGCGCATTTTGATACAATTTATCGGACAGGCTGTCGGTTTGTTATGGTTAAGGCGCTCCCGCGGCAAAACAGCGTTTCCTTACCGCATGCCGTTGTTCCCGCTTGGCGTTTACCTGGCTATTGCCCTCTGGGCAGGCATCCTGGTATCTACCGGATTAACAATGGTATTGTCCGGCTTAGGGGTAATAGCCGTTGGCTTGCTGGTTTATGTATTAAAAGCAAACCACAATGGCGAGTGGCCTTTTCAGAAAGAAAAACAAAGTGTGTCATAACGCATTTTTCTGAAGCGCCTCTCAGGCTCTTTTTTCCACTACATCTTTGAGCGCCTGCAATACTTTTTCCCAGTTTCGGGTGGCGTGTGTTTTTTCTTCCTCACTGCTAATATTATCCTGGGTCAATGTTAGTAGGGTTTTACCATCTTCATCCGATAAGGTGTAGGTAACTGTATTATAATTCTCCGGCGTATCTTCTTTACCGCTCATCGAACTCCAATAGGTGCTTTGGAAGACACTTTCAGGTTGTATTTTTTTGATGGTGCCTTTGTCGTGGTATGCCTTGCCCTCATAGTTTCCTGTATATTCGATCGAACTTCCTTCTTTCCAATCGGAGCTTACCTCGGTGCCCATCAGGTACTTTTTAATGATGGAGGGCGTGGTAATGGCGTGCCATACATCGGAAGGCGAAGCATTAATAGAAACTGACGTTTCGGCTTTTAGATTCTTTTTCATGGTTGACAAGATTAACGTGCTATCATATTCAATCAAACCTAAAGCCCGTTAGGACGAAATACAAACCTAAAAATGCTGAGGGCGATCAGGGATAAAAATCCACAACAGCAATATAATTAGCTGTGTCTCAGATAAGGCTTAATTTGTTTTCTTTTCAGTGAATCTGAAACCGATGCCGTGGAGATTTTCAATACTGATAGTCGTTTCTTCCGATAAAAGTTTGCGAAGCCTGGAGATAAATACATCAAGACTTCTGCCCATGAAGTAACTATCATCGCCCCATAGTGCGGTAAGGATTTCTTCGCGTTTCAACACTTTGTTGCGATGGTCGAGGAATAATTTAAGTAGCTCCGATTCGCGTTGGGTAAGCGCTGCGGAAGAGTGGGGCGAGTAGAGTAAGTGCTGGGTAGGGTCGAATTGCAAGCGGCCAATGGAATAAATAGAAGGGGACGGACTGCTTTTTTTGGAGCGAGCAAGAAAGATCTCAATTTTCAGGAGTAATTCCTCGATGCTGAAGGGTTTCACCAGGTAATCGTCGGCCCCTAACTTCAGTCCTTTGATCCGATCTTCCTTGAGTATTTTCGATGAAAGGAATAAAATCGGGACGTCGCTATTGGTTTTGCGGATTTCGGCGGTTAGCTCAAAGCCATCTACTTGCGGAAGCATGATGTCGAAAATACAGATGTCGAATGCATTTGCTTTAAATGCATCCAGGCATTCTTTGCCGTTGTTACAATGTGTTACCTCGTAATGGTTTTGTTCCAGGTTATCCTTCGTGAGAAACGCCAGGGTTTCGTCGTCTTCGGCGTAAAGAATTTTAGTGGTTTTCATAGCTTACTTGGAATAGAAATGGATATTGTGAGACCCTTTGTGGCATTATTGTGAGCCCACAGCTTCCAGCCGTGCAACAAACCTATTTTTTTTACATAGTAAAGCCCAAGCCCAAAACCTGTCACTTCATTACCTTTAGGCCCCGGAACCCGGTAAAATTTGTCAAAGATGTTGCTG
>DAIUED010000051.1:8172-14601 GCA_036845295.1 Bacteroidota bacterium
TGAGCCGGTTTTCAGGTACGCCAATGCCCTGGTCGGAAAAATCGATCTGTAGTCCGCGCAAGGTTTTGTGTATGTTGATATGGATTTCCGGATCGCCCTGGCTGTAACGGATCGAATTGTCCATGAGGTTATACACCACATTGGTAAAGTGAAACTCATCGGCTAAGATTTTACTATCGGTATGGCCGGTAACCGATACCTTTAGCGATTGGTGGCGTAACTGCAGATTGTCGCTGACGTTTTCCAGCAGTGGTTTCAGCTCTATTTCCTTTTTTTGTAGCGTCAGCGGTGCCTCGTCTGATCGTGCAACATCCAGTATTTTTTCGATATGCTTGTTTAGCTTTTCACTTTGCTGGATAATGATGCCGGCATATTTATCCAGTTTTCCGTCGTTTCGTATTTTATCCTGTTTGGCAAGGTAGGTAGAGGCAATGAGAATAGATGACAAGGGTGTTTTGAATTCATGGGTCATGTTGTTGATGAAGTCGCGCTGGAGTGCCGAATATTTTTTCTGTTGCAGCAGCGTGAAAATGGAATACACGTAGATTAAGAGTATGAGCAATAAAAGCCCCGAAAGCAAGAGCCAAAAACTGAGTGAGCTAAAAATGTATGTGTTTTCCTTTGGAAAGCGAATGGCAAAGTAATATACCAGGTTGCCTTGCTTTGGAAAACGGAAGGCACTTTTTTGGGCCGAATGGTTACTCATCGATACATAGTTACCGTAAACCATTTCATCGCTTTCGCATTTGTAGATGGCATATTCAAAATCGGTAATGAGGCCCGAGCGTTCGAATTCACTACGCAGGCAGTATTCCAGCATCCCCGCATCGAAATCGTTGTTCACGTTAACGATGTAGTAATTGTTTGTTACCTTGCTGATTGGGTTTTTTAGCGGATATTCCTGGCCATTCAGTTCATACAAGCGGTCAATCACCTGAAGCAAGGTCACGTGTACTTTTTGGCTGAACTTCTGCTCCTCGAAATCAAAAGCCTGCCGTGTCCATAAAAGTTGTACGGTAAGAATACCTGTGATGGCAACAAAGCCGAGAATAATAGCGATATTGAGTTTGTTTATCTTCAAGCAGCGGTGAATAATGTGATACTATATTACTGAAAAAAACACACCCTGGCCGCGCATTAACATGTCATTAACAAATATTTGAAAATGCTTAACAGCGTTGCTTTCCGTTGCAATCTACCTTTGTCTCGTTCGCACTTGCAAGACGAATTTCCAATATTAACTTAAACCAAAAAAAACATGAAAACAATCGCTATGTTCGCTCTCGCTTGCAGCCTGGGCTTTATGTCGTTCAATCGTCCGGCTTCGGCGTTAAAAAACAATGTACCCAAAAAGCACACTGTTGCCGGTGCGTCGGTGCAATGGGCACACCAGCAGATCAATGTGGGAGATGTGCCACAAGGAAAACCTGTTACCTTTGAGTTCGAATTTACCAATACCGGTAAAGAACCGGTGCTGATTACGCAGGTTAAAGCCGCCTGCGGCTGTACCACACCCAATTACTCCACGGCACCTGTGAAACCGGGAGAAAAAGGCCTTGTGAAAGCTGTGTACAATGCAGCTGCGGCTGGTGCCTTTACCAAGAACGTTACGGTCAATCTCTCATCCGACCCGAATCCCGTAATTCTGACCCTTAGTGGCACAGTTGTACCTGCTGCTAACTAAAATCAAACCCTGCGCACAATCTTGTGCGCAGGGTTTTCCAATTTTGGCAGGCAAGGACTAAGGCATTTTGGTGTTCACATCGAAATAGTCGAACATGGTCAGGCCTTTTTCATCGCGGTAGAGCCTTAGGTGTGCGGGCGTGAACACCGACGTGTCATTCAGCAAAATGATTTTTCCCGGCATCTGCACTTTAGAAGCCAGGCCGCTACCTTCAAAGCCGGTTTCCATTCCCGGTTTACCCTGATGGTATTGGATCAGGCCATCGGGAGAAATATCGAAGAAATACGGTTTGCCTTGCTCTTTACCATAAAAATAGTTTATGAAGTTCTCCCGCTCGCCATACACAATCCCAACATAACGCTCCTGGATGTAAGTCCAGTCTTTGTTCGTTTCAGCAACGATATCGGGCCATTTGTTCCTGAAAAGGTCGGCGTAAGCCTCAAATTCTTCCTTGCTGAATGTTTTAGGGGAAATGTATAGCATGGTTGGGGTTACCGTGCGTTCAAAATCAATGTCGTTGAGGTAGTCGGTATGCAGTGTGTCAAAAAAATAGTGGTCGGCACCAGCAAACACATCGCGGCTGTATGGGCGGTCGTAGATGTCTCGCGTACTTGCGTCCAGCAGTAATGGCTTCAAGGCACCATAGTACACTTCGTAACAGACGTTATTTGTGGAAAATCCTTTTCGCTCAACGCTTTTAACCTCAAGTTCTTTACTGAGGTAAGTGCCTTTGTAGGCTGTATGTCGATTTGCACAGGAGAGTAGGGTTGTGCCTAACCAGGACAGTATAAACAGTTTTTTCAACATCTTCTTTTTAGTAGTCAAAAGTATGTAGTGGCCTATGACTAAGTAAATATAGATATAAAATTGTAACCAGTATGGCTATTAGCTGGTGCTGCGCTTACATGCCGTCAAGACCCGAACTCATCTGGAAAAGAGGTGTGTACATGGCAACCAGTATAAAACCTACCATGCCGCCGAGAATAACGAGGAACAAGGGTTCTACCACTTTGCCGATCACGGCCTGCTGGTGCTCGATCTCTTCGGCATATTGCTGATTCAGTTTTTCGAAAATCAGTTCAGGTGCATTCACTTCCTCCGATACCTTGATGAGTGATACGAGCTTTTTAGGAAAGATCGTATGTTGCGACAGGCTCTCGTGCAATTGTTTTCCGGCATACACATCGCGGCGTACCGTGTCGAGGGCATGTTCGATAGGGTAGTAGCCAATCATGTTCTTTACCAGGTCGAGCGCATCGATCAGCAGCACCTTCGATCCCAGAAGCAATTTCATCGATTGACTGAAACGCGCCAGGTATATTTTCCGGATCAGCTCATTGACAACCGGTATTTTTAATAATATGGCAGCCGTGTATTTTCTGAACCAGCTTTTGTGCTGCTGGGTTTTGTGAAAAATGATGCCGGCGCACACAACAGCCAATAAACCATAAAATATCAGTCCTGATTTTGCACTGACTTTAATCAACAGTTGCGTAGTAGCTGGCAGCTCTGCGCCACTGTGCTTGAAAATGTCACTGAACATGGGCACCACAAAAGACAACATGAATTGAACGATCAGTACACTCATCACCAACACAACTACCGGGTAAGTTAAGGTGCTGATGACCTGCCGGCGCAGCTTGATGGCGCTGGTATAAAATTTTCCCAGCTCGATCAGCACTTCGGGCAATTTCCCGGATTCTTCGCCAATGCGGATGCTTTGAAACTCGTAAACCGAAAAGGTTTTTGGATGCTTTTGAATGGCTTCCCACACTGCATTTCCGCCCACAATATCGTCTTTGATCTGGCTAAGCATGTCGCGGTGTTTCTTTACTTTCTGTTGTTCTTCAATGATTTCGAACGCTGTTTTAATGTCAATGCCCGACGACAGCAGCAAGCCAAGTTCAGAGTAGAATGCCTCCTTTTGCACCTGGCCGAATTTTTTTTCGAATAAAGCAATGTCTCTGTTAAGCGTGTTCGAGAGCTTTTCCGCCAGTGGCGTTCCATTAGCAGGTTCTCCCGGTTTTTTGGCTGGCTTCGGCTGGTATCGCGAAAGATCAAGGCTGCTCATCGGTCGGCAAAAATTCTAAAGTATTTTTCAGAAGCGTACTGGCATCATATTGCTTATCGAAAGATACGCGAAATTTCTGGCTTTGGTACATTACCTCGCAGTCAAAATGACGGATCAACGTGGTAGCTCCTTGCCCTTCCGCAAACACATGCTTCACATGAATGTCTTTGGCTTCCAGGCCAAATGTATCGGTATGCGAAGCGAACTTTAATAAGATCTTTTCCCGGCTGGGATCGAGTACTACGGTAGAGGAGTCGTTGTTAAATGTGATTTTATTTCCATCGGTCATTTCTATTGTGCGGCACCGTTCCGAGAGTACGCCGAGGGCTTTCCCAAGCTGGTTGTAGTCGTTGACAAAGCGATTTTGTAGAGTGTAGTTCACAAACAGCTTTTGTACCTGATTGTAACCCATAAAACCAAACGCAACCAAAATGCCCGTAAGCGTCATGCTCACCAGCAGTTCCATGATGGTGAATGCTTTCAGTTTCGGCTTAGCGCGCATGTATAAGTTTTTGAAGTTCGCATACTTTTTTTTCCGTTTGGTGAAAAACACTGATCCGGATGATGATGCAATCCGGGTAGCGATCCGAATGGCTGATTTGTTTTCTGATCCTGAACGCCTCTTCGTGGTATTCCTGGTCAAGATAGTCCTGCTTGTCTTCGGCCTGCTGCATATAAGTTGCAGCCAGTTCAGACGCTTTCAGTTTCAGGAAAGGTTGCGTGTTTTCCTGGATGTTCACATAAATACCCATACCCATCACAGACGCAAAGGAGAGTATTGCGATGGCGATCAGCACTTCGGGCAAGGTGTTCCCTTTGTATTTTCGTTTTAAAACCATTGGGCGCATATACGGGATGTTGTATTTTCTTGTTTGAGCCAGGCAGGCACTGCCAATGCCCTGGCATAGCGTTTAGGATCAATAAAACAGTTGTACAGGTGGTTTTCGTAAACGCCTGAAGGAGTTTGAAGCAGTAAACTTCGGCAACACACCGAACCATAGAGCAAGCCCTGGGCGTCGGCATAATCCGAACTATAAAGATTGCCGATCAGTTCAAAATGCCGGTTGAGGCGTATCATCATCCGTGAACGGTTTTTACTGTCGTTGGCCGCCAGTAACCCGCCTTTGAATTTACAGTCGGCACCGAAAAATATACCGCGAACAGTTCCTTGTGCCGAATCAGGAACACTTGCTGCATACACGCAGAACGACGAAGGATAGGCGAATTCACACTCGTCTTCGGTAACGACACTATCGCGGCAAATAACGTGTACGCTGCCTTTAAAGCCTTTACGAAAAACAACTTTGCGTGCAATAAGCAGTACCTGATCGAGTAAAGCATCGTTCTCCACGGTGATCACGTCTGAGGCGATCAATTTAATATTACCCGAAAGATGGTGGTTGCCAAGCCGGATCGTTCCCTGTTGGATCACCGCACTGCGCTGACTGAAGGGCTGTTGCCATTGATCGGGCAGAAACGATAGTAAGCTATCGGTGTACACATCCATGCCTTGTTGGCTTTCGGCAATGGTTTCGAGATAGTGTATATCCAGCGGCGGCAGATTTTCAGGCGCCGGCAAGAGGTATGGTCTCAGCGAATTAAGATCTGCGAAGCCCGTGCCTTCGATGTAGGCCGGTTTGATACCGGCTTTTGGCAAATAGCAGGCAGCACCGAAACGGATCTTTCCCGCCAGGCCTATCTGCCGGTTTTGGTCGGCCAGCACCAAGGCCGTATCTGCCCATGCCGTGGTGCCGAAAAGCCCGGTTTTAGAAAAATGAAAATGTGCATTTTTCGCTTTCACATCGATAAGCTGATAGCAGCCCCAGGCTTTTTTGCGTACCAGGACAGAATCATTGTTGTAGGGCATTTGTTGCCAATGTCCGCCCAAAGCCTGATCGTAATAGCCCGACCGGGCAATGGCGAATCCGCTCTGAAGCGTTTGTTTCAATTGGGTAGAAGATTGTAAGGCAAGCACCGACCTGGTATTATACGAGGCCAGCACGAGAAACAGGCTTAAGATAATGGAGATAAGAATGGAAATGATAACCGATACATACAAGGCGCCGCCTTTAAGCCTGACAATAGCCATGATCAGGTATTTGCAGAGGGTTTACCGGCGGATGTTTTAGTCTCGGTGGCAGGCTTTTTCCGGAAAAAGGAATTCAGTTTTTTACCAAATGATTTTTTTTCGCTTGCAGGCTTGTCTTGCTGGTTGCCATCTTTTTGCTTCTCTTCGGCCTTGCCGCTATGAGTGCTGTTTTCCTTGTTTTTGCCCGCCTTATTTTCGGTCTTGGTTTCGCCCGACTTTTGACGATGGAATATACTTTTCTTCGGTTTTTCGGTAGCGTCGGCCTGAGGTGTTTTGTCCTGCTTAGGTGTTTTGGCTTTCTTTACCTTTTCCTTTTTGATGATTTCCTGGCCGTTTTTATACTTGCGTACGGAGCTTATTTTTCCGGTATTATCGTAGGTGGTAAAGGTGCCGTTCAGCAAATCGCGACGGAAGGTGCCGTTTGCCATTACCTTGCCGTAATCGCTGTAAAGCACGTAAGAGCCGTTTTTGCGTCCGTTTTTCCAGTGACAGATCTCTTTTAATTTCCCATCTGGGTACCAATTTTTCCATTCACCTGCTTTAACACCATACTTAAACTCACCGCTTTCAAAAAGCTGATCGTTT
>DAIUED010000052.1:0-4340 GCA_036845295.1 Bacteroidota bacterium
TAAAATAAAGTAACTCCACCGGCAAGGGGCCGCCCATGCTCAGGATACCTGTGTTATTCACACCGCCGCCATTGCCCGCATACGAAGCTCCGGCGGAATTGTTCTTTCCACCCAAACCATTGGTGGTGGTGGTTGTGACATTTACCGTGGGTTGCGCCGAAGAAAAAATAACCGCACCCTGGCCACCGCCGCCGCCGCCGCCATGTTCTGCACCGTCGCCCACATTACCACCATTTCCGCCGTTGGAATTGATGGTTAAAGGGCAGGTTGACGTAGCTGAATAATTATTGATTTGCAATACGATTGTTCCGGCTGCTCCTCCTCCACCGGCACCGTCGTTTCCGCAGGAGGCTGTACTTCCTCCATTGGCCGAAATTCTGATCGCACTACCACACGACGTACTGGTAGCCAGTGTAGTTGCTTTGATGAGGATGATACCGCCACCGTTGCCTCCATCGAGGCCAACCGTGTTATTTTGCTGACCACCACCGCCACCGCCGCCCATAAAAATGCGGTTGCTGGCAATTTGCCCGTTCAAGGAAATACCGCCAAGGCCACCGGAAGCCGATCCTGTTCCACAGCTATAGCCCATGCCGCCATTGCCACCAGCGGAATAGTTGCCACCGCCGCCGCCGCCGCCATTGTGCTCGTTGCCACCGCCGCCGCCATTGAGTATCTTGCCGCGTGCATTGGTATAATTAACATCGGTGGATTTATAAATACCTTCGCCTTTAAAGGCTTCGCTATTGGAACTGCTCCGGTATAAGTTAGGGAGGCAAGCCCCTGCCACGGCATTTGAGTTGATCAGTCCTCTCCGAAATCCGATGACGTCTGCACTTACCGGGAAATTAAGCGTGAGTGTATTGGTTACTTCAAAGGCAACGACGCCTCCGATGTTCCCGTCCCAGGCTAATCCTGTAATGGTAGCAGTGTTTGTGTAGCTGGCACCCATATTCCGGAAGCTGATGAGCTGCAACGAAGAATTGGTTCCGGTATGGTAAGTATTGGCCAGCGCCGACGACAAGGTAATAGTGGTTGGAGTACCGGTGGCCGGAGAACGCGAGGCGATGGTTCCGATCTCATAAAGCCCAGCACTCGAAATAGAAGACAGATCGCCGAAAGACGCCACATCAGCTGTGTTTGCACCAATCACGTCGTCCTGCATCTGCATAATTATTACTTTTCCGCCTACCGTAAACGTATGACTGGCTTGGTTGACGTTACTTACGTTAAGTTGCGTTGAACCTGTAATACCAGTTATTTTAGCATAAGCATTGAGAACCTGTGATCGGGCAGACTGGCACAGTATCAGGCACAAGCAGCCGTATTTCAAAATCTGCATCATGCCTCCAAATCTATTAAATTTTTTTGCCAGACGAGTTAAATTATCGACAAAGAATCGCACGATCCCTTGCTGAAAACGTACCTCTCGACTCATTGACAAAATCCAAATTACTGAATATCATTAATTTACAAATTTAATTTCACACCACTACGGTGTATTTGCGTCTTATGGATTTATTTCGACTTAGTGGTACTATTTATAGTTTATTATAATTATAAAAAACGGCTGCCAATTTCCGATAGAAGTATAATTAGTATCTTAGTTCCCTATTAACAACACTTATATGGAAACAACACCGCCACGAAAAAAGAAAAGCCTGATCAAACGCATCTTCAAATGGACAGGGATTACCTTTCTCCTTTTATTGATCCTTGTGATCCTGGCCCCCTTTCTGTTCAAAGATAAACTGGTGCAGCTGGCTAAAAATGAAGCCAATAAAAACCTGAATGCCAAAGTGGACTTTGGCGACTTCGATCTTACGCTGTTCAGCTCATTCCCTGATTTTCGTTTCAAGATCCAGAATGTAAGTGTTATCAATAAAGAGCCCTTCCTGGGCGACACGTTGGCCTACATCAAGGAACTGGCCTTCGACCTGAACCTGAAAAGCGTGATCAGTGGTGACAAATACCAGATTAACTCTGTATTACTTGATAGTCCGGTAATTAATGCCACCGTACTGGAAGATGGCCGTGCAAGCTACGACATTGCAAAACCATCGACAGATACGACGACTGGCGCGCCCGATACCAGCGCTACTAAATTTGCTCTGCAGTTGAAATCGTTGGAAATCAAACACGCCAACATTCGGTACGACGATCGCAAAGGCGCAATGGCGGCCACGTTAAGAGACATGAACTACACCATGAGCGGTGACTTTACGCAGGATGTGTTTGTACTGAGCAACTTGCTCGATATTGCCGAAACTTCATTCGACATGAGCGGTGTGGGATATCTCACCAAAGTGAAAACTCACTTTAAAGCGGACCTGGATATGGATATGCCGAATATGAAGTTTGCCTTTAAAGACAATGAGCTCGGGCTAAACGATCTGTTACTGGCCTTTGAAGGTTTTGTAGCAATGCCTAAAGACGACATCGACATGGATCTGAAATTCGGCACTAAACAAACAGAATTCAAATCGATTCTTTCACTGATACCGAGCGTGTATTCAAAAGATTTTGCCAACGTGAAAACGGCAGGCAAACTGAAACTGAACGGTATGGCAAAAGGCACCATGCATAGCAGCACAGATGGCAAAAGCGATAAATACCCTTCGTTTGAACTAAACCTTGGCATTGCGGATGCGATGTTTAAATACCCTTCATTACCGAAATCGGTGAACAACATCAACATCGACGTTCATGTGGAAAATAAAAAAGATTACCTGGACGCGACAGTTATTGACGTGAATAAATTCCATCTGGAAATGGGCGGCAATCCGGTGAACCTATGGGCACATGTGAAAACGCCGATCTCCGACCCTGATCTGAGCGCCGAGGTGAAAGCGCTGATCAACCTCGCATCGGTGAAAGAATTCATTCCGCAGGAAAAAGGCGATGACATGAGTGGCATCATCAAAGCGGATATTGCTGCCGCCGGACGCATGAGTAGCATCGACAAGAAAGAATACGAGAAATTCAAATTGGCAGGAAGCCTCGAAATCGACAAAATGAATTACAAAACGGCGTCGCTTCCTTACGATGTGCTGCTGAACATGATGAAACTCAACTTCACCAATCAATTCGTAGAACTGGCTGCATTCGATGCACGCATGGGCAAATCGGATATTAAAGCCGATGGTAAAATTGACAACTTCATGCAATACATTTTCAAGGACTCATTGATCGTAGGACACTTCAATATGCGCTCAAACCTGATGGACATCAATCAACTGATGTCATCTTCATCGTCTGGAACAACCAGTGCCGCAACTCCTGCAGCAGCCGACACGGCAGCCATGAGCGTGGTCGAAGTTCCGGGCAACATTGATTTTGTACTGAATGCGAGTATCGGAAAATTACTCTACGACAACCTGGTTATCGACAATACCGCAGGAAACATTGTGGTGAGGAAAAAGAAAGTGGATATGACCAATTTGAAAATGGGCATGTTGGGAGGAAATGTCTTGCTAAGTGGCTACTATGAAACAACGAACCCAAAAAAGCCAAGCATCGACTTCAACATCCGTGTGGAAAATTTCGATATCCAGAAAACATTCACAACGTTCAATACGGTTCAGAAAATTGCACCGATCGGGCAATATGCCAATGGCATGTTTACCGCAACACTCGAAGGGTTCAAGGCCGACCTCGACTCGAAAATGTCGCCGATCTTGACCTCATTGAGCGGGCACGGTGTTTTTAAAACCAACAGCGTTGCTTTCAGTGGCTTTCCTCCGTTCATGAAACTTGGTGAAGCCTTGAAAATAGAACAGTTGAAGAACCTTACGCTGGACAACGTGAGCGCCGACTACGAATTTAAAGATGGTCGTATTGCCCTGCGAAACCCGGTGAAAGTGAAAGTCGGAAAATCCATCAATGCCGATATTACCGGATCAACCGGCTTCGATCAGACAATAGACTACAACTGGAAAATGGCTGTGCCGACTGAATTGTTTGGCTCACAGGCAAACACCGTGGTGGCAGGACTTTTGGGCCAGGCCAATTCGGCAGCAGGCACCAACCTTAGCGTACCAAAAATCGTTAATGTGAATGTGGGCTTCGGTGGAACCATTACGAAGCCTACCATTAAAACCAACATGAAGAGCGATGGCAAATCAGCTGTTGAAAATGTAAAAGAACAAGTAGTAACAGCGGTAAAAGACAAAGCCAACGAAGAAGCTCAAAAAATTCTTGCCGATGCGCAGGCGCAGGTAGCGAAGCTGAAAGCCGAAGCACAGGCTGCCGCCGACAAGGTAAGAGCCGAAGGCTACGCTGCCGCCGACAAGCAGGTGGAAGATGTGAAAAACCCGCTGGCGAAAGTTGCTGCCAAAAAA
>DAIUED010000052.1:4350-14481 GCA_036845295.1 Bacteroidota bacterium
GCGGCAGAAGTCGCGAAGAAAGAGGTTGATAAAAAAGCGCAGAAGATCCTCGACGATACAGACGCGAAGTGTAACAAAATACTGGAAGACGCCAAAGCAAAAAGCAACGCCGCAGCGGGCAAATAATGATGGCTGAGGAACTGTATATACGTAATACCATCACGATCGATGCTCCCGTACAACGCGTATGGGACATCCTCGTGAACCCGCAGGAAACAAAAAGGTATATGTTTGGCTGCGAAACTGTGAGCGACTGGAAAGTGGGGAGCGAACTATTATGGCGTGGCGTTTTCGACGGGGTTGAACTGGTAGCTGTGAAGGGACGTATCGTGGCATTTAATCCAGGGAAACTACTGTCGTACACTGCCATTGATCCCAATAATGCAGCCATTCCTGATATTCCGGAAAATTATACAACAGTAAGCTATTTGCTTAACGAAAAAAACGGCAGCACAGAACTTACCATCACGCAAGGCGACTACGCCAATGTAGCCGAAGGCGAAAAACGTTATGCTGATAGTTTGGCAGGGGGCGGCTGGAGTTCTATCCTGGAACAGATCAAAACAATTGCGGAAGAGTAAGCCCTTTGAAATGTCCTGCCATGAGCATTTTTGTAGGGGGGGCTCTCGTGTGTTAAACAGATACTCCTATACACGCTTGCTACACCAATAACCGCACATATTCCCAAAGCAACAAGCCCGCCTGGTATTCAGACGGGCTTGTTGCTTTTCAATCGTACACAACAGAACGTCTAATCCTGCTTAACAATCTTGCGAATGAATTGCTTGCCAGACGCAGACACTTTTACATAATAGATACCTGCGGCCAGGTTACTGATGTCCAACATCGAAGTTCTGCTTTGCACTTGCAAAGACATTACTTCCTGACCGAGAACCGTGAGAATGTGTAAGGTACCCGAACTAAATGGCGTGATCACGGTAAGCAAGCCGGAAGTCGGATTTGGCAGAACATCGAATGATTCTCCCGACTGATTAACAGCAATACCAACGGAGTTGACCAATTGGCAGGCACTGGTATCCTGACAATTGTTGAAAGTAACACTAACGGCATAGCTGCCATTAGTGGACGGCGTGAAGGTTTGGCTCACTGCTCCGCTCACCTGGGTCATGGTTTGGCAATCGATCCACTGGTACGCAGCATTATTCTGATTGGCTGAAAGCGTGGCACCATTGAGCGTTGTTGCAACGTTGATTGGTGCTTTAATCGTCAATTGAGTTTTCACAATACTGTCGCAGCCACCAGCAGATGCAATGGTATCGGTATAAAATCCGGAAGAGTTATGAACCGTTGAACCAATTGTGAGCGTTTGACCGGCACATAAACTTACTGTTTGAGTATTGACAATGGCAGCGCGAACGGTAACAGATTTGGAAAAGGCCGCTGAAATACCGCAAATATTAAGCGCCCATACCTGGATGCTGCCACCTGTTGATCCACTCGTCACGACGATGGTATTTGTGCTGGAAACGCCGGACCAACCGCCAGGAACCGACCAGGAATACGATGTAGCGCCCAATACCGCAGAAGCTGTATAACTATACGATGAACCCGCACATACCACCGAACTGCCCGAAATTGCTGCCGGGCTCACCGGGATCGCACTTACCGTCACCGATTTAGTTGAAGCGGCAGAACTACCACAGCTATTTGTCGCAACAACGGTAATGTTACCACCCACTGATCCGCTCGCGAGCGAAATGCTGTTGGTCGTAGAAGCTCCGGACCAACCGCCAGGAAAGGTCCAGGAATAGGATGTGGCGCCTGCTACTGCGGTTATGCTGTAACTATTTACCCAACCGGCACATACCGTTGAGTTGCCGGATATAACTGCAGGGTTCGCAGGAATGGTATTTACCGTCACCGATTTGGTAGTCGCTGCAGAGCTACCACAGCTGTTTGCAGCAACCACACTGATGTTGCCGCTTACAGATCCACTGGTGAGTGAAATACTATTTGTCGTAGATGTTCCAGACCAGCCGCCAGGAACCGTCCACGAGTATGACGTGGCGCCTGCTACTGCAGCTACGCTGTAAACATTAACCGAACCGGCACACACCGGCGAGTTGCCGGATAGTGTGGACGGACTTGCAGGGATGGTGTTCACGGTTACCGATTTGGTGGACGCCGCAGAGCTACCACAGCTGTTTGCAGCAACCACGCTGATGTTACCGCTTACAGATCCACTGGTAACTGAAATACTATTCGTAGTAGATGTTCCAGACCAACCGCCAGGGACCGTCCAGGAATAAGACGTGGCGCCTGATACAGCGGCTACACTATATACATTCACCGACCCCGCACACAATGGCGAGTTACCGGATAGTGTGGACGGGCTTGCAGGGATCGTGTTCACCGTTACCGACTTGGTGGACGCCGCAGAGCTACCACAACTATTGACGGCTCTCACGGTAACGTTACCGCTTACGGATCCGCTGGTGAGTGAAATGGTATTCGTGATAGATGTACCCGACCAACCGCCAGGAACCGTCCAGGAATAAGACGTAGCACCCGATACAGCGGCTACACTATATACATTCACCGAACCCGCACAAATCGGCGAGCTGCCGGATAATGTTGACGGGCTTGCCGGGATGGTGTTCACTGTCACTGTAATTGACGAGCAGATACCCGCCGCCGCACATCCGCCTTCTCCTCGTGCGTAATACGTAGTGGTGGTGGTGGGAGACACCACCAGCGAAAGACCATTGCCAACTGAAGTGCCGCCACAACTTCCCTTATACCAACCCCATGACGTTGCATCATTCAGGGTACCCGACGAAACAGAGAGCGTAACCGACGACCCGCTGCACAAGCTGCTGTTGCTTACAGATAAGGCCGGACTGGTAGCAGAAAAGCATGCGCTTCGCGTGATGGTAAATTGCTTGTTGAAACTTGTAACGCCCGTACCTGTAAAGGTAAGCACGCCGGCAACGCCGGCAGTAGCTGCCGAAGCACTATCAATTTTTGACCAACCAGATGCCAGATACCCTCCGGTTTCCCGCTGATGCAATTTAAACTTCCAGGGTGCTGTGGCCTGAGCAGCGCTGATACTACCGAAGCCTGTCATGGTAGCACTAGCAACATAACTGAATGTGCTATTGGAACCGTAGTTGTTAATGATCCAGTATTTTTGAGCCGTATTAGCAAAGGTATTATTCAATGGTACGGAATCTGGCGGAATATTCAACCGCGTAACACAAATTTCTCCGTTTGGAAGCGGCGTACTAGGGAAATTCAGATTCAATCCTTCGGCAGCAAAATTTTTCACCCCGGTAGTTGTAATCGTCATGCGCTCACTGTTGCCGCTTCCTACAGGAGCCGTTGATATCACATGCGCATCATTCATCTGATACGTTGCGTTCAGGCTACCCGAACGGTTGTAGGCCACATTCCCAACTTCGTTGAACTGATAATAAGCAAGGAGCGCCGGATCAATACTGTTATGGTTTTTGGTAAGATGCATTTGCTCCCTGATTTCATTCTGAGACAACGCGCGGCTGTAGATACACACTTCGTCGATTTGTCCTTTCATCGTTCGTGCGGTATTGTTCCGATCGTTGCCTATTAAAAACCCACTCGTGATATTAATAGAAGGATTTGCTACATTGTTAACGTAGGGCACTCCATTCATATAAATGGTGGCGTTGGAAGGTGTAATCACAAGTGCGATGTGAGTCCATTTTTTGAGGGGTACTGTTGGCCCGCCACTGTAATTATAAGTGGACGGACTACTATTGAAATGGTAGCCGATTTTCGTTCCGGAATAAAAATCCAGGCCTGTAGCCGGAGAACTTGAAGTAAAAATAATGCCCGCAAAACTTGCCTGAGCCGTATCGACCTTGATCCAGGCACTCAATGTTAAGGAGTTGGCATTGGTAATACTAAAATTCGGGGTTGCGAGATAATTTAAGGAACCATCGATAAATGCCGCATTGCCAGGCACTGTATCTGGTGCGCAAGGAATAACCTGAATGTATTTAGTGATGGTTTTTGTAAATATGGTATTGGTAGCATCTTTTGCCTGAAGTGTAATGCTATAAGTTCCACTTACCGAATACGTAGTGCTGATTGCCGACAGCGATCCCGTGGCGGGAGAGGCCCCGGGAAGCGTCCAGGTATAGCTCATAGCACCCACCATGCCAACGGAAGACTCACTAAACGTGACGCTGGGAGAAGAACACGTAATGGTAGAATCTGAGTTCATAACAATTTCTGCGCTGGCCGCTCTGATGTTATCGAATTTCGATTCGAAAATTGCTCTTCCGTAGGATGCATACCAAATCTTTGAGTTCCGTGTTCCGTCGTCGAACATCGAAAATTCGGATGGAGACCGTCTTACTGGCAGGTTAGTGCTGTAATTGGTCCAGCTGGTTTGACCTGCTTTTTTGTAATATACAGCATTGTTGGTAGCTAAGAACACAAGTTCTTGCGTACCGCCATACTCTTCTGCCAGTATCCTGCGGTGTGTCGCGTTTGGCAGGTTGTAAGTAATATTGGTCCACGAGGCGCCCGCATTACTCGAGTAATACACTTTATTATCAGCTGCCACGTACACTGCGTTAGGATTATTGGCGATTGCCACAATGCTTCCGCGGGTGCTGAATGATGTTGGCAGTGAAGAGAATGAAAACGTAGGACTCGGCGAGAGAGCATTTGTTGAGACGTAAACACCATTGGAAACCAGTACATAAAGCCGGTTGGTATCGGCAATACAGCTGTGAAGGGCTGTTACAGCGGTTGTAAAGGTTCCTATCGCAGTCCAGGCAGGCGACGTGGAAGCAAGGTTCTTTGTGCAATATACGCCATTTTCCCCCATAAAACCCAGGTTTTTATTTCGGCGATTGAACGAAAATACATTCCAGTTGGCAGTTGGCAAATTGTAGGTAGAAGACGAATTGTTGGGTATGCGCTGACGGCTTGTGCCATTATAATAAACGAAATCATTATAATCCATTTGACGCTTCGCGTAATCGTCACCACCTCCAATGGTAAACCAGCCGGTAGAATCGCCGTACACCCGGCCATTATCCTGAGTACCTATGCTTACAAAGTCTCCACGTGTTGGACTACCGATGCCTGTGTTGGATCCTATTTCATAAGCATATAAACCATTGCTTTTGGTCGTCCAGGTGTTTCCCCCATCGGTGCTAAGCCAAACGCCACCATCGTTGCAGCTATAAAGCCGATTATTGTCAAAGGATGGGATCAGCAGTTCATGCATATCGGTATGAACTGTGGCCCACCAAGACGTAAGTTGGGTCCAGGTTGCCCCGGAGTCCGCTGAAAACCAGGTGTTGTGTGCTTGCAGCCAGAGCTTTGCGGGATTGGTGCGATCCACGACAATGCAATTGTTGTAATCGCCCTGGCCGCTGGAGGTTGAGCTATTGGCATAAAGCGTGAGGTATGGACTCCCCTCGCCCTTTTTCAACCTGAAACTCAAGCCGCTGTTATCGGATTTATAGATCATCCCGCCGCCATTGATCGGTTCGAAGTAAACCACGTTGGTATCAGCTGGCGTCACGCCGATGCGCCCGCCTGAGTGATTAAACGTAGTAGCTGTGGCAAAGCCGGTAATTTGTGTCCAGGTGTTTCCAAAATCCGTAGAGCGAAAAAACTTGGAAGGCGCATCCTTGGTTGCTGCATACAATACCCGTGAGTTAGCAGCAGCTTTCGACTTAAGATCACAGAATGGAATCGTAGTAGAAGTTTTGGCCGCCCAGGTATTACCACCGTCTGTCGATTGATAGATACCCTTGTTAGTAGCTGCCACAAACACATTGGATGACAAGGGATGTTGCAGAATATGGGTAACGAGGCAGTTGGTAAGTCCGGTAGAACTAAAACTTGCTCCGCCGTCATTAGACACTTTTATCCCGGAACCGTTGTAATAGTAACTAGGGTCTCCCGTTCCAAGCAACAAATGCTGATCGTTGGTATAGTCCACGCAAATGGAAGCACAATTATCTGTCAGAGTTTCTGTGCCTGCCGCCACCAGCCAGTTTGTACCCTGATCCTGTGAGGTAAACAAACCGCCCTGCGATGTCACAGCATAAAATTTATTGACGTTGGTCGGATGAAATTTCAGTTGAACGATCCGGCAAAGACCATTGATCTGGCCACTGCTATTTACCGGAAATTTGGTTCCTGCTTTGGGAACCGTCCAGTTAGCCAATTGAGCAAAAACACCCAATGGTAAGAAACATCCTGCGGCCATCGCCGCTATTAATAACATTTTTTTCATTAGCCTTATGCTCTTAATGCGTTTTTTCTTGTGATTCGATTTCTTTTAACTCGCTGATCTGCCTATTGATCATCTCCTGACGTTCGGCTTCGGTGTAGATGCTACCATCTTCTTTTACCCACGGTTTGTTGTGAACCAGCCAGCCCCTAAAAGCGCGCACTTCTGCATCATAGGTATATTCTTTTCCCAGGTTACGCTTACGGAACTGTTCGCGGCGACGCTCTTCACGCCGACGCTCAGCTTTGCTCTTTACACTGCCTGATAAGCCTACTTCCTGCTCAAAGGAATCAACCGAAGAATCTTCGAAAGGCTCTTCGGGCAATACCCGGTCTTTCCAAAATAAACGAAAAGCCTTGATCGTTTCATAGTAATTGGCATTAGGATCGTTCATCATACCCACCCATAGCGGCATTTTTTCATACTCTTTATCCGTATGAATATTTTTGGGGTTCTGAGCATCAACCTGCTTGCAACACATGAACCATAGTGTGCAAAATAGAACAGTACATAACCTTTTCATTGTTTTGTATTTTTTAATATTAAGTGGGTATTGAAAAAGTACCAGGAAACGAAAGCTAAATTAACGATGTAGGTAAACCGATTTAGAAATGATGTGATCAAAAATGAAAAAATAGCCGTTTACTTATCTATTTAAGAAAAATAAAGGACTAACTAAGATTTAACACTTGGATCATCTTAAAACCTGTTTTAACGTCAGGACGATGCAAAAACACAAGTTCTCAAGGGTTTCATTGAACTGTTTTCCCGAAGATTTGCGTAGTTTTTTGGGCAAGCCTAGCCCAAAGCTAACTACCACTTACGAGAAAAGGCTAATCCAGATCAAAAAAGCGAACGGACAAATTACAGTAAAAATAGCATTGCTAATTTTTAATAGCCAGCTGGGCACTATGTACACCGGCGACTGAAAAACGAGAAAATAATTCCGGACGCGTAAGTTTCGATGTTCAATTTTGTGTCTCGTACACATTACAGCAATAGACTCACTGCCAACATACCCCAATAGTAACAACGCTCGCAATATGTGGTGTCGCGATACTTAGATGGTGATTTCCTTCATTAAATCATTCTGCGTGGAAAGCAAAGTATGCACACCGAAAAGACAAATCTATATTCATCTATGAATCCTTTACAGAATTAACACCGTGTTAAAAAAAACTCTCGAAAGAAATAAAACATAGATTTGTGCGCCTCGAAGTTACGTACCCTTATTTGATCACTGCACGGAAACCCTACACAGAAGGGCTTTTCGTGAACTAATACAAAAATATGCGCAGAATAACTGCCTGGTTTATGTTGCTTCTCTTATCGTTTATATTGGCTGCCGTTTGCTGTCTATACCAATATTCTATGGAGAAACACCGCTCGGTTTTTCGCGCTCACTTTTCGACGCTTTACATGAGCTGTCTTAAAAAAATAGCCATTCATCCAGATGATTTATTTACTAATTCCGAAACACTCTATTGGGAAGACGGCGGAAAAGAGGTGGTTTACCAACACGTGTTATACGATATTGTGCAGATCGAACGCCTGGAAAACGACATCATACTTTATGTTATCCAGGATCAGCAGGAAGAAAAGCTGAGAGAGTTATTCCGAACGGATTACGACAAGGTGCCCGCAACGCTTTGCCTCAAACTATTGAAACAGTTGATCGCACTGGAATACCTAGCGGACAATGGGCCACACCTATTCCATTTCCACGTTTACATTGTCCATCCACATGCGCATCCGCGCTCAATCGTAGCTGCATTCATCGCGCCTTTCACAGTGCCACCCGATTTTTTTGCGTGAGGCAACCCATCTTGCTACTCCTTTTCACTTTACCGGAACGGATTACAACAACTTACACTAATTTATACCTATTTATGAAAACAAACTTCATCATTATACTCTTTCTCATATCAGCCAGTACATACTCTCAAACGGTTGTGGTCCGCGATAAAACAAGCCGCGAACCTCTAAGCGATGTTATGCTTCTGGATATTACCAATACCATGGTAAAAACAAACATCAACGGAAAAGCAGATGCTTCGGCATTGAGCCGGCAGGATTCCATTTGGCTGTATAAGCCGGGCTATGCACGCACAAAAATGCGACTAAGCCAAGGGCAGCAGGAGCTGCTTGTAGATCTGACGGCAACAACGGTTAACCTCGACGAAGTTGTGCTCTCTGCCAACCGTAAAGAAGAGTCGAAACTGGATGTGCCGTATGCGATGGAGATCATCAAACAAAAAGACATCGAGTTTAGTAACCCGCCAACCAGCGGCGACATGCTTGCGAACACAGGCCAGGTATTTTTACAAAAAAGCCAGGCGGGAGGCGGAAGCCCTTCGCTGCGAGGATTTGAAGCCAACAAAGTGTTGATGGTAATAGACGGGGTACGCATGAATAACGCCATATACCGCGGCGGACATTTACAGGATGTCATGACTATCGACCCGAATATGCTGGAGCGAACGGAGATTGTGTTCGGACCATCGTCCACCATATACGGCAGCGATGCCCTTGGCGGCGTGATGCATTTCTATACCAAGAATGCGCAACTGAGCGACAATAACAAAATCCTAGTAAAAGCCAATGCGATGATGCGTTATGCAAGTGCCGCCAGTGAAAAAACCGGACACCTCGACTTCAATCTGGGCTGGAAAAAATTTGCATCGCTTACCAACATCACGTTTTCGGATTTCGGAGACCTCATGAGCGGCTCAACCAAACTGGCTGGATACACCAATACATGGGATCGCAGATACTATGCAGAACGCATCAATGATCGGGACACCATGCTCTCCAATGCCAACAATAACCTCCAAAAAGGTTCCGGCTATAAACAAACGGATATCATGCAGCGTTTTGTTCTCAAAACCGGAAATCACCTCACGCATGACTTGAACCTGCAGTACAGTGAATCGGGTTTTCTGCCTCGTTATGACCGGCTCAACGGTGATTACGCAGGAGGAAAGCTTCGTTGGGCAGAGAATGGATACGGCCCGCAAAAACGCCTTCTGGGAGCTTACACACTGAACTATGATGGCAAAACGCGTGTTTCCGACAACATCAAAGTAATACTGGCTTATCAGAAAATAGATCAGGATAGAATTACACGCAGGTTTCAAAACGTGAACCGCAAAACGCAAATGGAAGATGTCACCGTGCTTTCGGCAAATGTTGACGTCTTTAAAACCATAAAGGAAAGACACGAACTGCGATACGGCACTGAAATCACAGCAAACGATGTTAAGTCAACGGCTCATTTTACCAATATCCAGACCCAGGCCGAAACGCCGGCCGACACACGGTATGCCGACGGAGGAAGTACCATGAATACCTTCGCTTTTTATGCATCGCACTCCTGGGAAGTAAACCGTCAGTTGGTGATCAGCGACGGATTACGTTACAGCAACAGCCTGTTAAAAAGCACTTTCAAGGATACGACCTTTTTCAAATTCCCGTTTACAGAAGCGAAACAACAGTCACAGGCTCTTACCGGCAGTGTTGGCTTTACCTGGAAAGCTGAAAACGACTACAAATTTTCCATTCTGGCCAATACCGGGTTTCGCACGCCAAATGTCGATGACATGAGTAAAGTGTTTGAAAGCTCAGGAAACATTCTGATCGTCCCAAATCCAAATCTGAAACCGGAATACGCCTATAACTTCGAAATGGGTCTCAGTAAAATATTCCAGTCTCGCTACAAATTCGACATCGGCGCATTCTATACAAGCCTCACCAATGCACTTGTCACCAAAGACTTTCAGTTCAACGGCAGCGACTCGGTGATGTATCAAGGCAGCAAGAGCAAAGTACAGGCCGTGCAAAATGTAGATAGAGCTTATATATACGGCCTATCG
>DAIUED010000053.1:0-14477 GCA_036845295.1 Bacteroidota bacterium
TACCAACCTCAAAGCCTGGTTGTTTACGATCATGAAGAACACCTTTATTAATTCGTATCGCCGGGCGGTTAAAACCAAACAAATCATTCAAACCAACGCCGACGTGGCCATGGCCAGGGCTTTTAAAAATAACTATCAGGACATCACCGAGTCGCGTTTGGCGAGTAAAGACATTTTGAATAAGATCGAGAACCTGGATGACCAATACAAAATTCCGTTCACACGCTACTATACCGGTTTTAAGTACGAAGAGATTGCGCAGGAAATGAAATTGCCACTTGGAACCATCAAAAGCCGCATTTTTATTGCCCGCAAACAGCTCATGGACGCTATCAACAAGTCTGTGAACTAAGAAGGCTTGTGTGGCATAGAAAAAAAGGTCTCTCCTGCATTGGAGAGACCTTTTTGCTTTCTGGTTGCTGGCGCTTATTTCTTTTTCGAAATGTTTTTGTCGAGGAACTTCGAAACGGCATTGTTCCACCGCTCGAGTGCCGCCGAACGTTTAGCGTTGAGTTCAGCGTTGATCTTATTGTATTCTGCCGAAGCCTTGTTGTAGTCGTTCACAGCGGCGTTAAACTCGTTTACTTCCGACTGGGTCAGGTTCTTGCCTTTTTTGTCGGTAGCTGTTTTCAGTTTGTCAAATTTTTCTTTTTTCAGGTAAAAATCTACCAATGCCGGAACCTTCGTGTCGGCTTCCATAATATAAAAATCCATCACCTCATTGCAGGCTGCCTTTAGCGTGGTATTGTTGTTGTAGGGTTCTATGGCTTTTAATTTTTCCTTAGCGTCTTTGGCAAGTTTCGACAGCGATTCCTGGTTCTGCTTCATGGCATTGATGTCATTTTTGTTTTGCGCATCAAGCAGGTAGAGTTCTTGTTTGTAGGGTTTAAAGAATACGAGGAAAACCTGGTTGTAGAACTTGAATACTTCACTGGCTTTCTCAAGTTTCTCGCCGGTTTTCGATTTTTCTTCAATCAGCTGGATGTTATTGTCGTCGGCAAATTTTTTATTGGCAGCCACAGCAATATCAAATGCGGCTTCCAGTTTGTCGTTTGCTACCTGCTGCGCCATCATGTATGCTTCCATTGCATCATACGATTGCTCCGAAATTTCTTCCATATCTACGATCTTCGAGTAATCGTTGTTTAGCACCGCGTAGCTCAGTTCCAGGTAACGCACGGTGGAGTCACGATAAGCAGTGTTTCCCTGGAAACCAGGCATGTTTTTGATGCGGTTGAGGCCGCTGCGGTTGGCGTTCAGCATCTGTTTGCGCTGTCCTTCGATCTGGCGCGCTTTTTTGTTGTGTGCAACAGCCCTGGTGTAATCCCAGGTTTCGTCGGATATTTTTTTGAATTCGGTGCTGATTTTTTCCATGTACTGCACCGGGTTTTGTGCAGAGAGGCTTCCTGTAGCCAAAAAGGCTAAGACAGCCACGCTTGTTTTGATTGTTGATTTCATGATGGTTGATTGAATAATGGTTGAGGGATTGTTATGGATTGGTTTGACGACGCAAGTCGTCGAGAATGAGAAAGGCTTCGTTGACGAAGATGTCTTTCTCAATGGATTCGCGTATTTTCAGGTTAAATTCACGGCTTTGCTCGCTCACTTCCGATATCTTCTGGTCGAAGGTGTTGTTCAAACACGACACATGGTGGCTCTCACTTTTTGCCGCATGCCCGTACGCATCGAACAGCCGCTCAGTGGCCTGTTGGTACTGCTTGTAGCCCGCCGGGCGGAGCGGTACTTTTTGTGCCTGGTTTACAAACAGCAGTACAGAGTCGGCACTTCGGCGGTATTGGATGAATGCAGCCGATGATGCAATGCGCGCGGCAGACTGCTGCTGGAGCGCGGCTTTGTCGATAGCGGGTCGCGGCGTGTAAATCACCTGTTTGGTAATGGCATCGGGCTGTAAGTAAAACGGCTCTTTGTTTTCTTTATAAACTGAGTACCCGGGCGAAGCCGGCAAGGGTACGTCGGGAATCACGCCTGAGCCCTGGTGGCTGGTGCAGTTGAGTCGGTAAAAGGCGGCATGTGTTATTTTAATGAAGTCGCTCACCGAGGTAAGGGTACTCGTAAAGCGCAGAGCATTGGTATCGAGCGGAAGCACGGTTTGCGCAGTAGCTTTGCCGTAACTGGTTTGTCCTACAACCACACCAAGGTTGTAATCTTTTACAATATTGGCCAACAGCTCCGAGGCCGAAGCGCTGGCCTCATTGATCATTACCACCAGTGGCTTTTTGAAGATGGATCCCCGGTTGATGTCTTTTTGCAGCGAGGGCTTCCGGTTGCGCTCCTTGTAAATGAAAAGCGGCCCTTCATCTACAAAAATTCCGGCAAGGTTCATGGCTTCCTGCATAGAGCCGCCACCGTTATTACGAAGGTCGATGATCAAGCCCCGGATGCTGTCGCCTTCGAGTTTCAGGATCTCTTTTGCCACATCGTTGGCGCAGCCTGGCATGCCCGTATTTTCCATATCGGTATAAAAACTGGGCAGCGAAATGTAGCCCATATTTCCGCTTTCGCCTTTCAATACATAGCCTTTCACGGTATTTTCTGCGGAGCCGGTTTTTTGCCGTATTAGCTTCACGGTTTTTAACTGCCCGTTCTTTTTTTTGAGCGTGAGCATGGCTTTCGCGTCATTGCTGTTGTCGAGCGCTTCCTGGATGTCGGCGGCGGTATTTCCTTCGCTGCTGTAGTTTTTCTGGCCGGTAAGCAGCGATACCAGGATGTCGCCTTCGTTTACCTCATTGCTGAGCCAGGCAGCTCCGCCGGGCTCGATATCGCCAACGACCACATTCCCGTCTTCGTCTTCATAAACCGATAAACCGAACGATTCTACCCTGGAGGAAAGCTGCTTGCTGAATGCTTTGTTCTGTTCCTTATTAAAGTAATTGGAGTGAGGGTCGTAACGTTGCGCAATAGCGTTAAGCAGTGCCGATTCGACCGTTTTTTCAGTTTCCGCGAGTGGCTTCTGAAGACGTTTACGGTAGTTGCCCACGATGGTCTTAGAAACTTCATTCAGTTTGGCGATAAATTCCTGTTCCGAAAACCGTTCGTTTCCCTCGATGTTGGCCACCCGTTCGTAGCAACGGAACTTGATGTTCCTTTCGAGTCGGCGCGCGTGTGCCTTCAAACTCGGAGAGTAAGCGACGTCGGAGGCCAGCGGAAGAAACACTGCGGTGTCGGCTTCCGTGAAGTTCAGTTTCTTTTCCGCCAAAACTGTCAGAATAGAGTCTGTGCAGTTTAGTGCGCGGCGGTACACGGCTACCGCATGGTTAAAGTAGGTGTCGCTGTGGGAACTAAGCTCGTTGAAAAGCTGCGAACTCCCATCGCGGAGCAGCGAAACATCGCTTTGCTTCAGAACGATGCCGCGGTCGTCGAGTTGCGCGATAAAGAGAGCGGCCGTTTCCGTGGCGGTGCTGTCGCTGAGCGTAATGGGCTTTAAATGATATATACCGAACGTACCGGTTAATTTCTGTGCTTTGGTACTAAACGAGGCAGTTTGCGCGGGCAGTTGATACAAAGCCAGGCAAAGACTTAAATTATAAAAGAGGGAGGTTTTCAAAATTCCGGCAAAAATGCAAAATATACTGTTGACTATCACTATTTATAGTGATTTTTGCCTTTCCGTTCGTTATTTAGTCTTATTTTTAACCATGGATCGTATCCAAAGATACCTGTCTGTTTTTTCGCTGGCTTTGCTGGTGTTTGCCACTGCTCCGGCCAGAGCGCAGGACGATTGGCAGGACGGCGACAGTACCGCAGTTTCTTCTTCTCCCCACAAGGGCTTTCATGCCGGCTTGTTTATCGGTGGTTTCTGGGCCAACGCTCAAACGGCTTACCTGTACGATGGGTATGGCTTTGATGAATATGGTCAGCGAAACAGTTTTAACAACAGCATTTTATACAACCAGATCGTGAACGTGTACGGGAATGGCAACAACGATCTGATTGCCCAATTGCTTAATGTCAACCATACCGATTGGCAGTTTACCCAAAGCGATATGCCGGTAAACCTCCGTTACACGACCACCTACCTGGTGGGCTTCAATACGCGCTACCAGCTCGATCGGAAACAGAATATCATGATCAACATCAACGGCACCAAGCTGGCAGTGAATGGGAAGTTTACAATTACTACCACCAACAATTCGGGTGGCTATCAAACCCCGGGTGCCGCCAGCCGTGTAAACCAATTCACCATTGTTGGCGCCGAGCAGCGGCTTATGTTCCAGTTCGGCTACCAGCACATTCTTGGCAAAAACGAAAAGATCAACGTAGTGCTGGAAGGTGGGTTCAACATCATCATGTCGAAAGCCCAGAAAAATCAAGCCTTATTGATGAGCGATCAAAATAACGGCGCCTACAACCTTGCTATCGACCTCATGAGTGTTTACAATACGCCGCCGTATAACTACTACAGTGCACGTTACCTCATTGGCGTGGGCATAGGCGCCTTCGGGGGCGTTGGGCTTAATTTTAATCTTAATCCGCGCTACAGCGTTCAGCTCATGTACACGCCCTCTTACGATCGCATTGCGCTTGGCTATGCGCCCGAATTTAAAATGCAGCATGGCTGTGGGCTCCGGGTGTACTACAACCTTAGCACGTTATAGCCATTTTTTGGTTTTGAAATAAATCGAAAGGCCGATGATAGTGGCTAGCATGACTCCACACGTAATGAAGTAGCCGTTTTGGGTATGCAGTTCGGGCATGTTATCGAAGTTCATTCCGTACACGCCGGCAATAAAAGTCACCGGAATAAATAGTGAAGACATAATGGTAAGCACCTTCATGACTTCGTTCATGCGATTGGCGTTGGTGCTCAGGTAAATATCCATAATGCCCGACAGGAGGTCGCGGTAGGTTTCTACCGTGTCGATGATGCGGGAAACATGGTCGCTCAGATCCCGCAGGTAAAGGTCGCTGCTTGAATTAATAAGTGTTGTTTCGGAGCGGATCATATTATTGATGAGGTCGCGCATCGGCCAAACCTGTTTGCGGAGGTAGATCATTTCCCGTTTCAGGTGATACAGTTCCATCAGCGATTTTTTCCCCGAGTCGCTAATGATCTCTTCCTCGATGTCTTCTACTTTGTCACCGATCTTTTCGATCGCCACAAAATAAAGATCCACTACGGCATCAATAAGTGCATAGGCCAGGTAATCGGCGCCCAGTTTGCGCACGCGTCCTTTGCATGCGCGTAAGCGGTTACGGATAATATCAAAGGCGTCGCCACCTTCAGGCTCCTGGAACGTAATCACCGTATTCTCCAGTAAAATAATCGCCAGTTGTTCCGATTCCACCTCTGTGGTGTAGCGGATCATTTTCATGATCGCCACTACATAATTGTCGTATTCTTCAAATTTCGGACGCTGATCTACGTGCACCACATCTTCCATTGTGAGCGGGTGAATGTTGTAGATACTGCCTATCTTTTCAATCACCTCCGGGCGGTTAAGCCCTTCTACATTGATCCATTTCACGAGTTCCGGCTTCACATAAGTCAGGCAATCAGACAAGTCGTAAAACTCTTGTTCGAAGAACTCGGTTTCGTTGTATTCGATCAGGGTGATGCGGATGCGGTCCGTTCTGCTTTCGCCCGTATAAAGCATGGTTCCAGGAGGGGCGCCGGCATCTTTTATTTTTGCACTCATGATCGGTTTTGTTTGGTGTGATTTTATTCGGTGTCGTCTTTCATAACCATTTGCACGGTAAACCGGCTACGCTGTTCGAGCAAAATGATTTTTTTACTTGTCAGGTTATCCAGTGTTTCCTGCGTATAATACCTTACCGTCATCAACTCGACTCCTGCATTATAAAGTACTTTGAACATCTCTTTCAATTTTCCTACCAGGAGGCCGATTTTTGTTTCGTCATGGTCGCAGCAAACCGAAAAGCTGATGGCCGAAAGCTGCATCAGGTTGATCTTGACGCCATGCTTTGAAAACAGGTCGAAAATATCGCTCAGGTTGTCTTCCGCAATGAACGAAAAATCCTTAGGCTGTATCGAGATCAGTACCTGGTTCACCTTGAAAATGTATGATGGAATATTCAGCCGTTTATCGCCATCCCTGATGACCGTTCCGTTTTCTTTCGGGTGCAGGAACGATTTCACGTACAGAGGAATGTTTTTGTTTTGCAGAGGCTTGATGGTTTTCGGGTGAATCACCGTGGCGCCGTAGTAAGTAAGCTCAATCGCGTCGTGATACGACAACTCGTCTATTTTTTTGGTGTTGCTGAACCATTTGGGGTCGGCATTCAAAACACCTGGAACGTCTTTCCAAATGGTAACATCCGCAGCATTCAAGCAATAGGCCAATACGGAGGCCGTGTAGTCGGAACCTTCGCGGCCGAGTGTGGTGCTGAAGTTTTCTGAGGTTCCACCAATAAAGCCTTGCGTGATCACCACGCGCTTGCTCTTCAAGAGCGGTTGCAGGACTTTGGTGGCCAATGTTTGTGTGAGTGCGAAATCAATTTTTCCTTCGCGGTAAGTATTGTCCGTTTGAATGATGCCGCGCACGTCTAACCAGACATTTTCAAGGCCTGCGTGGTTAAGGTAGGCCGAAATGATTTTAGTGGAAACGATCTCGCCGAGGCTTACGATCTGGTCGTACTCGAAGTCGTAAGTATGGGTGGGCTCGTCTTCTATGGCCCAGTGAAGCTCTACAAATGTATTCTCAAGCTCGGTGAATATGGGGTGCAAAGGATCGTCAAACAGGTCTTTGCAAATGTTCATGTGGTAGGCCTTCACGGCTTCGAGTAACTGCTCGGCTTCGCCGGTTTGGTTAAAGAAAGCCTGGGTGATTTGCTCGAGGGCATTGGTGGTTTTGCCCATGGCTGAAATCACTACCGCCAGCTCCGTGTCGGGAAACAGCCTGATCACTTCAGCTACGTTCCTGATGGCTTGTGCGTCTTTTACAGACGCGCCGCCGAACTTAAATACGCGCATAATTAATGGTTTAAGCAAAGATAAGGATGAGCCCAGAATATCATCCAATTAAAATTATTTTTTATGCACCGCTGTTACTTTTCCGAAAACCCGAAATTATAAAGACAACCAACAAACCACTAACCGATAAAACACTACTACCATGGGATCAGGAAAAGAAACGCCACGCCAGAAAATGGTGGGCATGATGTATCTGGTGCTTACTGCCTTGCTGGCACTAAACGTCTCCAAGGAAATTCTAAAAGGCTTTGTCACTGTGGATGAAAGCATCGCGAAGTCAAAACTAATTCTCGACGAAAACAATCAGCGTGTGCAGAAAGCGTTTGAAGATTACGTGAAGGCAGGGAATTCAGATGCCAAACCCTATTTGATGAAAGCCCTTGAAGCGAAAAAAGAGATTGCCCGCGTGTATGCCTACATCGACAGTGTCAAACTACGCATCGTTCAGGCGACAGAAGGGCCATCCAAGAACGATACGTCGCAACTGCGCTTCATGGACAAGCTCGACGACTACGATACGCCGACTTATCTCATGCTCGGTTCCAACGAAACAGCTCCCATCTCGTCACGCTATTCGGCCAAAGACCTGCGTGCACAGCTTGAAGGCTTGCATGCCGGTATGCGCGCCATGCTTACTACAATGCAGCAACATGCCGAAACCAAACTCGATCAGGCCGATCTCGATGCGCTCATCGAAAAACTGGAAACCATCCGGCCGGTGGATCGTCACATCGAAGTAGATGGCGTCGCGCTCAACTGGGAATTGGAAAACTTTTACCACATGCCTATGGCAGCCGTTGTTACCAACCTCAATAAAATACAGGCCGATATGAAGAACATCGAATCGGAAGTGTTGCATGTGTTTGGTGCAGCTGCTGGAAAATTCGATTTCAAGGTGGATAAAATCCAGGCAAAGGTGATCGCACCCACTGCCTACGTGCTCGCCGGACAGGCCTTTAAGGCGGATATTGTCCTTGGGGCTTCAAGCTCTGCGCTCGGGAGCGACCGCATGCAGGTGTTGCTGGGTGCTGAGTACGATAGCCTGAAGCATGAGTTAAAAATGCCAGGTTCTGCATTGCCGGTAGAGGGCGGCATGGGCCGCTACGAAGCATCGAGTAATGCCGTCGGGCCAAAGAATCTCAAAGGCGTTGTGGTTTACAAGAATGCAAAAGGAGTGAATGACTATTACCCGTTTGACTACAGCTACATGGTAGCGCCTCCATTTACGGCGGTTTCCGCCGACAATATGAATATCATTTATGCTGGTGTCGATAACCCGATGAGTGTTTCCTCGGCAGGTTTCTCTCCATCGGAATTACGGGTAACTGTGGCGGGCTGTGGTGCAGAGGTCATTCCTGCCGGTGCCGGAAAATATACGGTTAAAGCCAGGTCTTCGGGTAGCTGTACGTTGACGGTATCTGCCAAAGTGAATGGCGTGTATCAACCGCAAGGCGCCCCGAAACTGTTCAGGGTTAAAGATATTCCACCGGCAGTGTTAAAAATAGGAGGAAAGCTGGCGACAACCAACCTGGAGATGAGCCGGAACGAGATCAGCCAGGTAGGCGGCCTGGGAGCCGAATCGCCAGGTTTTATGTTCCCGGTAAACATGGTAGTGAAGAGTTTCGACGTTTTCATGATCCGCGGCGGGCGGCAGCAAACGTTTACCTGCAACAGCAATAATTTTACGTCGGAGGCCAGATTGGCTATGGCTTCGCTGAAGAACGGCGACAGGTTGTATATTGAAAATGTGAAAGTGCAAAAACCCGGTGGCTTAACCACGCTCCCCTCAGTGCAGATAAAGGTGAAGTCCTGATCACCAGCCGCAAAAAAGTCCCGCCAAACCGGCGGGACTTTTTGATGACGATTATCAGGTATCAGGCTTTCACCGGTTCAGGCTTGCTTTTGGATGCATTGAGAATTGCAACTTGTTGGGCCACGTTCTGCGCCATTTCGCGGAAAGCCAAAGCTTGTGGGGTCGTTTCCTGCAACACAGCCGGGCGGCCAATATCGCCGGCTTCGCGGATGCTTTGTACCAAAGGGATTTCGCCGAGAAGGGGCAGGCGCATTTCGCCAGCCAGGTTTTTTGCACCGTCTTTTCCGAAAATGTAGTAACGGTTTTCCGGTAATTCTTCCGGTGTAAACCAAGCCATGTTTTCAACAACGCCAATAACAGGCACATTGATGGCCGGCAGATTGAAAAGCGCAATGCCTTTGCGTGCATCGGCCAGAGCAACAGCCTGTGGTGTGCATACCACCACAGCACCGGTCAGTGGGATCTGGCTGCATAGAGAGATCTGGATATCGCCTGTTCCGGGCGGAAGATCCACGATCAGGTAATCCAGTTCTCCCCAGTTCGTATCCATAAACAACTGGGTTAAAGCCTTCGATGCCATTGGGCCGCGCAGGGCTATTACCTGGTCGGGTCCTGCGAGGAAGCCAACAGAATTGAGTAGAACGCCGTAGCTTTCTACTGGCGCCATTTTCGGTTTTCCGTCGTATTCGGATTTTCCCGGCATTTCGTTCTGAACATCGAACATAATCGTTTGCGATGGTCCATAGATGTCGGCATCTACCAGGCCAACCTTGGCGCCTTGTTTTACCAGGGCGATCGCGAGGTTTGAAGCTACCGTCGATTTGCCAACGCCACCTTTTCCGGAGGCCACGGCAATAATGTTTTTCACTTTAGAGAGCGTGGTGTTGTCGGTGCTGCGCGATGTAGTCACATTTGCCGTCATGTTCACCGTTACGACTGCTTCCTGATCTACGTAATGCTTAATGGCATTCACGCAGGCGTTGTGGATCATGTCTTTCATCGGGCAAGCCGGTGTGGTGAGCACAACCGTAAACGATACCTGTTTGCCATTCACGGCAACGTCTTTCACCATGCCGAGTGTGACCAGGTCTTTTTTCAGATCCGGGTCATCCACATATTTTAAAGCGTCGATCACGCTTTCTGTTGTAATTGCCATCGTTTTTATTTTCTGATAAAGGTACTTACTATATTCAAATAATTGGCGAAGCCTGCTTTTTCTGGTACTTCACCGTGGTCGGCGCCATCAATGCGGTGAGCTTCGCGGTATGTTCCACCATAGTGGCTGAATACGACTTCGCCATGGGTTTTGATGTTCAGGAAATTATCGTTTGTTCCATGTAACCAACAAAGTGGTTGACGGATTGTTTTCACTTCTTCAGCATTGTCTATTTTTAAATTGGTGAAGAAAGAGCCCGGCATGTTGAGGCCACTCCCATCAGCAGCCATCACATCGGCTGAGGCAAATGGTGCTTCCAGGATAAATTTGGCGGGTTGCAGGCTACGTGGTGTATTGGTAAGTTCGCACACCGGTGCCGTTCCCATGCTAAAGCCATACATCATCAGCCGGCTGTTGGTCAATCCCATTGATTTCAGCCATTGAAGGGCTGCATCCACATCGGCATATAGTCCTTCCTCACTCGATTTGCCTTCGCTCAAACCAAAGCCACGGTAATCAATCATCAGTACGCCATAGCGGTTCTTGCCCGATACATGTGCGAGGAGTTTGGCCCGTTGCCAATAGAAATCCATGTGGTCTTTGTTGCCGTGGCAGTACATGATTACGGTATCGCTTGCAATGCGAGAAAGACTACCGATGTATATTGCCCTGATGCGTGTAGCTTCATTTTCGCCAGGTGCCTGGGAAAAGAGCGTTAGTTGGTGAATGAGGCTGTCGGGAATGGTATAAGAGGCATCCAGGATAAAATCCTGCTCGCCGCTATAGGCATCGAGCTTGTATTCCGAAATGTCGGTGCTTGGGTTGTACAGGTTGTTGTCGAGCCGCATGCACGATGAAAACAGGAGTAGCAGAAAAGCCAGCGTAGTCAGGTAAAGCAGCCTGCTTTTGCGTAGCATTGCTGTGCCACGATGCTCTGTCGCACAAAAAATAAGGACGCGTGTCTGGCGGTTGTTCATTGTCAAAATTTTCTCATCACGTTTAAATAAAAACCAACGGCCCCGTGTTGTTTAATGCCAACATAATCCACCACATTGGGTACGTTTTTATGGTTCATTGCCAAAAATTTGCATTCGATGCTGTAACTCCATTTTTTTGGATTGTATGTAAAGCCAATATGTGGATTGACCAGGAGGTGTGTGTTTTGTGGCTCGCCGTGCGCACGCGTTGACGTCAGCTCGAACCAATTGGTGAGGCCCAGGTAAACAAAGCCTTTTTGATGCATAAGGTCTTTATAGGCATTGATGTCGAGTTGAGGCCACGCCCTGAAATTCTTTTCCCATTTGTCGTACACCATGTTTATAGCGGGATTCAGCGTAATGCCAAATTGGAGGCTATCGTTTTTATAAAGGCGCTGGCAGAGGCCAAGATCGGTTTGGAAATTGCCAAACAGGGCAGAGGTAAGGTGCACCGAACCGAAAGCCGTTGTCGATTTGCTGAGTCCACGCCCATACATGAGCGAGGTAAGCGGGAGCGGTGTTACTGCCTTGCCATAGTGAATGAGAGCACCGCCCAGGTTCACAGACAAGGCATTTTCGTTTTTTGCCAGCGGCTTCACAAAGCGGCTCGGCGCACAACGCTGTGTCAGCACCAATATGCTGGTTAGCACTGCGTATATGGGCCAGCGTCGCATCAAATCTGTGCGGCGATGTTCAGTAAATGTCCTTCCTCAAAATCGCGGCCCATGATCTGCAAGCCAATCGGAAGACCATTGCTGTGCATGCCATTGGGAACCGAAATAGCCGGGCAGCCTACAATATTAGCTTGCACAGTGAAAATATCTTCCAGGTACATTTTAATGGGATCGGCGCTGTTCTTGCCAAACTCGAAAGCTGTTCCGGGTGTAGAAGGTGTGATGATGAAATCGTAGCCGGAGAGGATCTCGCGCGTTTTCTGGCGGATCTTGTTTCTTACTTTTTGTGCTTTACCATAATAAGCATCGTAATACCCGGCGCTCAGCACAAACGTTCCGAGCATGATGCGTCGTTTCACCTCTTTACCGAATCCTTCGCTGCGCGATTTTTTATAGGTACTTTCCAGATCGGTTGCGTTAGGGCTGCGGTAGCCAAAATGCACACCGTCGAAACGGGAGAGGTTTGAAGAGGCCTCTGCTGTGGTAAGAACATAGTAAGTGGGGACGAGGAAGTCGAGGTACGGGAAATCCACAGCTGTTACCGTATGGCCGTTTTTCTCCAGTTTATCAAGTGCTGCCAGGGTTTTTTCTTTCACCTCGGTGTCGAGTCCTTCGGCGTTGAGGCACTCGTTCAGGTAGGCGATCTTATAGGTTTTTTTAGCGCCCAACGCAGCACGGTAATTTTCTATAGGTTTTTGCGAGGTTGTCGTATCATGATCGTCTGCGCCGGCTATTACTTCCAATAGCGCCGCTGCATCTTCCACCGTTTTGGTGATCGGCCCTATCTGATCGAAAGATGAGGCGTAGGCAATCAATCCCCAGCGTGAGATGCGGCCATAGGTAGGTTTAAGGCCAACGGTGCCGGTAAACGAGGCTGGTTGGCGGATCGATCCGCCGGTATCGGAACCCAACGTTGCATGGCACAGGCCGGCCGCTACGGCAGCAGCAGATCCGCCTGATGAACCGCCGGGAACGGTTTTTTCGTTAACCGGGTTTAACACGTTGCCAAAAGCCGAGTTCTCATTACTGCTTCCCATGGCAAATTCGTCGCAGTTGAGACGGCCAATGATAATGGCATCTTCTGCCAGCAGGCGTTCCACAACCGTGGATGAATACAGCGATTCGAAGCCTTCGAGGATTTTGGATGAGGCCGACACCTTATGGCCTTTATAACAAATATTGTCTTTGAGGCCAATGATCACACCGGCCAGCTTGCCGGCTGTTTTGGCAGCGATCTTCTCGTCCACTTGTTTGGCTTGTGCCATGGCTGAGCCATCAAACACTTCCAGGAAAGCGTTCAGGTGTTTTTTTTCAGTGATCTTTTGCAGGGTTTCGGTTACCAGTTGCTGGCAAGTGGTGTTGCCGGAAGCGAGGTCAGTCTGTAGCTGACGGATGGTTGTAAATGTGTACACAATCAGGTATGATATTAAACGTAAAAGAGCCAATCGAACAGAATGACGCTTTTATAATGAATTGAAAATGCGGGTTATTTATTGTCTCCTTCGGCTGTGTTTTCGCCTCTCGAAGCATCTTTAAAGTCTTTTACACCACGGCCCAATCCTTTCATTAATTCCGGAATTTTCTTTCCTCCGAACAGTAACAGAACGATTACCAGGATGATGATGATTTCAGGAGCGCCCAAACCGCCTAAAATTCCTAAAATGAGTGCTTGTGTCATTGTCTTTAATTTAGACTACAAATATACACTATTATTCGTGGATCACCAAATGGCTTTAGATGGGTTGTTCCGCTGAAGATCAGCCTTGTAGTTTGCGATTTTTACCCAAAAGATTATCCAGCACACCAGGCCGCCCAATGCCGCCAGCGCACCCAGGATCGGGATGACTGAACAGCAGAATAAAATGCAGAAGGTCAGGCCGATAGAGTAGGCAGGCCTGGCCTCGGCGGTTTGCATGCCCCGGGCCTCGAATTCAAGTTTCAGGGAATCCGATACGTTGGTAACGTTAAAAAACTGCCAAACGATTCCGAACAGGGGGATCAACTCGAGCCAAACTTGTCCCGGGGGCATTTTCCTGAATTCGGGTCTCACGGCATTCATTGTATTTTGAAGTGTGATCAGGTAGAAGATCTTGGGTAGCAGGCCAATACCTATGGCAAGCAAAATAATTACTATTTCGGGGCCTCCAAATCCGCCAAAAATACGTGGTGTGAAAATATGGTTCATGGTTGTGTTTTACCAAAGATATAAAATCTCCGCAATTCTCCAAACGTTCCCGCGGCTTTGGCTTTGCTTAAAATACTCTTACTTTTGAAAAAAAAACAGCACGCATGATCAAGAAAATAGAGCACATCGGCATAGCGGTAAAAAGCCTGGAGTCGTCCAACGAATTGTTTAAAAAACTGTTCGGCAACGAGCACTACAAAGTAGAGCCAGTCGAAAGCGAAGGTGTGAGTACTTCCTTTTTCATGCTCGGCGAAACCAAGATCGAGTTACTCGAAGCAACCCGACCGGATAGTGCTATTGCCAAATTCATCGAGAAAAAAGGTGAGGGCATTCACCACATCGCGTATGAAGTGGACAATATTTACGACGAAATGGAGCGTTTGAAAAATGAAGGGTTCGAGGTGTTGAACAAAGAACCCAAAGCTGGTGCAGATAATAAAATGATCTTTTTCCTGCATCCCAAAAGCACCAATGGCGTGTTGGTTGAACTTTGTCAGGAGCGCAACAGCGAAATTCTCTGAAACCAAAGGTTTTCTTTGGGGCAGGTAAATGGCAGCTATTGGCGTCCAGAACTTTTTTTGCGAGGGAATTTTTCGGAAAATTCAGCCAACGCTTCCAAAAATTCAAGTAACTTCTTTTTGGTATCCTGATCGGTTAGCGTATTCGATGCATCGAATTTTTCGTTCAATTTTCCGATCATGATCTCCGGATGGTTCATTG
>DAIUED010000054.1:0-14030 GCA_036845295.1 Bacteroidota bacterium
AAGTTTCCACGAAAACGGGCAGGTGAAAGAAGAAAAGAAATACAAAGATGGCCAGTTAGACGGTTACACCAAAACCTATGATACCAAGGGGAACCTGGTAACCACGGAGAAGTTCAACAACGGTAAGGAAGTGAAGAACGCGCCGGAATTGGCGCACCTCGACGTGTATAAGGATTATTACGACGATGGTACACTCAAATACGAAGGCGGCTACATCAATGGCATGCCTGTGGGTACCCATTACCATTACAAACTCAAGTACATGTGCGATTCGTTGCCGGTAGCGCGCGACGATACCAGCGATGTCATGATAAAAGTACAGGTATGCCGCAACAGGCCAGTTCCCGACTCAGCGATCGTATATAACGAAGGTATTAAAACCGACTATGGCGCGGTGGACAGTCTCAGAAACCGCGTTGGTATCTGGACAGAGTACCATAATACTGGAGAATTTAAAGGCAAGGGCCTTTACCTGAACGATAAGCGTGTAGGCGAATGGACATTTTACTATCCAAACGGGCAGATCGAACAAAAGGGCAAGTATGATAAAAAAGGAAGGGCCCAGGGCGAATGGCGCTGGTATTACGAGAATGGAGCACTGATGCGTGAAGAAACGTACATCAACAACCTGCGCGACGGAACGATGACAGAATATACAGAGGATGGCAAAGTACTCACCAAAGGCGATTTTTCGGAAGATATGCAACAAGGTTTATGGGTATATGAAACACCCGAATACAAAGCCATTGGTAAATATGTGGACGATAAACCGGATAGTTTGTGGAAAAGCTATTACATGCCCAAAGAGCGCCTTAAATTTGAAGGCAGGTTTCTTAACGGCGATGAGGATGGACAGCACACCTGGTATTATGAGAATGGCCGTAAACGCATGCAGGGATCGTATGCCGGCGGTATGAAGCAGGGAGAATGGAAATATTTTGATGAGAATGGATTCAATTACCTGACGATTTTTTACGAGAACGATATCGAAGTTAAATTCCAGGGAACTAAAATAGTGCCTACTTACGAAGAAAGCATTCGGGATTACTCATCCGTGAACACTAAAAAGCCCGATAAAACCATTCTCGATAAGGACAAGGAGGCTAAAAAAAATGAGGAAGATACCGATCAATAAGGCCTCCTCTGCGGATTCATCCGATCAGGCCCTTGTTTCTACGCTGCAATACCTTCCTGTTGGAGTCATCCTGTTTTCGCCCGAACGCCTGCTTTTTATCAATAAAAAGGCGCTGGCCATGCTGCGTGGCGGAAAAGCCTTTGAGAAAAATATACTGAACCATTCCGTTTTCGAGCTCATTTTACCAGAGTATCATCCGCAAATCCGTAAACGCCACCAGCAGATACTTTCTGGAAAAGAAGTAGGCGACTATGAACTTAAAATAAAAACGGCAAAAGGCGATGTCATTGATGTTGAAGTCAAATGCAACACTGTTATTTACGGGGGTAATAAAGTGATTCAATGTGTGATCTCTGAAATATCAGAACGTGTAAGAGCCAGAAACAACCTCAACGAAGCAGAGAATAGCCTTCAGGTAATATTGCGCGGAATAGATGAAGTGGTGTACTATGTAGATTTTGCGCAGGGAAAAAAACTGAAATTTATTTCCGATAAGGTAGAAGATACTTTCGGCGTTAAACCAGGAATATACCGTCAAAAATATGTGAACGGTAAGATCGACGTAATGAAACATGTGCATCCAGACGATGTGAGCATGGTGTTAAAAAGCGGCGAGAAATTGCGCACAGAGAAAAAACCCCAAACCTTCCTTTACCGTTTCAAAAACTTTAAAACCAAGCAATATCAATGGCTTCAGGAACGCGTCATTCCGCAGTTCGATGAACATAAAAGGCACGTAGGCAACCTCGGAATTACCCGAGACGTAACGCAGGAAATAGAAAAAGAACAATACCTCAGGCAAAACCAAACCATTTTTAAGCACCTGTCGCAAAATGCGTCGGATATTATTTATCTCTACAATTTTAAGCCAACCGGTGCATACACCTATGTGAGTCATTCGGTAAAAAAAATATTAGGGTATTCGCCCGAAGATTTTTACAGCGATCCATTGTTTGGTAATAAGATCATTCTCAACGACGATAAAAACATTATTCGGAACTCCAATGAAATTATTGCCGAGCAAAAAAATGTCCGTAAAACGCTCGATAAATCAGTGTTTCGTTATCGCAAGAAAAACGGCGGTATTGCCTGGCTCGAAACCCGTTATTCGCACCTCAAAGACAAAGATGGTAATATCACCACACTCATCGGCATTAGCCGCGATGTAACGCGAGAAAGACAGGAAGAACAGCTCCGGAAAGAAACCGAACACAAGTTCAAGCTCATTGCCGATAATGCTAACGATATCATTTATTTCTTTACCTATCACCCCGAACCCAGGTATATTTACATCAGCCCTTCGGTAAAGAAAATATTCGGGCAGCCCGCCTCAGCATTTTATAAAAATCCGTTCCAGGCCCAATCCATGGCCATCGACCGCGATACCTATATCAAGTTCGAAAAACAATTGGCGCGTAGCCAAAAGAACAAAACGCTGGGGTTTACAAACTCTGTCTTTCAATACAAAACAAAGTCGGGTAAGCTCTTTTGGCTGGAAGACAATTGTTCGCCTATTTTCGATAGCGAGGGAAACATCGAATTTATTTTAGGTATCAGTCGCGACATAACCGCTGAAAAGAATTACCGCCTCGAATTGGAGCAAAAATGGAATAACTACCAGAACGTACTCGAAAACTCGCCTGTTGGGATCCTTATTCACGATAATGCCGTTTGTTTGTATTGCAATAAAACAGCGGCCGATATCTTGGAAGTAGGCAATCCTTCCGAACTTATCGGTGTGCAACTTATGCACCACTTTATCAATAACCAGCAGCGTAACCTGGCTTTTGAGCGAATGAACAAGGCCATGGAAGGTGAAGAGCAATCGGAATTTTCGTTTCGCATTCGCACTGCCAAAGGCAATGAAATAGAGGTGGATCTCAAAACAGTACCCTTTATTTACAATGGTAAAAAATGCGTGCAAACCATCATGTCGAATATTTCCGACGTCAAAAAACTCGAGAAAGAACGTATCAGGGCCGAAATAGCCGAAGACCTTAATAAAGAGTTGATCAAGGAAATCAACTACCGCAAAAAAATACAGCACGAACTGGTAACCCAAACCACCAAATACGAGGCTATTTTTAACAATACCTCGCACCTTATCTGGTCTATCAACCGCGATTTGGAAATTACATCCTTTAACCGGAATTACTACAACTATATCAAACAGATTTTCGGTACAGAAGTTCGTGTGGGTGTTGGTATTTCAAAGGTAGAAGTAAACAATAGCCAGAACGCCAACGCAGGGTTATGGAAAGAAAAGTACAATAAGATTTTTAGCAGTAAAAAAGACAACAGCGTTGAATATTTTCAGGTGCAAAACACCGATAAGAACGGCAGACCGCATTACCGCGAAATTTACCTGCACCCTATTCGCGATGCGCGCGGTATGGTAAACGAAATTGCTATCATTGCACATGATGTGACTGAACGCAAAAATGTAGAACAAAAAATTCTGGATCAAGCCGCCAAACTCGAGTCTATTTTCGAAAGTTCGGCACACCTGGTTTGGACAGTGGACAAGGAATTCAGGCTAACTTCATGTAACAACAATTTCCGCGAAATATTTAATTTCAACTATCAGGTAGAACCCGAGCTTCATAAAAAACTTCACCTGGTGGTATCCCCACAATACCGCAAAGACTACGAAAATTACTGGTATCCCTTGTATCGGAAAGTGTTGGCCGGTAATTCGCTGAAGTTTGAACGCAAACAAAAAGAGCCGAACGGCGGCATCAATTACAAAGAAATTTACCTGAACCCTATTCGCAACTCACGCGGCGAAATCATTGAAATTGCATGTTTGGCTCACGACATTACCGAGAATAAACAGTTTGAAAAACAAATTGTGGAACAATCGGCCAAACTCAAAGCCATTTTCGAAAGTGGCGATCAGCTCATGTGGACGATAGGCATGGACAAGCGTCTTTCGTCTTTTAACCAGAATTACGCCAAAGCCATCTACGACCTATATGGTTATTACCCGGAAATAGGACGAAGCATGCGATCGCAGCACAGCGTGCCTTTTCATGATATGTGGGATCAGAAATACGAGGAAGCCTTCAAAGGCCGGCAGGTTGAATTTATTTCGGAACGTGTAACGCTGAGTGGCGTTAAGATCATCCGGCAAATGATCCTCTATCCTATCAAAGACAACGACAACAACGTGATAGAGATCTCGGGTATCGGCTTCGATATTACTGAAAACAAAAAGAACGAAGAACGCATTACCCAATCGTTGAAAGAAAAAGAAGTATTGCTCAAAGAAGTGCACCACCGTGTAAAAAACAACATGCAGGTTATTTCCAGCATACTCAACCTTCAGTCGTCTTATGTAAAAGATACCTACGCGCAAAACCTGCTCAAAGAGTGTCAGAACCGTATCAAATCGATGGCTTTCATTCACGAAAGCCTTTATCAAACCAAAAATTTCGAGTCCGTTAATTTTTCGGAATACATCACTACGCTCTCCAAAAACCTTGTTCACACCTATTCCATCAATTCAAAGAACATTAAACTAGTTTTAACGCTCGATAAGCTCTTTTTAAACCTGGATTCTTCGATTCCCTGCGGGCTTATTATCAACGAAATTATATCAAATTCATTAAAATATGCATTTCCGGATAATAGAGATGGAATAATCTTTGTAACTTTGAAAGTTGACAAGAACCAGGTGAGGATAGAAGCGGGCGACAACGGGGTCGGAATTCCTCAGGGAGTAGATATCAAATACACCGAAACACTGGGCTTACAGCTCGTAGATACACTGGTAGAACAGATCAATGGAACCCTGGTACTGGAACGCCACAAAGGCACAAAATTTATTATAGAGTTTAAGAATTAATTCAGCTTATGGAAAACAACATCAACGTGTACATTGTCGAAGACGAAAGCATCGTAGCCAAAGATATTCAGAACAGCCTGAAAAAACTCGGTTATAACGTACTTGGCATTAGCAACAACGGTGCCGATGCCATCAAGAACATCGTGGACCTGGAACCAAACATCGTTCTCATGGATATCATGATCAAGGGAAACATGACAGGTATCGAAGTAGCAGAGATCATTAAAAAAGACTATAATATCCCGGTGATCTTTCTTACAGCCTACGCCGACGAAAGCACGCTTGCCAAAGCTAAAATTACCGAACCTTACGGTTATATCCTGAAGCCTTTCAAAGAGATCGATCTCCATTCGACCATCGAAATGGCCATCTACAAGCACAAGAAAGATACGGAAGTACAAAAAGAACGCGACTTCCTCTATTCGCTTGTAGAAAATAAAGACGATGCTGCCAAAGACATCCTTTTTGTGAAGTCGAATAGCCGCTTGGTGAAAGTAAACCTGAAAGATATCTTTTATGTAGAGGCTCTAAAAGATTACGTGGTGCTCAATACCCAGTACACCCGTTACACCATCCACTCTACCATGAAAGACATCGAGAAAAAACTCGATAACGGTGACTTTATTCGCGTACACCGCTCGTTCATTGCCCGCATCGATAAGATACAAACAATTGAAAATCAAACAGTTGTTCTTGAAGAGAACAAGAAAGTCATTCCTATCGGGGGTTCTTACCGCGATGAGTTGTTGGCTAAACTGAACATGATTTAATATACAACGTTCCATGTAAGTCATGATTGCAAAGGAATTTTTTCTTTTGCGCCTTGAGCCTGTTAGCGTTTAGCCTTGCCCAAATTTAATGACCCAAAGAAGAAAAGAACGCTACGGCAAGATCTTTGTCCATTAAACCCTACCCTGCCTTGCACCACAATCAGTACGATATCATAGTAGTAGGCGCCGGCCACGCCGGATGTGAAGCTGCCGCCGCTGCTGCCAATATGGGATCGAAGGTACTCCTTCTTACCATGAATATGCAAACCATTGCACAAATGAGCTGCAACCCCGCGATGGGCGGCATTGCCAAAGGACAGATCGTTCGGGAGATCGATGCCCTTGGCGGATACAGCGGTATCGTTTCCGATCGGTCTGCGATCCAATTCCGCATGCTCAACCGCAGTAAAGGCCCTGCCATGTGGAGCCCACGAACGCAGAACGACCGCATGCTTTTTGCCGCTACCTGGCGGGAAATGTTAGAGCAAACGCCGAACGTGGATTTTTGGCAGGACATGTGCAAACAACTCATTGTTTCTAAAGATGGTCGCCGCGTAGAAGGAGTTGTTACCGGCATGGGACTGGAGTTCAAGGCAAAGGCAGTGATCCTTACCAACGGTACGTTCCTCAACGGACTCATTCACATTGGCGAAAAGCAAATTGGAGGCGGCCGCAACGGAGAGTCTGCGTCTTATGGTATTACCGAACAACTAGTAACACTGGGTTTTGAAAGTGGTCGTATGAAAACAGGTACACCGCCCCGCATCGATGGCCGTTCGCTCGACTATTCGAAAATGGAGGAACAGGAAGGCGATGCCGCAAGCGATAAGTTCTCCTACTTAGCTGGAACATCGCCGTTCGTTTCGTCGAAAGGTCAGCCGGTCAAAAAACAGATTCCTTGTCATATTACTTATACCAACCAGGACGTCCACGATATTCTCCGAACCGGTTTCGAAAAGTCGCCCATGTATTCAGGCCGCATTCAAGGTTTGGGTCCAAGGTATTGCCCAAGTATTGAAGATAAGATCACACGCTTTTCGGAACGCGACAGGCATCAGCTTTTTGTGGAACCGGAAGGATGGAATACCGTCGAAATTTACGTAAACGGTTTTTCAACCTCGCTCCCGGAAGACGTGCAGTACAAAGCGCTGAGGTTAATTCCCGGCTTCGAGAAAGCCAAGATGTTCCGGCCGGGGTATGCCATTGAGTACGATTACTTCCCGCCCACGCAATTGAGCCTCACGCTTGAAACCAAACTTGTGCAGAACTTGTATTTTGCCGGACAGATCAACGGCACTACAGGCTACGAGGAAGCAGCTTGCCAGGGACAGATGGCGGGCATTAATGCGCACCTGAAGATCAATGAGAAGGATCCTTTTGTGTTGAAAAGACACGAAGCTTATATCGGCGTACTTATCGACGATTTGGTGACTAAAGGAACGGATGAGCCCTACCGGATGTTTACGTCAAGATCGGAATACCGTTTGCTTTTGAGACAGGATAATGCCGATGTAAGACTTACACCTCGCTCCTACGCGATTGGACTTGCCAATGAGGATCGCCTCCGCGCTGTCGAGACCAAGATGGATCAATACGAAAAGGTTATTAAGTATTTCAAAAATAACAGCGCCGATCCCGTTGAGGTTAATGCCTATCTTGAACAAATTCAATCGGCACCACTAAGTCAAAAGTGGCGCTATTTCAATGTGCTTTCCAGACCCGATGTAACAATTGAAGATCTGGCCGCACACGCAGCTGATGTTAAAGAACTGGTTAGCCAAATGGATGTGGATACAATTATGCAGGCGGAAATACTCATGAAGTACGAAGGTTATATTGATCGTGAGAAAGAGAACGCTGAGAAGGTTGCCAAACTCGATAACTACAAGATCAAGCCGGATTTCGATTATAAGGCAGTGCAAAGTTTGTCTCTGGAAGCTCGCGATAAACTCAGCCGTCTGCGTCCAGAAACGATTGGGCAGGCAAGCCGCATTTCCGGAATCAACCCTGCTGATATTTCTGTTCTTTTGGTCCATCTCGGTCGCTAGCGTTTAGTTATGTGTTCCACGTGGAACATCTGTATAGTATAAAATTATGAAGACTGTTTCTCAATGCATTGTTTGCGGATCATCGGACTTTAGTCCTTTTCTGACTTGCCAGGATTATACCGTGAGCCAAGAAAAATTTGCCATTACAAGTTGCAACGCTTGTGGGTTTAAGTTCACCAATCCCCGCCCCGAAGACTCCGCACTCGGTGCTTACTATAAATCAGAAAATTATATTTCTCACACCAACACGCGCAAAGGGTTAGTCAACCAATTGTATCACCTTGTGCGTACGCGTACGCTTCGCAAGAAACTTGGACTTGTTCGGTCCTATGTTTCACATGGAACCATACTGGATTATGGTTGTGGAACCGGAATGTTTCTGTCGGTGTGTAAGCAAGCCGGTTGGGAAACGTTTGGCATGGAACCAGACGATCAGGCCAGGCAGATCGCTTCCGAAAACAACCTCAACTTGTTCTCCGATAAAGACAGGATTAATACCTACATTACAGATAAGAAGTTTGATGTCATTACCTTATGGCACGTATTAGAACACGTCACAGATATGGATGAGACGCTTTCCTTTTTCAAGGCCAGGCTTAAACCAAAAGGTGTGTTGTTCATTGCTGTGCCAAACCATGTTTCTTACGATGCCAGGTATTATGGCGAGCATTGGGCTGCTTACGATGTGCCCCGGCATTTATATCATTTCGAAAAGAAGAGCGTTCAGCGCTTGTTAGAATCCAAAGGTTTCCAGCTTCGCGAAACCTTACCCATGAAGTTTGACAGTTATTATGTGTCCCTATTAAGTGAGAAGTATAAAACGGGTAAGTCAAATTTGTTGAAGGCTTTTTGGACTGGCTTTAGGTCCAACCTGGTTGCAAACAACGAATCCTATTCCAGCAGTATCTACGTCTTTACGCACGCCTAAGGCTGTGTTCCACGTGGAACAATGATATTAAGCCGGCAAGATTTGCCGGCTTTTTCTTTGTAAGATTCTCCGACCGTGGCCATCAATTGACTCTTGTTCCACTCTACTCTTGCTTCTCATGAACTGCTGGAACAGTTTTGCTTCTACCTGTTTCTTTGTCTTTTCATTGTGCGTCTTTCAGCATGTTTATATAAACTTTCAATAACACTTTTCAAGTGTGTTTTGGTCGATTGCTTACACATTCCTCGAGCAGTGGCAATGGATCTGCTGGCGGATTTGGATTGATTAGCCCTGGACCTGGAACGTATTTTCCAGTTCTCTACCGTTGAATAATCTGTTGCTGTTGTTATTATTGAGTGAGACTTCACAGCTTCTCTTTGGTTGTCTGATTTGATGAATGTCGCTTAGCTCGTACGCGGTATTAGAATGATTTCTATTCACAAGTACGCTGGTGACATTTCTTTCCATTGGCCAGCGCGTTCTCCCGAGAAAGAGTCTATGTGCGTTGGCCTCACTTTTTGGTCGCAGCTTGTCCCGTGTTGCATTTTGTATAGATTGTTTAAGCACTTTGAGGTAACGTGCACATTGGCCCAGTTAATTTCAATGTGTTGCTGTGTTCTTATCCGATCCACGCAGCCTTTTGGTTTTGGCCATTTGCGTTTCTGTTTTTGAGTACTTTCGTATACGATTCGGCAAAGCCTCTTGCTTGGGTTCTTTCATAGCATGTTTCACGTGGAACAAAAAAAGCCGGCTACAGAAGTAGCCGGCTTTGCGCTTTTGGATTAACAAGCGGCTATTGCCACCACTGCGCAAAACTTTTGGAGGGATCTTTCAGCAATACCTTCTCCCCGATCATCGGTGTAATTAATGGGAGATCCTGTGCAGCGCTTATGGTACTGATGCGTTGCAATGGTTCGTTCCAGGGGTGATTTGCTAACGAGAACTTCCCGGAGTGTACTGGGAACAAAAGGTCGGCCCGTAGATCTTTTGCAGCTTGTATCACCTCCTCCGGTTGCATGTGAATGTATTTCCAGTGCTTATCATATTGGCCATTCTCCAAAATAGCTATGTCGAACGGACCGTGGCTTGAGCCAGCTTCTGCAAAGTGTGTATCGTATCCACTGTCGCCGCCAAGGAATACATTCCAATTGGGTGTTTTTAAAGCGAAAGACAACCAGAGGGCAGCATTGCGGCGGAAACTGCGACCTGAAAAGTGACGTGCCGGAACCGTATGCACAACAAAGCCGTTTCCGAGTTCGAGTCGCTCATGCCAGTCGGCTTCTATGATTCGCGATCCATCAAATCCCCAATGCTCGAGATGCTCGCCGGTTCCTAAACCAGTTATCACTTTTCCAATACGAGGTTTTAATGCCATCACTGTCCGGTAATCGAGGTGATCCCAGTGATCGTGACTGATAAACAGGAAATCTATTTCCGGCAAATCATCTGGGCTATAGATATCTGTTCCTGCGAATGCTTTCGTCGTAAACCGAACCGGCGATGCAGCCCCACTCATCACCGGATCAACCAGAATACGCTTTCCGTCAAGTTGTAAAAAGTAAGAAGAATGTCCAAACCAGATTAGCACATCTTCTGCTGGATCCAGTTCACGCAAATTTGTTTTTTTGCTCGGCACAGGCATTCGGGGTTTCAATAAGCTCTTATCTCCAAAAAAGAAACCGCGCATGACCTCGCCATAACTTGACCCTTCAGTGAGTGCTGGTGTATGACTTTTATTTTTAAATGCGCCATCGCGGTAATGCGGCGAGCGTCGAATACGATCGAGTCGCTTGCCCGAAGGTCGCCGGCCAAACATTGGTTGTTTCATATACAGCCAAACGGTGAGAGCAAACAGAAGTGTTGCCAGCAAAAAGAAAGATAGTATGATCATGGTCTTGAATATTATCGCATTAAACCCAACAGTAACTTATCAAACATCCGATCAGAAAGAATGTTTTTAAGGAACAGCAACGGTTTGGCTCCGGCGCCTACCACGTACCGCGTTTTGGGTCTCGACGACGATACGGCTTTGAAAATGGCCTTGGCAACAACTATAGGCTCTGACCCCATCTTTCCATCGCCTTTCTCTAAAAATGCCACGTGCTTTTTTGCCAGTGCACCATAAGCCGTGGTGCCTGAAACCTTCATGAGGTTTTCGCGTGCAATCTGGTTCCATTCGGTTCTAATGGCGCCTGGTTCTATAATGGCCACATCAATGCCAAACTGTTTAAGCTCCATGCGCAAACTATCGCTGAGGCCTTCGAGGGCAAATTTGGTTGCATGGTACCAGGCGCCATGAGGTTCTCCGAATTTGCCACCCATAGACGAAACATTAATGATCCGTCCGGACTTTTGGTTTCGCATCGTTGGCAACACCAACTGGGTTAATCGGGCTAATCCAAAAATATTGACATCGAATTGTCGCCTGGCTTCATCGAGCGGTACATCTTCGAGCGCACCATAAGAACCATAGCCCGCATTGTTCACAACAACATCAATTCTCTTTTCGCGGGATAAGATCAAATTCACTGCCTTCTCGATGGAGTGTTCGTTTGTAATATCTAATTCAATTGGAACGGCTCCCAGAGCCTGGAGATCCGACATTTTTTCGGTTCTTCTTGCGGCGGTGTACACCGTATAGCCTTTGTTAATAAGTAGAGCTGCGCTCTCTTTTCCGATCCCCGACGATGCGCCGGTAATTAAAACAACTGATTTCATAGGTATAAAATTTAAGGTTAAAATTGATTTTTAGACTGATTAGTCACTCTATTATACGGTAAATTTTTTTAAGTGAGCATGCGCCAAAGCAAATCGAATGAACGATTAACGAGGGTTTTGGTTTCGGCATTGCTGGCTTTCAGTTGATGCAGGTACTGGCTCATGCCGTAGATGTGTTGGTTAATGAGTACATACATGAGATCGGCTGGCATTTTCCGGAAGATTTTTTGATCCATAGCCGATTCCAAAAGTTCGAGATGAGGTTGCGCCTGCCGCTTGATTTCATCGGGGGCGATGAGTGATAAAAACGGCGAGGTGTTGAATTGCTGCATGAAGTAAAAGGCCTCCTCGTTCTCTCTTGCCCAGGTCAGGGTATTGTCATAAATGGTTCGGAGGTTTTCCTGGAAGTCATTTCCTGGAGTTACACCAGCATACATGGCTTCGCTTAGCTGGCGCTTCACATGGCTGTATAAAGCCACAATGAGGTCTTCTTTGGTTTTGTAATAATGAAACAGGGTGCCGTTGGCAACACCCGCTTCTTTCGCGATGCGGCTGGTGGGTGTTCCGTGAAACCCGGCCTCCACAAATAAATGGAGGGCTGCTTTTAATATTTCCTGTTGCTTATCCAATTATTGATTGACTAATCACTCCACAAAGCTATGACTTCTTTTTGATCCACCAAAGAAATCAGATCAAAATAATTGTTAACGCACCATTTACCTTTGGAAAACCCTCACACAACTGAATGTGCGGGAGACAGGCAAAGGCGGCGAAGAATTTTTGACGGCAACACGCCCTCTACCCTGCCGGAACCACATTTTTTAGTAAATTCAGCCCATCTAAAACAACACACAATGGAATTCAGAATCGAGACCGACACCATGGGCGAGGTAAAAGTACCGGCTCACGTTTATTGGGGCGCACAAACCGAGCGTTCGAGAAATAACTTCAAAATAGGTCCGGAGGCCAGCATGCCGAAGGAGATTATTTACGCATTCGGATACCTGAAAAAAGCGGCAGCGCTGGCCAATTGCGAACTAGGCGTATTGTCGAAAGAAAAGTGCGACCTTATTGCTAAAGCCTGCGACGAAATACTTGACAAAAAACTCGATGATCAATTTCCGTTGGTGATCTGGCAAACCGGTTCAGGAACACAAAGTAACATGAATGCCAACGAAGTGATTGCTTACCGCGCACACGTGATGAACGGCGGCTCCCTGAACGACGAAAAGAAAATATTGCACCCGAACGACGACGTCAACAAGTCGCAATCGTCAAACGACACCTACCCTACTGCCATGCACATTGCGGCATACAAACAAGTCGTGGAAATTACCATTCCCGGAATGGAACGGCTTCGCGATTCGCTGGATAAAAAAGCCAAAGCATTTGATAAGATCATTAAAACAGGTCGTACGCATTTTATGGATGCAACACCGCTTTCGCTTGGCCAGGAATTCAGCGGTTATGTGCAGCAAATCAACATGAGCTTGCGCGCCCTCAAAAATGCCCTTGAAGCGGTAAGGGAATTGGCTTTGGGTGGAACAGCTGTTGGAACCGGGTTAAATACACCAAAAGGATACGATGTGTTGGTGGCAAAAAAGATAGCCGAACTCACAGGTCTGCCTTTTGTGACAGCGCCAAATAAGTTTGAAGCCCTGGCCGCACACGATGCCATGGTGGAATTGAGCGGAGCCCTGAAACGCAGCGCTGTGGCACTTTTCAAGATTGCAAACGACATTCGCATGTTGTCTTCCGGCCCGCGTTGCGGTATCGGCGAGATCATTATTCCCGATAACGAGCCAGGCTCTTCCATTATGCCAGGCAAAGTAAACCCTACCCAGCCCGAAGCGCTTACCATGGTGTGTGCGCAGGTGATCGGCAACGATGTGGCTGCTACCATTGGCGGAACCATGGGCCATTTTGAACTGAATGTGTTTAAGCCTGTCATTGCAGCCAACGTACTTCAGTCAGCTCGTCTTCTGGGCGACGCCTGTGTATCCTTTACAGAAAAATGCAGCGACGGTATCGAAGCGAACCTTCCGGTAATTAAAAATCACCTGGAAAACTCGCTCATGCTGGTCACAGCGCTGAACACGCATATTGGCTACGAAAAGGCCGCCAAAATTGCCAAAACCGCACACAAGGGAAATAAGACCCTGCGCGAAGCGGCCATCGAACTGGGTTATGTGACCAACGAGCAGTTCGACGAATGGGTAAGACCCGAAGACATGATCGGTAGTCTGAAATAGAAAAGTTCACGACGCTGTTCACCAAAAAGCCACTGCTCTTAGCAGTGGCTTTTTCATAGGTACTAACAAAAGCAGTCATAAAACACAGTTCCAATAGAACTCATGTTTCTACAAGGATGAGCTGGAAGCGTTTAGATGACTACATTCATGTCGATACAACCTAATATTTTCGGTCAGCATATTGTTTTTATCGACGAAAACATTACTTTTGCCAAACTTTTCATCCCTATTGATAGATTTTAGAAAAGTGATTTAACCCTTAAAAACAAACAAAAACCATGAACAAAAAAGTATTATTTGCTGCTGTTATGTTCTCCACGGTATTGGCAAAT
>DAIUED010000055.1:0-13921 GCA_036845295.1 Bacteroidota bacterium
AAACTTATTACGTGCATTGTGCTGCTGGCTACCGCTCCATGATCTTCATCTCCATCCTGAGATCGCGCGGCTACCACAAACTCATCAATGTAGATGGCGGCTTTGCAGACATCAAACGCTCGGGCAAATTTGCCGTTACCGATTACGTTTGTCCTACCACGCTGCTTTAGCGGATTTATGCGCTTGAACTACACCTTACACCCCGGAAGGATTCTTTCTGATATTCTTCCGGGGGAGTGAGGGTAATTGCGGTTGTTACAAAAGTTACATACAGCCCTTTGCATAAAAAGTACCACAAACGCCTTAAAAAGAAACACCGGAACGCCTGACGGGGAAACTAATTTTGACAAAAAAATTTAGTTATGTCAAGCAATGTTTCCGAAATGCCTGCAGCCACAGCCGAACACGAGGCCCACGCGCTGAAAGAAGACTCCTTTGTCAAACGTTACCTTTTTAGTACCGATCATAAAGTAATTGCCAAGCAATTTTTGATAACGGCCATCATCATTGCGGTGATTGCCATGATCATGTCCATTGTATTCCGGTTGCAACTCGCCTGGCCGGGTGAGAAATTCGGATTTATCCATGCAATCATGGGCGACAAGTGGGGAAAAGACGGTATCCTGGCGCCTGACGCTTACCTTTCGCTCGTTACGATACACGGCACGCTGATGATCTTTTTTGTGCTCACCGCCGGACTTAGCGGTACATTCAGCAACCTGCTTATTCCGTTACAAATTGGTGCGCGCGACATGGCCTCTGGCTTTATGAATATGTTGTCGTACTGGATATTTCTGGTGGCCAGCATAGTCATGATTGGATCGATGTATGTGGAATCGGGTGGTGCCGCGGCCGGATGGACTGTGTATCCGCCGCTGAGTGCCTTGCCTGAAGCCATTCCCGGATCTGGGCTTGGGATGACGCTCTGGCTCATCAGTATGATCCTGTTCATTGCGTCTACGCTTATGGGTGGCATCAACTACATTTCCACCATCGTAAATCTCCGCACCAAGGGACTGAAAATGACGAGACTGCCGCTGACGATTTGGGCGTTCCTGGTATCGGCGGTATTGGGTTTACTTTCTTTCCCCGTGCTGCTCGGCGCCGAGGCATTACTTTTGTTCGACCGCAGTTTCGGCACGTCGTTCTATCTTTCGGATATTTATATTGGCGGTCGTCCGCTTGAATACTCAGGTGGAAGTCCGGTTTTATACGAGCACCTGTTCTGGTTTTTAGGGCATCCCGAAGTGTATATCGTGTTTCTTCCTGCGCTCGGCATTGTGTCTGAAGTAATTGCCACGCAGGCACGGAAACCTATTTTCGGCTACAAGGCGATGATCGGTTCTATTCTTGCCATCGGTTTCCTGTCATTCATCGTATGGGGTCACCACATGTTCGTTACGGGCATGAATCCTTTTCTCGGCTCCATTTTTGTGTTCACCACCTTGCTCATTGCCATTCCGTCTGCCGTTAAGGTCTTCAATTATGTAACTACGCTCTGGAAAGGAAACCTGCATTATTCACCTGCCATGCTTTTTTCCATCGGCGGTGTATCAGCCATTATTACAGGCGGCATCACGGGCATTATCCTGGCCGATTCTTCACTTGATATTACCATACACGACACCTACTTTGTGGTGGCGCACTTTCACATCATCATGGGCGTGTTTTCTATTTTTGGCATGCTCGCCGGCGTGTACCATTGGTTTCCGAAACTATTTGGCCGCATGATGAATAAAAAACTGGGCTATGTTCATTTCTGGATCACCTTTATTTCAGCTTACGGCGTCTTTTTTCCGATGCATTTCCTTGGCATGGCCGGCGTACCAAGGCGCTACTATACCAACTCTGCGTTTCCGATGTTCGATAACCTTGTAGATATCAACGTGATCGTGACTGTGTTTGCCATTATTGCCGCTTTGGCTCAAATCGTTTTTTTGTTTAACTTTATTTACAGCATTTTCCGTGGCGAAAAAGCCGGGCAAAATCCTTGGAAGGGAAACACCCTCGAATGGACTACACCGGTTACACACCTGCACGGGAACTGGCCTGGCCCGTTACCGGTGGTGCACCGCTGGGCTTACGACTACAGCAAACCGGGACGAGACGAGGATTTTGTTTTGCAAACCGAACCCCTGGCTCCGGGCGAAATAGACAGTAACGAACACAAAGTGAATTAGGATGAATTTAGCGGAGGCATTAGCCAAAGAACGGCAAACCGAATCGGAGCGTCAGCAGCAAGCCTTGCTACGCGAAGCACGTGATCTGGCCGCTGGCATACACCCACGAAAAGAACGTGCTGAGAACAAAAAAGCGGAGGAACGGCCTGCTGTATCGTTGTTGGAACGCAAAAATTGGGATGAAAACAGCCTGTACTCGCTGGCAGAGATCCGGCGGGTGGCTATTCACTACAACCTGCGTTTTTTACCAGCTAAAAGTTACCGGAATGCCCTACCCTATCCGGTACATCTTAAATGTACGGCACTCGAAATAGAGTTGGACGAGGCACCGGAGCTGTTTATCCTCACGGATCAGGGAAACTTTCGCGCACCGTTTGCGGAAGGCGAACACCTGGTGTTTGCTGCTGTCGGCGAAAACAAATTTTTCCTGATAGCCAGTTGGGGAAAACCTTATCCTTTGTCGCGACTGGTGCTGGGCTATCCTTTCCGTTCCATCAGCAGCGTACTGCTAACAACACTTGTGGCAGCCTTTCTGGTGATGCTGATCACACCCACTGCCTTTATCACGCGCGAAACGGCAGCGCCCTATTGGAGCTTGCTCCGGCTGGCGTACTACTTCCACCTCGTTATCCTATTTGGTGCCATACTCATTTATTACCTGGTGGGACTTCGCAGGTACCTGAACGATGGCGCCTGGAACCGCGACGGCTTCTATTGATACCACATGGCATACATGCCCCACGAAAGCTGACAACTAGTCTAACCAGGCTGACTTGGTGCGGTCGGTAGCCCTGTCGCGGATCTTTAAACCGAGGGCCTGTGCCAATTGCCTGGCTTTCTCAAGGCTTTCCTCCATGCTTTTGCATTCGTGAACGATGATCTTACGGTTTTTGTGATGCACCAGCGACACCTGTATGGTAGATGAATTCGCGAAATCTTCCGGACTGCAAGCCTCACATTTGGCGTACAATGTCCTGAACAATAAAATATAATCTGTTTTGGGAAGTGGCTTACAGCCTTCGCCGATATTGAGGAATCCGAAGAGCTTTTTGGATTTTGTGTAGCATCGCTTGTCGGTATCGAGGCTTAGCCCTTGTTGTACCACAAAATTGGATGCCGCGTATTTTCCGTCAATTTTCATAAGTCGGTGTTTTTTTCGGTAAATTTAATGCGCAACAACGAAGGCTTCGGGAACAAGCGTTACCAAGACACTCATTCTCATAGCATCTGAAAATGCTTGTGTAACAAATGTCACAAATGCCACCCGCGATTGATTTTATTTTTGTGAGCCAAAAACCAAAACGCTATCAACCACTAACGCAATATGAATTGGATCTCTCAGCCCTGGCCCTGGTATGTAGCCGGGCCTCTCATTGGCCTCATTGTTCCGGCCCTGCTACTTATCGGCAATAAAACTTTCGGCATCAGCTCGTCGCTCCGCCACGTGTGTGCGGCATGTTTCCCTTCGAATCTGTCATTTTTCAAATACGACTGGAAAAAAGAAAGCTGGAATTTATTTTTTGTTGGCGGCATTATGCTGGGTGGATTTCTAACCGCCTTCCTGATGCCGAATGAAGGCCTTGTAACCGTAAGCCCGGAGCTTCAGGCAGAGTTGGCGTCCTATGGCATCAACGATTATTCGGGATTGGTACCTGTTCAACTATTCAACTGGCATACGCTCTTTAGCCTCAAAGGCCAGTTGCTGATGGTATGTGGCGGCTTCTTGGTAGGGTTCGGCACACGTTATGCCGGCGGCTGCACCTCCGGGCATGCCATTTCCGGCATTTCCAATTTGCAATGGGCTTCGGTTATTGCGACCTGCTGCTTCATGGCCGGCGGTTTTTTAATGGCCAACCTGATTTTACCAATTTTATTAAAACTTTAGATCGATGTCTGTTAACAAGCCTGTAAGCGAGGAACCGCAAGAATACCAGCAGCGTGCGCTGGATGCCGTGTGTGTCAACGAATCTCACCTTAGCCATCCGTGGTGGTACAACTTCAAGTACCTGGCCGTGGGTGTTTTGTTCGGCATTATCTTCGTGAAAGCCGAGATCATTTCCTGGTTCAGGATACAGGAAATGTTCAGGCTTCAATCTTTTCACATGTATGGCGTTATTGGCTCTGCCATTGCTGTTGGAATGCTCAGTATTTTTATCATTAAAAAATTCAATATCAAAACGATCTATGGCGAGGAAGTCGAATTCCATCCAAAAGAATTCAATAAAGGACAGGTGATTGGCGGCTTGCTGTTTGGCCTTGGTTGGGCTATAACAGGCGCCTGCCCGGGTCCGCTGTTTGCGCAGATCGGTACAGGCGCCACAGCTATTGCCGTTACCTTGCTGAGTGCCATTGCCGGAACCTGGGTGTATGGGTATTTCAGGGATAAATTACCGCACTAGTTTCTTGCATTCAATGATGACAAGGCAATATATAAAAACACTCAACAGTTTGGAGGTTGCTGTGTTAGTGTTATAAAGTCTAAACAAGTCATTTTACAGCAGGCATTTTTTATAAAGCATTACTATATGGAAGCTATTCGCAGAAAATTAAACGAGATATTTGAAAAAGGATTGGTAGATGAAATCTTGGAGCATGCCGAACTGATGCATGTCAAAGAGAACGACGTGCTGATGGACTACGGCAAGAAGGTGACGTTTATGCCATTGGTGATTAGCGGCACCATCCGCGTGATGCGGCGCGACGAAGAAGACCGCGAGATACTACTCTATTACCTGAGCAATAACGAAAGTTGCGCCATGGCTTATGCCTGCTGCATGGAAGCCAAGAAAAGCGAAATTAAAGCTGTGGCCGAAGACAATGCCGAGATCCTGCGCATTCCGCATTCCAAACTCGATGAGTGGCTGGTGAAATACCCTAGCTGGAAAAGTTATGTGTTCAATAGTTTCTCGCACCGCTTCAACGAATTGCTGAAATCGCTGGAAAGCATTGCCTTTCATAAACTCGACGAACGCCTTGTGAAATACCTCAAAAATAAAGCGGCACTTTCCGGAAAATCGGCAATTCAATTGTCGCACAACCAGATTGCGGAAGAAATGGGTACCAGCCGCGTGGTGATCTCGCGCCTGCTGAAACAACTGGAAAACGACAAAAAACTGGTACTTTACCGCAATGAGATCAAATTACTAAGCGGCTTTTAAGCTCCGAAACTTACTTCTTAAGCTGCGACAGCAGTTCCTCGTAAGAAATAAGTCCCTCATGACGCCAAACTTCTTTCCCGTTCTTGTAAACGATAAAGGTCGGAAAGGCACTTACCTTGAGTTCGCCGGCCAGGACTGAATTTTTGCCGCCGTCGATCTTCACCACTTCAAAACTGCGTTTTGGAGACTTTGCAAGCGAATCGACAATCGGTTCCATTTTCCGGCATGGCGGGCACCAAACAGCACTCACATCCACCAGCGTCGTTTTTTCTACCGGGATCATTTTTTGATAATCGGCCATACCAAGCTGCGGGCCGGCAGCCGCTCCTTCGGTTTTTTTGCCGTTTTGCTTCCATGAATTGATCCCGCCTTGCAGGTTGTACACTTCCTTGAAGCCATTGGACAGTAACCAGGCTTGCGCGGCTGCGCTGCGACCGCCACTCAGGCAGTAGGTGTACACAGGCTTTGATTTGTCGAGCGCGGCCACACGTTCTTTGAATTCCGGCTGGTTGGTCCAGTCGGCCAACATGGCATGGCTGATGTGCCCTTCCGAGTATTCGCGCGGCGTGCGTACATCCAATAACTGAATCCCATTTTTAGAAATGGCTTTTTCAAATTCCCCGGCGTTCATCTGATTTTGTTGTGCGAAGGTGCATGACGAAAATACGGTGAGTGACATCCAAAGAAAGGCAAAGAAATACTTCATAACACTGTTTTTTTGATTAAAGATACCATTTTTGTTTTAGGATTTGCGCTCGTCGCCGACTTCGCAATGACCGCCGAAACAGCTTCCCGAGGCACAACCGAATGCGAATATGCCCATTGAGGCCACATAGGCGCCAAACAATACAAAAAGCCATTGCCGGTCGATGATTGACTGTACAACCATCACAACACCGATAATTAAATAAAGTGCCCGCATCCAGGTCCAGCCGGTTAAGATTCTGTTTTTCATTGTATAGATCATTAATTGGTAAAGGTCCTCAAAATTGCAAAACCGGAAGCTATTTCTCTGTAACGATTGTTACACTACATTCCAAAAAAGATCCAGCAAATGGCACAGGCCAAAAATTATGTAGATTTGTAAGGAGTCGATAATAACATGAATGCGTTACCATTTTTTTCGGACCCGGCCCTGTTGGCCGAAATTGAGCGTCTGTCGCGCACGAAGCATATCAACAAAGATGAAACACTGATGCGGCCGGGCGACGAGATCGTGTTTATTCCGATCATTCTCAGGGGAAGCATCCGTGTTTTGAGGCAAGACGAAGCGGGCAAAGAAGTGTTTTTATACCACTTATATCCGGGGCAAACCTGCGCCACGTCGCTTACCTGTTGCCAGGCTGGCCGCCGAAGCATGATCCGTGCCGTAGCCGAAACCGACAGCGACGTGTTGCAACTCCCGGCTAAAGAATCGGAGACATGGTTTATGTATCCCGAGTGGAAAGCCTACATCAGCAACAACTACGCTAACCGCTTTGCAGAACTGATGCAGGTGATCGACCTTATTGCATTCCAAAACATGGACAGGCAATTGCTTCATTACCTCGAAGAACGATCGAAAGCCCTGAATACGCGTATTCTTGATATTACCCACCAGCAAATTGCCGATGAGCTGCATGCGCACCGCGAGGCCATCAGCAGGCTTTTGCGCGTGATGGAACAAAAGCAACTGGTGAAATTGGGCCGAAACAGCATTGAGGTGCTGACCATGAAGTGAAGCCCGAGATCCGACATGGTGCATGCCGGCGATTCCGAAAAAAAAGAGCTTATCCAACAAATGTTACGAAGGGCCAGGAGCCTTTGCTTTACTTTTGCTGCATGAAAACCAAGATCCTTCGTTATAAGCTCGAGTTAATCGGCGCCTTTGCCGGTGCGGTGATCGGGCTGACTTACTGGAAATTTGTGGGCTGTGCCTCAGGCACCTGTGCCATCACCTCCAATCCTGTTAACAGTACGTTGTACGGGGCAGCCATGGGATGGCTGGTGGCAGGCCTTTTCAAAAAAGAAGATAAAAAAACAACATCAACACCAAAAAACACAGATCATGAAAAACATGGAAGAACTGATCAAATCGGGTAATGCGACCATTGTGGACGTAAGAAGCCACGGCGAATTTATGGGCGGACACGTGAGCGGAAGCATCAACATTCCGCTCCAGGAGATACCTGAGCGCGTTGAAGAATTCAAACAAATGGAAAACATCGTGCTATGCTGTGCATCGGGCAACCGCAGCGGGCAGGCAGCAGCCTGGCTGAGCCAACAAGGCATTGCCTGTGAAAACGGAGGCTCATGGATGGACGTTAATTTTTACAGCTAGAAAAAATATCATGCTACAGACTATCAAAAAACTATTCGGCCTTGGTCCGAAGACAGATTTCGCCGAATTGGTAAGAAACGGCGCCACCATTCTGGATGTGAGAACAAAATCGGAGTATGCCGGCGGGCATATCAAAGGCTCTCTCAACATCCCACTCGATCAGCTTTCGGGCCAGTCGGGCAAACTCAAAGACAAAAACCAGGCAGTGATTACCTGCTGCGCATCGGGTATGCGTAGTGCTGCCGCCCGAGGAATTTTAAAATCACAAGGCTTTTCCCAGGTTTATAATGGCGGCAGCTGGGTAAGCCTGCGCCAATACTCAAGATAATAATGATAATATCATGGAATTTGCAGAATTAATTAAAAGCGAGAAACCTGTACTGGTGGATTTCTCGGCCGAATGGTGCGGGCCATGCAAAATGATGGCGCCTATTTTAAACGATCTCAAAAATATGGTTGGCGACAAAGCCACCATCATTAAAGTAGATGTTGACAAAAACCCGCAGGCGGCCAGCGCGTATCGCGTGATGAGCGTACCCACGCTGATCCTGTTCAAAGACGGACAAATCAAATGGAAACAGTCGGGTGTGGTGCCGGCCGAGCATCTCAAACAACAGATCGAGCACTTTAGCTAACACCGGTGTTCATCATCATTGAGCAACCAAAGCCAGTAAACCCTAAAAAGACTTCCTCACGGAAGTCTTTTTTTATGGCAGCATGAAAAGGAAGCCAGGTAAAACAAGCTGCTGAGGCTATTGCTTTTTGCCGGTGTAGTCCGATAACAGCATAAAAAAATTGGACCAGTTAACCTTGCCGTTGTTCTTGCCCATTCGTACGATCACAACATTGGTGTTCGGGTTCACATAAATATACTGTCCTAAAATACCTTCCGCCATAAAATCGCCGTTGGTAGATGGCAGCCACCATTGGTATTGGTATCCGTTGATGCTACCGTCCTTGGTGTCAACCTTCGTTGACTCTTCCACCCATTGGCGTGATACGATCTGTTTTCCATTCCAGTTACCTTTGTTAAGGTACAAACGTCCTATCTTTGCAAAATCCCGGGCGCGGGCATTGATGCAGCAAAATGTTTTTTCCATTCCATCCTTTTTGTCGAGGCTCCAGGAAGCATCGTATTCCATTTCGAGAGGCGTCCACAGCTTTTCCTGGAAATAATGAGTAATGGTCTTGCCTTTAAGTGCGCGCTCCAACACAAAACCTAACAGTTGGGTATTGCCGCTAACGTAATCGGTTTCCGTGCCGGGTGTACCCTTGAGTTTCAGTTTACGCATTTCGCGTTTCAGGTTGCGGCCATAATAGAACGAAGCAGCCTGGCCAAAGGGGTTGATGTAGCTCTCGCTGAATTTCAGCGCCGATGTCATTTGCAGCAAATGCCGGATCGTGACTTTATCAAAGCCATGCTTCTTCAATTCGGGAATGTAATTGGTTACCGGCTCATTTACAGATTGGATAAGGCCGTCGTCGATGGCACAGCCGATGAGAATAGACGTTACCGATTTAGCCATGGAGAACGAAGGAATGATGCTTTCCTGGTTGTATCCTTTGAAATACTTTTCGTACTGCAAGCTGTCGTTTTTAATGATCAGGAAGGCTACCGTGTTATTGTCCTCGAGCATCTTATCAAAACTAACGACCTGATTACCGAGCTTCAGCGAATCGGGATATATGCCTTTTGGGGCCTTAGGAAACAAGAATTTCGAGTCGCGACTCGTCACTTGACGGGATGGGAATATCTTATAATCTTTGATATCCGCAAAATTATACACCACAAAGCGGCCGACTTTGCATGATGCCAGGCTCGCCAATAAAGCCACCAGAATAAAAGCCGTTTTTAAGTTTGTTTTCGTCATACATCAAAATGGATTGGATAAGGGGAGCGTTTTGTTTATCAAACCACCTGTAAAACTAGCCAATCCAGCCGGATTTAAGCGATTTTTTTATTCTTATGGCTAACAGGTTATCCACAGGCAGGCGACGCTTATTCGTGGCATGCTGCACCCCTACAAAGAAATGCAGCTAAAAGACTTGGGAAATTCCGTTGTTTCATTACCTTCGCTTGAAACCAAAGCAGAACGACAGCTGCTTTTAGACACAACGAGAGACCGCCTGCCTTTCGCACTCACCAGGCATTCCTCTTTATTAACGACATCACACATGGCCCAGATCAACCCTCACATCAATTTCAACGGCAATGCCGAAGAAGCATTTACGTTTTACCAATCCGTTTTTGGCGGCGCATTTTCTAAAATCATCCGCTTCAAAGATTTACCCGATCTGCAAATCCCGCTATCAGAAAACGAAGCCGATAAAATCATGCACATTGCATTGCCTATCGGAAAAAATAAGCTGATGGGAAATGACGTTCCTGAAATCATGGGTAAAACCAATGAAAACGAAAACCGAAGCAAAATTTCGATCAGCGCAGACAGCCGGGAAGAAGCCCTCAAGCTATTCAACGGGCTTTCAGCAGGCGGACAAGTGGAAGTGCCCATGGACGACAGCCAGGCAGATTCCTGCTTTGGCATGTTCAGGGATAAATACGGCATTGAATGGATGGTGGAATTTGGTCCACAATAAGGTCCAGGGATTATCTCAGGAATGCATTTCTAGCTCCAGCTGGTTCTTTACGAGGTCGTAATATTTTCCCCGCACAGACACCAGCTCATGGTGCTTGCCGCACTCGATTACGCGGCCATGTTCAAGCACAATGATCTGGTCCGCGTTTTTAACCGTGCTCAGGCGGTGCGCTGCGATCACAACCGTGCGGCCACAAAAAAATGCATGGAGGTTATTCATGATGATCTTTTCGTTGTTCGTGTCGAGTGCACTTGTGGCCTCGTCAAAAAACAAATAGTCCGGATTTTTATACACGGCACGCGCAATAAGGATTCGTTGCTTTTGCCCGGTACTTAGCCCCTGCCCGTCCATGCCAATCTTGGTGCGGTGTCCCATAGGCAGACTCTCCACATAGTCGAGAATATTTGCCACCATCAGGGCTTTTCTAAGTCTCAGCGGGTCGATCTCATCGTGACCAATAGCAATGTTGTTGGCGATGGTATCCGAGAAAATATAGCCTTCCTGCATCACCACGCCGCATTTTTCGCGCCAGCTTTTGGCCGACACATCTTTCAGGCTTTGGCTTCCCAACAGCACCTCTCCGCCTTGCGGACTATAGAATTTAAGCAACAGTTTCATCAGGGTTGTTTTTCCACTGCCACTGCTTCCGACAATCGCGGTTATGGTATTCGGCATAATGGTTATGTTCAACTCACTGATGGCTGGCTGATCGTTCATTCCCGGATAATGATAACTTACGTTTTCGACGTGAATGGGCAAGGGTTCTGTGTATGACAATGTGGCCCTGGAATCATCTGTTTCCTCATTTTTCAGATTATGAATCTCGGCCAGGCGCTCAAGGCTCAGCCGGGCATCCTGCCATTGCTGGATAAAGGTGATAAAGTCTGTCAGGGGCACATTCAGTTGCCCGATGATGTAGCTTATGGCCAACATCATGCCCAGCGATAACTTCCCTTCGATGACAAACGTTGCACTAAGCACCGTGATGATGATGTTCTTCAATTCATTGATAACGGCGGCGCCCGAGCTTTGCCATTGCAAAATGCTTAACGACTCGACATTGACCTTCAAAAGTTTCATTTGCAGTGTTTCCCAATGCGTGCGCTTTTGCTCCTCGGCGTTGTGCAGTTTAATTTCCTGCATGCCGTTGATCATTTCAATGACTTTCCCCTGGCTTTCGCTATGTTGCTGAAACAGTTTGAAATCTACTGCGGCCCTATATTTTAAAAACCATAAGGCCCAAGCCGCATAGGCTACACTGCCCAAAAGAAAAACGAAAAACACGGATAGGTTGTACACCGCAAGCACACAGCTAAACACAAGGAGATTAAACACACTGAAAATAACATTGATGGAACTACCGGTCAAAAAGTTTTCGATCCTGTTATGATCAATGATACGCTGCATCAGTTCGCCCGTCATTTTGGAGTCGAAATAAGAAATCGGCAGCTTCATTAGCTTCAGGAAAAAATCGGAAACGAGGGAAACGTTCAACCGCGTGCTCAGGTGCAACATGACGCGGCCTCTCACCACATCAACGGTTGTTTTACCGGCAAACACGAGCAACTGCCCCAATAATACCAGGTAAATAAAATGCAGGTCCTGGTTTTTGATTCCGGTATCAATGATGCTTTGTGTCAGAAAAGGAAACAGCAGTTGTAGCAGGCTGCCAATCAAAATACCGGCGATGAGTTTAAGCACGAGCTTCTTCTGTTTGCGCAGGTAATCGAATAGAAAAGATATGTTTTTGAACACGGGCTCTTTTTCGGTTTTTCCAAGTGCCATGTTCTCCGTTGGCTCCATCAGCAAGACCACGCCCTGGTCTTCGTTGTCGCAGATCCAGGAGCTTAAAAATTCCTCCTCGGAATAAGTTAGCTCGCCAAAAGCCGGATCGGCCACATGGAATTTATACTCGCCGTTTTTGGTTTTCTCAATTTGATGTACAACCACAAAATGATTTTGGTTCCAGTGGGCCATGTAAGGCGGCTGGGCATTTTCGATCAGCGCCTGAAGTGGTAATTTAGCAGCAAAGGTATTGAAGCCTGCTTTTTCGGCTAAAGCCGAAATTTGTTTCAAGGTAGCGCCTTGCCGGGATATTTCTTCCTGCATCCGCAACTCACGGATCGAAATTTTCAGGCCGTGGTAGGCCGCGATCATCCGGATGCAGGCCAGGCCGCAATCCATGGAATCTATCTGGCGGTAATGCTTAAATTTTTTCAATCCCACAAATCTTTGACAATAGCTTCGTATTTTTCTTCCTCAACTATCGGCTCATCTAATCCGTTAATGGTGAGACCGCAATCGCTGACAGGCAAAAAGCCGTCTTCTCCTTCCCATTTGGCAATAAAGGGATTGTATCCGCATGCCGTCTCAAAATAATAATGCCCTTCCGGGCGTTGCAGAGGCACACGATCGTCGATGCACATGTACCTGAACTCGCAATGGTTGCATACTTCACACTTATCTTTCGGCACACGGCCATACCTGGTAAACGCCTCGCTGCTGAGCAGGGACATCAGTTCGTCTTTGTTTGGTATGGTTAAAAGATGGCCTATGATTTCCGGCGTTTCGGGTGTATTCCTCAGGTTACCTTCGGCATCGATGTACAACTTCTTATTAAAATAGACGTTGTGCTGCTGGGCCTCGGTAAACACTTTCATGTTGATGGTAAAGTTGGAAATGAGTCGCCTGGGCTGTTTTTCAGGATGGTAGTACATTAGTTTAGCTGCGGTTTCAGCGCGCACGCTCAGCGGTCCTTCCACATCGTGTGGCAGCAAAAGCATGGTGATCCGCTCCTGTCCTGCACATTGATCGCAAAATGAGGCAAGGCCTTCGCCCGGATCTTTCACCAGTATGATCACGCTTTGCAGTGGCGTATCTTCTAACAAAGACAAAAACCGCTCTGTGTCGTCAATCGACGGAAGCTGCAGCATGTTGTAATGCACGTGTTTCACGTTGAGCGTTTTGAACAGCCAGGCTTGCTTCTGTATCAGCGTTTCATCGAAGCCGGCGATATCGATCACGACGCTATTCACCACAAAGGGCGACTTCCATTCAAGACTGAGCGGAGGAAAATGAGCGATCAGCTCGGCGTCTTCGGTAAAGAAGATCTCATTATCGTTAAGCAAAGTGGCGTGTTGCACAAACACGGGATTGCTCTCGAACAACTCCACCGGGGCACGGTCGTTTTCCAGTAAAAATGCCACCAGGTCTTTCGGCAAAAATGTAAATGTACTTCGCGGCAAGTCGTAGGCAACGGCTCTCAGATAGCCATTTACCAAACGCACCTCCTCATGTAGCTTGAGATGTTGCATACAGAATAACAATAGGTTTATGGTTGGGACTTAAGAGATAGGACCTGCTTTGATGGTTCGCTGAAGTTGCGGAAGATCCACGCGGCCGCAATGCAGTTGTATAGGCGTCTCTGAGATAATAGGGTAATCCTTTGTGAGGATAAAATGGTTTCGTTTTCATATTTACCGACTTAACAAGTGAGCTATTTTTTCGTCCAGATGGTAATTGCAAGGGATCGATACCTGACCATACTGGCCTACGGGATTTACTTCCAAAAAGTACAGCTGATTGTTTTTATCGATGATGCAGTCGATCGAGCCGGAGTTCAGATTCAACTTTTGCATGGTGTGCAACAGCTTGGCCTGTTGCGC
>DAIUED010000056.1:0-13839 GCA_036845295.1 Bacteroidota bacterium
ACTCGTGGAAAGCCGCAGGGAGGAAGAAGCGCAGCAACAACAGCAGCAACAAGAAATGCAGCGCCCTAAACAACAACCGGTACGCGTAGAACAAAAAGTAGGCAGGAACGATCCTTGTCCTTGTGGCAGTGGAAAGAAATTCAAGAACTGCCACGGTATCGGCGCATAACCATCCACTCAATTGAAGAAATCCCCGTTGCTTTTAGCGCGGGGATTTTTTATGTTCCAAAGGTTTGCAAACCGAAGCGTTGAAACACTTGTTTGTTTTTTTATGGATGAATTTTTTCAAGAAAATCTGAGCAAGCTGAAAAGCAAAATGGCGATGTTAAAAAACACCGCCATTTTAGGAACATTGCTAATTTAAGTTTTTATTGCGTTTTTGAACTCCCCCGAATTATAACAGTAAAAGAACATTACCGTTATGAACGCAATAAAATGTTCGCAATGTTGTATTTTAAGTACTAAGAGCTGTTACTTCTATTATCAATTCCGTGCCAAAGTTACGTGTTTTTTAATCGTTTGATAAACAAATATTTAGTTTTTTAAGAAAAATTATGTTTTTAAATAATGTGGAAATAACACCACGCTTCGCTACCAAACTGTGGATATACTCCTCAATAGCTGATAAAGGAAGGTTTGGATACCGTAAAACTACGTACTCTTAATGTAAAGCTCGCGATCGGATTGTATTTCAAAACATAATGGCCACCATCGGGGAAAAAAGGATACATCCCAAAAGACACCTGAAATGTACTGCTTAACAGGTTTTCATTTCTCACCATCAGTCCTAAGGTGTAAGCCTGGTACAAATTGCTTTTGGCAAGATGCCGTTCAGGGCTGCCAATCATACCCAGGCCAGCTGTAATAACAGGTGCCAGCCGGAAGCCAATAAGGTTGTATGGTAAGTAGGCAACTGTTTCGGAGTTGAGTACCATTTTCACCGTGCCCGAAAGCGAACCGGCGTCGAAGCCATACAAGTCGTCGGAGTTGATGGTGATGCGCTCATTTGATATTTTGTTTTCGCCAAATACATAATCATACTTAAGGAATTGCCTGAAATACCAGCGGCCCTTTTTCAGCAGGTTACTGAAATAATATAAATTGTATCGCAGTGTAACATCGTTGGGCACATGTCGGTTAAAAAACACACCATAGCCGAATGTAGCCGAGAGATAGCCTAAACGTTTGAAGTGCTTTGCCCTGGCTACCTCAATGCCGCTATAATAACGCATTTTTTTCGACTCTACTTTCAGTCCACCATATATGTATTGAATGATAATGCCTTCGGGAACATCTTCGTTAGCACCAAAGCGGTAAATGTATTTGTCTTTATAATACTGTTGAATGGCAAACCCTACATTGCCTACAACGCCGTAAGAGTTGAGCTGGCTGCGGCCGGGGTCAATGTCGGTGTTTGGACGGCGTTGGTACTCGTTGGCATAGTAACGGCCACCGGTGATGATGTTGGTGCTTTGATTGAATATGCTCGTGTCTTTGCTGAGTTTAAAACTTTTGGCGCCCCACACATCGTAATTAATGTAATCGGAATGCGCGCGTTGGGCCTCGCCGAGCGAGTCTTTATAATCATAAAAGCCCCAGGCTTTGGATAGGTACACACCTCCGGCCCAACGCGCTAGCGGCGAGTAGAAGCCACGGTCGAACGAAATGGAAGTCTGAGTAATATCTTTATTGGTTTGATAAAATAGCGTTGCCGTAATATAGGTATTGTCAATGTTGTCGATGGTGTACGAACCGTAAAAAGCCAGCAGGTTGGGTCTTCGGATCTCTGCAAATTGTTCGAAGGTTTGTCCTACGCCAAACAAGTTATAGTTTCTGAACTTGGCATTGATAAAAACATCGGTTACCAGGAACGGGATGGTTACGGGCCATTTATCTACCACCGTTACGTTCACATCCACACTATCCATGCTGGTTCGCGAAGGCGTGATAAAAATAGTGACGTCGTTAATGTAGCGTGCCTCGCGGAGTACCCGCTCTGTCTCACTCAACTCAAGCGGATTCAGGGGTTTGTTTTCTTCGAAAAGGAGTTTGTTGACGATGATCCATTTGCGCGTGGTGGTATGTGCCCGGTTGCCGGCATGTTCCAATCGGGTAATCTTTCGTGGAACGGTATCGGTAATAGAGTAGCCAAATGGATCATATACGTTGATACGGATGTGGCGTATTACTTTCCCTTCGTATTTCAAATAGGGGTTGACGATCTTTTCTTCTGTTGAGGCCGGCTCCTTCGGGTATTCTACAGGTTTCGGATCTACAAATACAGCATCGTAGGCCATGCGCGTGAGCTTGCGTTTGTAAGCAAACGTTTTGATCTTGCGATAGAACTTCAGCGAATCTTTTTCTTCCTCTGTTTTTTTATGCTGCGCCGGCGCAGTTACTACAGTTAGCAAAGCAATCAGAAAGCATAAGAAACGTCGCAACAGCTTATGTGGAAGCGCCGGATACATGATACTAAGTATCCTTAAACTTCAATTTAGATACCAGACACCGGTAGCCAGGGTCTTATTCCATTCCGATGTGGATCAATGCATCGCCCTGGTTTACAACAGGTTGATTGTTGATGCCAACGATGTAACCATCGACATGGGAACGTATTTTATGTTCTACAGAACCAAAGGGATTGCAGATAACGCCAAGCAGGTCGTGCTTTTGCACATAGGCGCCGTTGGTCACATTCATGTGGAAAAGTCCGCTCGCATTAGCCCTTACCCAGGTGTCCTTGTGTATTTTCACGGCCGGGTTATTCGGAATGTCCAGCTCGATCATGCCAAAACTCTTCATCAGGCGCAGGCATCCGTTGAGCCCTTCGTTTACAGCCGTATAATCGAAACGCATGCTTTCGCCACCTTCATACACCAGGATCGGCTTCCCTTTTTTGGCAGCCTCTTTCCTGAATGTACCGTCGCGGTATGAACTGTCGATGATAAGCGGTGGAGAGAATTTTTCTGCCAGCGATAAATTGTCGGGAAACTCAAACACGCAGCGAATCTGAGGCCAATTGCTGATCTTTGAACCTCCTGTGTGAAAATCGACCCCAAAGTCGATCAGCGGAATGATGTGTTTCATCAGGTCGTAAGCAATGCGGCTGCCAAATGAGCCGTTCTTGTTTCCGGGAAAGCAACGGTTGAGGTCGCGCCCGTCAGGAAGATCACGACTTCCGAATAAAAAAGAAACGCTGTTGATGACTGGTATCGCAATGATGTTTCCACAGCGGAGGTGTTTTACTTCGTCCCGGGTAATGATCCGGCGGATGATCTCAATGCCATTGGTTTCTTCACCATGCATGCCGGCGGATAACAACAAAGTTGGACCGTCGGTGTGACTTCTGAATACAAACACCGGAATTTCGATGTTGGTTTTGGTATGCAGTTCGTAAGAGTTTAAGGTAATCTGCCTGGATTGGCCGGCACTAACAGTTTGTGCATTGATGACGAAGTCTTTCATGCTTACTGGCCGGGCGCGTTAAATTCGTTTCGCTCTACGTATTCGATGATCTTGCCGGCAATATCGACGCCGGTGGCACCTTCGATGCCTTCCAGTCCCGGTGAGGAATTTACTTCCATGACCAAAGGGCCGCGATCACTTTGCAGGAGATCGACGCCGGCAATACCAAGCCCCAGTTTTTTGGCCGATTTAATAGCCGTTGCCCGTTCTTCAGGACTCAGCTGAATGAGCGACGCAGTGCCGCCGCGGTGCAGGTTGCTCCTGAATTCGCCTTCTTTGGCCTGGCGTTTCATGGCACCTACGATCTGGCCGTCCACCACAAACACGCGGATATCTGCCCCTTTCGATTCTTTGATGAATTCCTGAACCAACATATTGGCGTCGAGTTTAAGAAAGGCTTCAATAACCGATTTGGCGGCTTTGTCGTTCTCCGCTAAAATCACGCCGATACCCTGGGTTCCTTCGAGGAGTTTTACGACACAGGGCGCTCCGCCGATGCTGGCAATCACAGATTCGATGTCGCGCGGCTCGTTGGCGAAAGCCGTTTTGGGCATTCCGATTCCGGCGCGTGCCAGGATCTGCAAACACCTGAGTTTATCGCGTGAGCGAACCAGGGCCTGCGACTCTACAGCTGTAAAGATTTTCATCATTTCGAATTGCCGCACAACGGCGGAACCATAAAATGTGGCGCTTGCCCCAATACGCGGAATAACGGCATTTACATCGGTAACTTCTTTGCCATTGTAGTATATATGAGGCCGCCCGGCTTCAATGACCAATACGCATTTCATGTGGTCGAGTACAATGACCTCGTGCCCGCGCTGTTCAGCTGCTTCGATCAACCGCTTGGTTGAATATAAATTTTTGTTCCTGGATAAGATGGCTATTTTCATGGGAGTTGATGCAATTAGGCATTGAGTTTTTTGAGGCTTAATCCGTTGGTGTGAACAAGACGCACATCGATAATGAATTTTCCTTTTAGCAGCCGGCGGCCAATCAGCACAGGATAGCGCATGTTGCCGCGGTCGCTTAACGATACAGTGCTTACAATCTTTTTTCTTCCGATGTGAATCAGTGTTTTAATAATGAAGCGCTCTTCGCTTTCTCCAAAAGAATTTTTGATCTGCTTTTGGGTGTAGTGCTCTACGGTATGAACGCTATCGTCCATTAACCTGAATTCAAGAACCGTTTTTCCCTGATGGTTGATCTCTTTGATGTGTTTGCAGTGAATAGAGGATGTATAGGCACCGGTATCGATTTTGGCTTCGACCCGACTAATGGATAATAAAGGGAAATCAACATATTCCCGGCGCCCGATCAATCTTGGCCTGTATTTTTTCGATAGCATGTTTTACGCATAACCAAATTAGCGGATTTTCATGAAAACAAAAAATAAATTCGAGTACTTTTCAGTCTTTTTGCGAATCGTCAACATCTACCTGCGGCAAAGCGTTGAGGCTAGCCGTGTCATTCATTACAATTTCTTAAACCTGGTAAAAGCGGGCTGGATCTACCTCCGGATGAAGCGGTGTTTGCAGCCGTAAAAAGTCGGTGAACTGCCGGGCAAAAAATGGCGCCAGCATTACCGCTTTTGTGCCAAATCCGTTAAAAATAAAGCAACCTGGTAGCGTTGGGTGCTTGCCAACCACAGGCCTGCGATCAATAACAGAAGGGCGCACACCGGCTTCATGCGCGGTTATTTCAAAAGGCACGCGAAGTATGTTGCTTAGTTTATCGCTAAGCCATTGCCGGGCGGTTTCGGTAGGCAAATCGCTGCGGTCGGTCCAATCGTATGTAGCGCCTACTTTATAGTAGTTGTTTCCTAAAGGCATTACGAAAATGCCTTTATTCAAAATGTCATTTTTCAGTTCCAGATCTTCACAACGGATGGTGAGTACTTCGCCTTTTGCCGGTTTAAGAGGAATGAAGTTGAAAAAGGGATTGTTATTGAGTAAATGGCCTTCGCAAAATACGAGCCCTGAGGCTTCCAGGTCTTTGTAAATTACCCGGTTTTCCTCAAACAACACCTTTTGATGATCGAAACGCTCGCCAAGCCAGGCATTGCGTTGCTTGAGGTATGATCGGGTATGCTCCAGAAATGCCGCCACATCCAGGTTTCCGGCTTGTTTTACGTAAGAATAGGGGCCCGTAACTTTCAGGGCCTTTAGCGCCAGGTTGTCAAACACTTCAGGATGCAAAAAGGCATTGCCACTTTCTGCTTTTTTTATCCAAAGTTGTTGTTCCTGTAGCTCGGTAAACGGTTTAAGAATATTGCGGGCGTGGATCAGCGGAACGTCCAATTGCTTGGAAGCCTGTTCATAAAAGTCAACTAGTTCAGGCACCACCTCGTCGGCTAGCCAACTCCTGGTAAGCCGCTTAAATACCACCGGGTTCCAGATGCCTGCTGCCACGCGCGAGCACGAAGAAAGAGATGGATCATCGATTACCAATACATGGTAGCCCGATCGGATAAGTGTTAGTGCCAGCACTGAACCCGCCAGTCCCTGTCCTGCTAGTATGACATCATATTTCACCTTATTTTTTCGGAGTAGGCTTGCGGTAGCCGTATTTGATGCCGCGATAGGCTCCTGAGAAATAGACCACCAGCCTGACGCCGTAAATGGTTTGTACTTCGTTGTAGTCGCAAAAAATTTGTCCGCCGAAGCCAACATCATACTTGATCTTGTAGATCGCTTCAATGCAGGCGTAGCCGCCAAACCGGTCGTAAACAGTATTGAGAATGGACGATAAGCCGAACTCGGTGCTATCGCTCAGCGGGCGTTTGAAATAGGAATAGGACGGGCCGATGAAAGCCGACAGGTTATACTTTTCATGCTCTTTGCGAATCCCCATTCCCAGGTGAAAGTTGTAAGCGTTGGCGGCCGTGAACTCGTTGCCGCTCATGAAAGCACCAGCCCTGAAGTAGTATTGCTTGAGGTGAAAGCTCAGATCTACAGCGATATTCTTCTGATCTTTGGGCCACTTGGTGTTGTAGTTAGCACCTCCGCCGAAGCTAAGCCAGTTATTGTACACGCGGTACCGTTTGCCATCGTAGGCAATTTCTTCTTTCGGATTATAAACCCTGGCGCTATCTTTGCCTGCTGTTTTGGCAGTATCGCTCTGTGCCTGCAAAGCAGGATTAGACACTAACAGAAGTATGGCAACAGCAAAGGTTTTCAAGGCACACGAAGGTAAATAAAACAATTTACTTTTAATAGTGGGAGCGTACATGGTTTGGAATCTTTGAATTACAAGGGGATGTAATCAGTATCATAACAGGAAAACACCTGTTTTATTGTGCCAGGATCCAGGCATTGGGATATTGGCCGCGAATCCGGTCGAGGAGTTCTGTGGCTTCGGTTTTACTATCGAATGAGCCGCAGCTCACCACGTGGAGGCCTTTGGCATTTACGCCACTAATGCCGGCATCCACCTGTGCAGCACGAAGCTCACCAACAAGCCGCTCGGCATTTTGTTTCACACCGAAACAGCCCAGTACAACCTGGTATCGGCCATTGAAGTGAAGTTTACTTTTTACAGACCGTTTTGCCACCGCTGTTTTGTCCGCAGCAGCTGTATCTTCGATGTGAGCGATCATCACCCGGCCACGCTCGCTAAGCGTAAACGCGGCAAAGCCGTTGGCATCAGCCAGGAAAGACGGTTTAGCGACATCGTTGATGATGAATGCCTTTCGCTCAGGGCCATGGTCAGGCAGGTATGTTTTTTCGGGTGTATAGAACGGATTTACCGAAGATTGCATGAGTGGTTGCATGGGTTTGGATGTGGCCACCAATGCCATCAAGCCCATAACCAGCGGAATGCCTACGGCTAGCGCTGCCATGCGAACATAAGAACGACGCGATTTGGTCGTTGTCACAGCCACTGTATTAGCTGTGCGATCTTCAAAAGTAGCCTGTCGGTGTACAGGCTTTTCTTCCAGAACCGGAAGTTCGATGGCCGTTACCGGTTCAAAACCAAAAGCATCGAAGAGAAAGTTCATGTCTGCTTTCGCCTCAAATCGCAGGCTGTTTTCCGCATCAATATAGAGAAGGCCGATGTTTTGCAGCTCAAAACGCTTTTTGGCACCCAGCAACGATTGAATGTATTGCCGGTATTCATCAGTCAGGCCGGAGGCCTCCTCGAAAGAAATGCCTTGGCGTTCCATCAATGAGGTAATCAGCAAACCGTCGTTATGCACCAGGTTGCGGTTAAACAGGATGTGCTTGGCCGGTGGAAAGAGTAAGTGATTGCCTTTGTTGAAACCTGCGCTATGGCTACGCGATACAAACCCGCCGAATCCCGGAACGATCACGCAGTCGTGCCGGTATAGCAGCTCGCTGATCAGTTGGGTTATCCTGGTGTATTGTATCATTTTTTGCGGACCTCGAAAGTAGCGGTTTTTAGCGTTCTTTTGTCAATAAATTTATGAAAATCCTGCGATTATCCCTGCATTTTTAATAACCAATTAATTATCAGTTTTTTAAAAAATTATTAAAGATTCTCTTACCTTTGCGGCGATGTTATTTGTACGATTATTTGCTTGGTTTGCACTGTGTAGCAGCTTGTTTATGAGTAGGTTAGCTATTGCCCAAAAGCCAGATCATACCGCCAGGGAGCTGATTTTCAAAATGATAAAGGCGATAGATGCTGCCGAGCGCTTCAAATACAGTTTGAAGATTACTGAGCGTGGAAAAAAAGGCTATAATTATTACGAATCCTCGGTGAAGCTCAACCGATCGCCACGGAAAATATATGTGTACATCAAGGGCATTGAGCTGATTTGGGTAAATGGCTGGAATAACAATAAAGCCTATGTAAAGCCCAATTCATTTCCTTACATTAACCTGAGCCTCGATCCACTGGGAAGTTTGATGCGCCAGGACCAGCACCACACGCTCAATGAAATGGGATTCGATTACTTTTCGAGCATTGTGGAGTACATGGCCCTGAAAGTGAACGACCGTTTCGACCAGTATTTTAAGCTGGAAGGCGAAGAACGTTACAATAACCGCCCTTGCTACAAGATCACCATTACCAATAAAGACTATGGTTACGATACGTACACCGTAGGCAATAATGAAAGCATCACCACCATTGCCCGGAAACTTCACATCAGCGAATACAAAATCCTCGAAGTAAACCCGAAGCTGGCCGACTATTTCGATATCTTAAAAAAAGGGCAAGTGCTTAAGGTACCTAATGCTTATGCCAAAGATGTCGTGCTCTACATAGACCAGCTCTACAACCTGCCGATAGGCGTAAAAATATCCGACGATAAGGGTTTGTTTGAGCAGTATGATTACTTCTTTTTGCAGGTAAATCCGAAAATCGACGACAGCGAGTTTACAACCGGCTACAAAGACTATAAATTTTAAACTTTTAAGATTGTTGTGGGTTAACCTATAGACCATGAGTGCGATCATTATTACGAAAAATACGGAGCTGATGCAGCGGGTGATCGATGAGATCAAAACCTGCTACGATCCTGAAATTCCGGTGGATATCTGGGAATTGGGGCTCATCTACGAACTGGATCTCAACGAGGAGAATGAGTTGAAAATAACCATGACGCTCACATCGCCCAACTGCCCCGTGGCCGAAACCCTGCCTGCCGAAGTAGAAAATAAACTGAAATTGGTGCCGGGCATTAAATCGGCAGAATTGAAGTTGACATTTGAGCCTACCTGGACTAAAGAGATGATGAGTGAAGTAGCTCAGCTCGAATTGGGATTCATGTAACACATACTGCCATGGAAGAACCTATTGTGAATAAAGTGGCCAACAGTGGCCTGGTAACGATAGACCTGGAGGCGTTTTATCCAAAGGGCGAACGTGTTCTTTTCGATATCAAACCTTTTCTGTTCCATGAATTGATCCTGAAAGAAAAAGATTTTCGCGAATCCATCAAGCAACACGATTGGACACGTTATCAGGATTGTTATGTCGCGCTTACCTGCACGGCAGATGCCATTGTGCCAACATGGGCTTATATGCTCCTGACACTCGCGCTTAAACCATACGCCAAAAAAGTGGTGTTCGGCAGCATAGATGCGCTCGAAACATTACTGTTTGACGAGATACTGGCATTGCTGCCTTTGGATGCATACCGCGACAAGCGCATTGTGATTAAAGGTTGTGGAAATCTGCCTATCAGCATCCATGCTTACGTAGCGCTCACCGAACGCTTGAAACCGGTTGCCAAATCCCTGATGTATGGCGAGCCGTGTAGTACCGTGCCTCTATACAAAGCGCCGGCGCTGAAAGCCTGAGTCGGTTTTGTTTACTTGGCCGAACCCGGTTTAAGATCGGCATTTTTGTGCTTTCTTATAAAATATCCCGTTTGTATAAATTGTATATTTAGTGCGTTGATACAGTTGCCGAAATACCTGCTGCTTTTGTTCCTGTTATTCCTTGGTGTGTTTGCGTCGGCACAGGGTGAGGGGATGCAGCGTGCTAAAAGTATCCGCAAAAATCCCAGAGTACAAACGAAACTCAGCTTTTCGCCGATGCTTGGCCTGTATAAAGCCAATCCCCATCATGCCGGTAAAGCCAGGGCCAAAATGGCGTTTTGCTTTTCGGTGAAAGAAGAAATTCGCATCGACAAAAAAAGCATGTCGTTTGTTGGCATTGGTATCGACTACATGGGGCACGGTGTGAAATTCGATTCTTACTATTTTCCCAAAGACAGCATTCGCTTATACACAGGTAACATGAATGCCGAATACAATCTGAATATCCAGGAACTGGATTTTCCGCTGTACATCAAGCGCTCGTTTCAGCGTGAGAATAACGCACTTTTGTCGGGCTATGTGTTTGCCGGATACAGCTACCGGCTCTCATCAAAAGCGTGATGACTGTGAGTTATTACGGCGATGAGGTGCAATACGACAATGGTAACCTGCAATTTAAAATCCCGGTTTTTACCAAAAGTGGCAACTCCTTTTTGCAGGCTGGCGCAGGTTTTCAGAAGAACAATCCCAATAAGCACAAAGCAGTGTATGGCGAAGTTCAGTTCAAGTATGGCTTGTCGCCTCTATACATCAATCAGCCGTACGGCCCGAGCAGCCTTTATGTTCGGGGGCACTTTATCCTCATAACAGTAGGCGTAAAATTCTGATGACGATCGCCATTCATAAACCGGAAGAAGTTGTCGCCGGGCAGTTGCACTTGCCTGGTTCCAAAAGCATCAGTAACCGGGTACTCATGATCCGGGCCATTTCGGGCGCATCGTTTACCATACAAAATCTTTCGGATTCCGATGATACCAGGCACCTGGAGGCTGCGTTGAATCAGCCTATGCGTGAAGTAACGTCCTGTATAGATATTGGTCACGCCGGCACCGACATGCGTTTTCTTACTGCCTACCTGGCAGCCAGGGAAGGTACTTATGAACTCACCGGTTCACTACGCATGCAACAACGCCCGGTAGGGCCGTTGGTGGAAGCCTTGCGCGTGCTGGGTGCCGATATCAGTTACATGAAACAGGAAGGATTTCCGCCCTTGCTGATCCGCGGGCGCAAGCTGCGTGGCGGAGTCGTAAACATTCGCGCTGATATCAGCAGCCAGTTCATTACCGCCTTGCTACTGGTTGCGCCTGGTTTCAACGAAGCACTTGAATTAAGGTTTAGCGGAAAAATGGTGTCTAAACCCTATGTTGATATGACTGTGACGCTCATGCGCCAGTTTGGGGCTGAAGTAACCGTATATGAAAACTGTATTGTGGTAGCACCTCAGGTCTATGGCAATGCGGCCCGCTCTTTTGTTGTGGAAAGCGATTGGAGTGCTGCATCGTACTATTACAGTGTAATGGCGTTGTCGTCGCCGGGAACGTCGCTTAGTTTGCGCGGCCTTTCCGCAGCAAGTGCACAAGCAGATGCGGCATGTATAAAGCTCTATCAGCAGTTGGGTGTTTGTACCACCTTCGCTGATGGCGAAGCGGTTCTTTCCAAAACAGAGCCCTCACTTCCAGGATGTTTTGAATGTGATTTTACCGACTGCCCGGATATTGCCCAAACGCTGGCTTGCACGTGTGCAGGCCTCAATCTGCCATTCGTATTCACAGGACTTCAAACGCTAAAGGTCAAAGAAACAGATCGTATCCTGGCGTTGCAGCATGAGCTTGCTAAGCTGGGTATTGTAACCGAGGCTACCCACAGTTCGCTTACTTATAACGGAAAGGGAGCACTCCGGCAGCAACCCGTAGAAATTGCGACTTACCACGATCATCGCATGGCAATGAGCTTTGCGCCCCTGGCATTGGTTTACAATAGCCTGTCGGTGGCCGATGCCGGTGTAGTGTCCAAATCGTATCCCCGGTTTTGGGATGATCTGCGGGCAATCGGTTTTTCTCTACAACCATAACAACCGTTTTGCAGTATAAGAAGCCATGACACCCTTGCGCTGTTTTTTGTTATTGATATGTATGGCTTTCGCCGGTTTCACCGTTGCCCAGGTAGGATCTTATCAGGTAACAGGGCAGGTCGTAGATGCTGCAAACGGCTCGCCTCTGCCTTTTTCGGCAGTAATGCTGAAAGGATCATTTAACAGTACAGAAACCGATGCTGCCGGAAATTTTACCATTACCGCCGACGCCGGGCACCGCGTGCTTGTCATTTTTCAGTACGGCTATGCTACCAAAGAGCAAACTATATCGCCGGTAGATTCCGACAACCTGCGTATTTCCTTGCAGCCCAAGGCATACAATCTCGGCGAGGTCGTCGTAAAAAGCCGCCGTACGGATACCTTGCAAGCCTCGAACCACACTGAATTCCTGGCTTTCGAATTTTACGATAATTTTATAGTGGCGCTGGTCAATAAAGGAAAACGCAGCCATGTGGTGCAACTCCTCAACGACGACGGCACAATCATCCGCGAGCGGCAGGCTCCGCCGCAGACAGAGATGTTGTTTAAAGATTGCCTGGGTAATATACAACTCCTCAGCAAAGACAGCTCTTACCAGTTCTATTACAATTATGAAACTATTGAGTTTCTTCCGCCGTATGCGATCGAGGTATTCGCCAGAAGTTTGCAGCCATGCCAATGCGTGCTCGGCGATAACTATTACTTCAAGGAAGTGAGTTATAAAAATCTGAAAAACACGTATTACAAGATCAATCGGCTTGATCTTGCCTTTCGCCAGGAATTTGCCCGGATAGAGAATGCAGCTGCTATCGAGGCCTTCAATACAGACTATGATATCAATTACTTTCTGGCTCAACGCCGAAAAGGGCAGGGCTATGCCATGAGTGTTGAGGAAATGAAGTCGCAGCTCGACGAGTTGCGAGAAAACCTGCCGTTGTCGCCGGACTATGCTTTTTTGCTTTCGCCTGCAAGATCAGCGCTGTTTAAGGTGGATAGTTCTCTGCTCATCGTAGATTTCACGCATCGCATGCTATTCCGTCATCACCGGTCAGGTGCATTACTTGCCAGCGATTCTATCCGCCTGCACGGCTTGTCGCCTTTTGTTGTGCAGGATGCCGACCGGCAAACGCTGTATTTTGTGAAAGAAACAAACGGTTTCACCAGTTTATATGAGTGTCAGAAAACCGGTACTGCTGCCAGGCCGGTGAGCGTGGAACGCTACCGTTTTCTGCGGAATGTGCGTTGCCGCAACGGTGTGTTGTATTTTCTGAATCGCAATGAAGCCACCGATCGGGTAACCAAGATTTTTACCTACCGGCTTTAGCTGGTTAAGGCTATGAATGTGAAACGGCTTTGAGCCCGACAATGGACGCAATGAGTGTTGTAATGAAAAAAAGCCGCCAAAAATCGGCTGGTTCGTTGAACAGGAATATGCCAGCCAAAACGGAACCTACAGCGCCTATTCCTGTCCATACAGCGTAAGCAGTGCCTATCGGCAACGTCTGGCTGCATTTATACAACAGATACATGCTGATGCTCAGGCTTACGAAAAAGCCAACCATCCACCAGGCGGCGGTGGAACCGCTGCTTTCTTTGGCTTTGCCGAGGCAAGTGGCAAAAGCAACTTCAAATAGTCCGGCGATGCATAATAAGATCCAGGTCATGGGTTCAGAGAATCAGAATAATAAATTGGTTCGCGCTTTTTTGTCTTTGATATCTTCCACAAACAATTCCTGAACCGCACTAAAATGCCTGTTTTTTTGCATGGTTTCCAGGATCGTGTGGTTGTAAAGGTAGCGGTTTTCGCCTTTCACCAAAACGAGGTAGTCGGTATTTCCCAATTCCGGCATCAGTCGCGTGGTCTGTTCCACTTCACCACCGAAAAGGTCCGGGGCCTGTTGCCTGCGTTTGCCTGTGGGTTGGAAAGAGCTTTGGTTTTGAATAAGGTTGAATTCGATGTTCAGGCTTTCGTGCTGGAAACTATATACCGGGAAATAGAATTCGTCGCCTTCT
>DAIUED010000057.1:0-13781 GCA_036845295.1 Bacteroidota bacterium
CGTCTTCTGCATACTTGATGGCGAGGTTATACATGAAAATGGCCGAGTCTGATGCGTTGAACGAACTATATAAGGTGCCAGCTCTGCTATAGGCCTCTGCATTTTTCCGGTTAAGACGAATGGCTTTTTGCGCAGACTTCAACGCTTCTTTTGGTCCATATAGTTTTGTCTCGATATCGGCTTTGGTCAGGTAATACCATTCGTTGCTGTCGTTCAGAGCAATGGCTTTTTCGATCAGTACAAGGGCATAACTGTATTCTTTCCTTGCCATTTTGGCCTGGGCCATATCGGCCAGTTCCACATCGTTTTGGCTTTGCACCGGCATACACCAACCCAAAAAGATTACAAAAATCAGGGTTAACTTCAGTCGCATATTATTTGTGTTTAAACAGTGAGTTTCCCCCTGAATAGATCTGGTCGATAGCCTTTGCGAGTTGATGGTCTTTGGATGTGACGCTGCCACCAGCATCATGTGTAGAAAGGCAAATCTCGACTTTGTTATATGTGTTGTTCCAGCTTGGGTGATGATTCATTTTTTCAGCCGCAAAGGCTACTTTGGTCATAAAGGCAAATGCGTCCACAAAGTTGGCGAAGGTGAAGCTGCGTTTTAGTTGATTGTTTTCTTCTGTCCACATGAGTTCTGATATGTTTGCTTAAAGCTAAGAAATAAATCAGAGGGTTTGGTATCTTGCCGTTGAATTATCTGCATCGGCTTGAAAAGTTAATATGGCCGGTAACCGATGCTCGCGACGGCTGTGTAGCAGGTTTGGCGAAACGGCGTCAGCAGGTGGTCTGGGCCAGGTGCCCAGCGGCGGGCTTTCCAGGCCGGCTTCGACACATCGTATTCGGCTTCTGCAATGAGCGAGAACGAGAACCGTTTGATCACCACTTTCGGTTGGATGCTGATCTTCGGTGAAAAAAACGGATTTCTTTGGCTGATGGTTGCGTTGTTCAATAAAACCATTCGACCGGCACTGGCACCGATGTATATATTAAGGTTGAGCGTTTTTTTGATATTTGAAAAACGCATGCCGCCGGCATAGCCCAACACATAGCCCGATAAGGTAGCCTTGAGACTGTCTTCAAGGCGTACAGGCGATGGAATAACCTGGTAGTAGTTTAGGAATGAAGAGAAACGCCAGCGGTCGTGCTGGTCGTAGCCACTAATTCCGAGTTCAACAATGGTAGGCGGTGCCTGAAGCGACGCTTTTTGGGTTGTATTCAGTAGCTGGTAGAAGTTTTCGAGATAGATGCGCTTGCCAGCATACAGGTCGTAACTTGCCTGGCTGTAAAATTTGGGTTTAAGCGGTTTTTCCTTTTCTATCCTGATGGTAGATACCTGTGCCATGGCTAGCGCTTGTGCCATTAAAAAAAAGGAGAGTAGTTGTGTCTTCATGAGATGATGATAAGTGTGTAGGTGCCGTATAGTTACACAACAATGTGTGAAAGGTTTCTTCTGTTGATCAGAACGTGTGCTTGATTACGTGAACCAGAGCTCAATAGCCCAGCCGGTAGCCAATGCCGAGCATAGCGCTGATGCCGGTTTGCGACATGTTCGCTAAAGGAATATCCTGCTTGCCGTGTCTGTAGGTCGGAATCCTTTTCAGACTACTGACGTCGCCTTGCGCTGTAATCGTCAGTGAAAGTGCCACGTTCTCAATCATTAGTTTGGGCTGGATGCTGATTTTCGGGCAGAAGAACATTTTTTGTACAGCGATATCGTTTTTGTTTTTCAGCGTTGAGCGTCCCGAGTAAAAGCCCAGGTAACAGGTGACGCTGCGATTACCATTGGCGCTCGAAACGTATTTACCGGCTCCCATTCCAAATCGCGCACCCGAATACGTTGCCTGTATGGTATCGTAAACAGTAATGTATTGAGGCAGGTATTTCTGGGCATCCATTTGTAAAATGAAATACGTCGGTCCAACCCGCCATTCGAAGCCTGAGACGCCTAGGCCGATCAATTGCGCTGGCAGATCGAAATTGAGCTTTTCACCGGTGTTCAATTGCTTGTAAAAGTTATCCTGGTAGGCGAGCGAACCAGCGTACAGGTCGAGGCTATGGGTGCCGGTTCGCGACGTTTTTTCCACCGGCGGCTTTTCTTTTTGAATCTTGATGGTATTTACCTGCGAGTAGGTTCCCAGAGAAATAAGCAGGAACGAACAACGTAAAATTCTAAACATAGTGTGGGTAGTAATGTAATCGTGTGTGTGCTTGTTAGTTGTCAGTAGCCGATGGCTCTTTATTGTTTAGCATTTTCATAACGTCGGCTATTTGCTGGTTGCACGAGTCGATGGCTTGTTGAGATGTGTGGGTGTTGCCACTCAATTTTTCATATGTAAGTTCATAACTCCGAAGGCGCAGGCTGCAGTATTTTCTTAGCAGTAGGTTTTTTTCCATGTATGTATCCGGGAGATCAAGGCTTCGTAAATCGTCGAATATCATTATGCTCTTTTTCCAGTTGTCTATTCCTTTTCGTTGTATCATGGAAAGTGCCGTGTCCATGGGCGTTTCGGGAGGCATGTCGTAAATGGAGAGCGCTTCTTCTTCCAGTATAGCAAATTCCTGTAGTTTCTGTTCGTAGATGTTTAAATTATTTGGCAGCCTAACATACACGAATCCTGATAACAGCAAGAACAGCACGCTAATCCCGGCAATACTGCCAATGTTTAAATACCGCTTTTCGGGTCTTCGCAAGCCCGGTATCAGTGCATAGCCAATCAGAAAGCCGCTTATCAGTCCGCCCAGGTGGGCCGAATTATCAGCACCGATGCTCAATCCAAATAGTAAATTGTAGCCGACGAATGCGGCAATGCTCATCAGTAGCGATTGGTTCGAATTTCGCTCGATGAGGTTGCCGGTAAGGAACGCAAAGAAAATTCCATACATGCCAAAAATCGCTCCGGATGCACCAGCGCTTACCACCGGGTCCTGGTGCCACCAAAGGCTGGTTAAGCTGGCAACGATGCCGGTGAGCAGGTAGGTAATTATAAAGCGCAGGCTACCGAGAATCGGCTCAAGCAGAATGCCTATATAGAGTAAAGCGTACATATTGAACAGGAGGTGCACGACGCCAATGTGTACGAAACAGCAACTAAGTAATCTCCATGCTTCGCCATCGAGGGTACGCGGGCCAAAATTACCACCCCATTTTACGAGTTCTTCGCCATCCGGCGAGAAGATTCCTGCCCCCGATAGAGCCATCAGCACGAATACCAGAACGTTGAGGTCTATGATCAGCGGCGTGCTGAAAAATGTTTTCCTGGGCCAAAACAAGGAAAAGAAATCTTTGATCTGTTGGGCTTTTGAAGGCTCAGGCATGCTCAGTTCGTCTTCTGTTTGCGGAACAAGTGCGTTTTCCAGTAAGTAGAATTCGTGCATGAGTTCCTCATGTGAGTATTTACTTTTTAACTCATCAAATTGATGCTTGTAGGCAAGAACATTTTTTTTGTTCTTGCCAAAGTCGATCATGTCATTGCCGCTAGATTCGCTTCTTACGGTGAAGCTGCCGTCTGCCAATTTTACGGTAATCTCTGCATTCCATTTAAAAACACCATGATCAGTGTTGGCTTTTAAGCCGCCGAGGCTAAGATAGCTTAGCTTCCATCCGAGTTTTTCTGCGGTTTTGGTTGCGAGCGCCAGAGTTTGCTCGCGCGATAAGCCTTCAATCGTAAATACTTCTGTATATTTTGGGATAAATCCTATAGCCATCGAATCGTTTTGGTTTAAAATTAATGTCTTCTTTATTTAGGCGCTATATCTATGCGCAATTCGCGTGCGAAAACAAATGGATCATGAGAAAACCACCTGTTTTTCCTGGTGCTGCTTAAGGTTAATAAGGGTTGATAAACGATAATTTAAAAGGCATGGGTGGAGTGCTCAGGTAAATATAATACAAAAAACCCTCACATTGCTGCGAGGGTTTTAATGATTAACCAAGAAAATACTTAATCAACGTTATCGTGCAGGAACGAATTGTTCGGGCGGATCTCGATATTCTTGTTTTCGTCTGTACCAAGCGTATAGCGCGACACCTGGGAGTCTTTTGATGGATTGGTGCCATCGTTCTGCAGGTTTAATTGCTTACGTTGCCAGGCTGATTCTTTTTCAAGGTGAGCAAGGCCTTCTGGCGTTTTCATTTTCAACGTCAGCTCCTTCAGTTTTTTGATACGCTCCTGTGCCAGTCGGATCTGTTCTTCGCGGCTGTTAGGCTGCGCTTTTTCCTCCGCCATGTTGTCGTCATCCGAAGAGATGTCATTGATCACAAATTCTTGTTTCGTCGTTTCGGTGATCGATGTGTTTTCGTTTGTTACCGTATGGCTGGTTTCTACCGAAAGCGTTTCTTCCTCGAGCGTAAACACTTTTATTTCGGGCTTATGTTCCTCTTCTTTTTTCTCTTCCACCTTGTTTTCAACAAACTCATTTACCGCTGGCGCTTGTTTGGCAGGTTCCTGGATAATATTTGCCGGCGTTTCTTCGGTTTTGGTGTACACAAATGGTTCGCTTTTTTGGATCTCGTCGATGATGTTCGTTTGAACAGGCTCCTGTTTCGGTGCAACAGGCTCGTCGAGTTTCACCACTTTGCGCTCCTGGAATACAGGGGCTTCGTAGCCAGAGTTCATTTTGCTGTTGAAACCGGTGGCAATGATCGTTACCGATACATTGTCGCCCAGCGAGGCGTCTGTGCCATAACCGGTGATCAGTTCGGCTGTTCCGCCAGCTGCTTCCTGGATGTAATCAGTGATCTCACCAAATTCGTCCATTTCGATATCGTCGCTGCCGCTCATGATGTTGAGGAGCACGTGGCGGGCACCGCTGATGTCGTTGTCGTTCAGTAATGGCGATACCAACGCTGCTTCAACGGCACGAAGTGCACGCTTCTCACCGCTGGCAATGGCAGATCCCATAATGGCCACGCCGCTGTCCTGCATCACGGTTTTTACGTCGTTGAAATCCACGTTCACGTGCATGTGCAGGCTGATGATCTCGGCGATGCTTTTGGCAGCATTCGTCAATACATTGTCGGCGTGTGCAAATGCTTCGGTCATTTTCAGACTGCCGTATATCTCACGCAGTTTGTCGTTGCCGATCACGATAAGCGTATCGACATATTTCTTCATTTCCTCCAGGCCTCTCTCGGCCTGTTCGCGGCGTTTTTTGCCTTCGAAGGTAAACGGAATGGTAACGATGCCTACCGACAAGATGCCCAGCTCCTTGGCAATGGATGCGATCACAGGTGCCGCACCGGTGCCGGTTCCTCCGCCCAAACCAGCCGTAATGAACACCATTTCGGTGTTGGCCGTCAAAAGGCTTTTGATCTCCTCGATGCTTTCAAGCGCCGAGTCGCGACCTACTTCCGGGCGGGCGCCGGCTCCAAGGCCTTTGGTAAGCGAGTTGCCCAACTGGATCTTATTTGGAACAGGGCTTTTTTCGAGCGCCTGCTTATCTGTATTGCAGATGATGAAATCCACACCCTTAATTCCAAGGCGGAACATGTGGTTCACAGCGTTGCTCCCGCCGCCGCCGACGCCAATTACTTTGATAATTGAGCTTTCGTCTTTTGGTAATTCAAATTGCATCATGGTATTGAGTGTTAGTTGATTTGTATGATTGGTTGTGTTGTCCATTGTGAACGGTATTGTTACGCGTTAGTGTTTGGTATTGCGGTATTACAGCTTATTCCACATCGTCGCTCATCCAGTCTTTGGCTTTGGTGATGAGCGAGTCGAAGAAGTTGCCTACTTTTTTGGTTGAATGTCCGATCACTTTTTTCTCTTCTTTCTTTTTTGTTTCCGGGGTGGTTGCTACCAGCACTTTTTCCTCGTTATTTTTCGATGAATTCAAACCACGTTTGGCCTCACGCTCGTATTTCTCGATGCCTTTCATCACCAAGCCTACACCGGTGGCGTACATCGGGTTTTTCAACTCGTCGTCGGCGCCGGCCAGGTGCTCGTTCGGCGTACCAATGCGGCAGTCCATACCAGTGGTGAGCATCACCAGTTGCGGCAGGTGTTTCAGTTGCGCACCACCGCCGGTTACTACAATGCCACCAGCCAGCTTGCGCTCGAATCCTGAATTTTTGATCTCGAACAATACAAATTCCAGGATCTCTTCCATGCGGGCCTGAATGATCTGCGCGAGGGTATTTACGGAAATTTCCTTATGCGGACGTCCGCGCAACCCCGGGATTGAAATCACTTCATTGAGCTGGTTTTCCTGCGCCAATGCCGAACCGAAACGCATTTTCAATTGCTCGGCCTGGGTTTTGATAATGCCGCAGCCTTCTTTGATGTCTTCCGAAATAATGTTGCCACCAAACGGGATAACCGCTGTATGGCGGATGATGCCATCGTAAAAAATAGCCACGTCGGTTGTGCCGCCACCAATGTCGATAAGTACTACGCCTGCCTCTTTTTCTTCGTCGCTCAACACCGCATCGGCACTCGCCAAAGGTTCCAGGTGAAGATCCACCGTTTTTAGTTTCGCGCGGTCAACACATTTGAAAATGTTCTTAACCGCAGACACGTGTCCGGTAATGATGTGGAAGTTGCCTTCAAGGCGTATGCCCGAATGGCCGATCGGGTTGCGGATGCCGCCCTCGTTATCAATGATGTATTCCTGAGGGATCACATGAATGATCTCTTCTCCCGGGCTCATTACCAGGCGGTGCATGTTGTCGATCAGCTGATCCACGTCGCTCTGGCTCACCTCGTCTTCCAGCGAACGGCGGGTTACCATGCCGCGGTGCTGCATGCTTTTGATGTGTTGTCCGGCAATGCCGACAATAACTTCTTCAATATCAATGTTGGCTTTGTCGGAAGCAATGCGGATGGCTGTTTTGATAGATTCGATGGTTTGTTCGATGTTGGCCACCACACCACGCTGCACGCCCAGCGATTCGGCTTTGCCGATGCTGAGGATCTCTACTTTTCCATAGGCGTTTTTGTAGCCTACGATCGCAGCGATCTTGGTTGTGCCGATATCCAGACCTACAACAAGCTCTGCATTTTCGGGAATGTTCCTGTGTGTTTGATTTGTGTCCATAATCTATTTTTTAGTGCAAACCACCTGGTTTTTGTATTTTATATTGATGGTTGAATACTTGTTCCACCCATCTGTTTTATTAAGTCCTTCTGTATAAAACAGTTTCAGTTTTTCAAATTTTTCCTTCAGGTCTTTTACCTCTCCAAATACGATTTTATGATCGCCTATGGATGGGTATAATTCTATTTCCTGTTCCTCTGTTACGTTTATCTGATGTATCAGGCCAGCCAGCACAGAGTCGGCAGCAATGTAGCTTGAGAGTATAAAAATGTCGTCGAGTACACTGCTGTTTTTCAGTACATCGTTTTTGCACATCTCATTCACCGACATGGTGTAGCGTCTGGCGTAAGGCTCGTTAATTGCACCACTTGCAATCAATACGCGTGCCGTGTATGAATCGTTCAGCGGCATTAGCTTCGATTGGGTATCGATGTAGTAACTTTCGCCGTTACTTGTCAATATCCGTACAACCGGTGTGCGTTGGGTAACGTTCATGGTGACGTCTCCATTGATGTCGATGGCCACTTCTGCATTTTCGATCGCCGGATGCGAGTTGAGTGCTTTTTCGAGGTCGTTTACCCGGATATTTCCCAACTGGGCTTTCAGGATCGAGTCCTTTCGCTCATTGAAAAATGTTTTTACGTCCTGGCCGTCGATGAAACTGTTCTCATCTTCATTCAGAATATTCACCGTGAGGTTTCCGGCCACAACGGTTTTTTCTTTCCTGCCTACAAATGCCAGCGAAGCCAGCAAACCTGATAATCCAATAATCCAAAGAACGGCTACAACTATTTTTCGTATGTTCAGTTTCTTCATTGTAGTGTTTTAACCATCAAGGCATTTTATTCAAACGCAAGCGTTTGAATGTTATGATCCGTTTTCGTCTATCCTTTCTTTCAACAGTGCTTCGATGGGGCTAATGAGCCCGTCGATGTCGCCTGCTCCCAACGTCATCACCACTTCCAGTTCCCGATGCTTTAAAAACGCTACAACGTCGTTCTTGGGGATAAGGTATTTGTTTTGCAAGCGCATTTTGTTTAGCAGCATGCTCGAGTTTACGCCGGCTATCGGTTGCTCACGTGCCGGGTATATTTCCAGCAGGATGCATTCGTCTAGCATGTCGAGGCTTTCTGCAAAACCATCAGCAAAGTCGCGTGTTCTTGAAAACAAGTGCGGTTGGAAAATACCGGTTACTTTTTTGCCCGGGTATAGTTCCTTTGCCGATCCAATGGCTGCTTTCAACTCTTCTGGGTGATGCGCATAATCGTCGATGTACACCAGCGACTTCGTTTTCACGTGATAGTCGAATCTTCTTTTGACGCCTTTAAAAGAACGGAGGGCTGCACGGATCACATCCCCTTTTATTCCCAATTGTTGCGCAACAGCTGTTGCGGCAATTGAGTTCTCAATATTGTGAAAGCCCGGTAGGCCAATAGCCACGTGGCTTATAGCTTCTACAGGGCTGTCGATGTCATACCGGAATTCGCCTTCGCGAATGTGTATGTTACCGGCACAATATTCAGTACCTAAATTTAGTGAGTAGATCAGCCGCTTGCGGTTGAGCATCAAATCGTTATCAACAGTTTTTTTAACAATAAGACAGCCATCGTCGAGTACCTGTCCCGCGAATTGGCGATAGCTCTCCAGCATGTCTTCTGCACTGCCGTATATGTCGAGGTGATCGGCATCTACGCTGGTGATCACGGCAATGTGTGGGCTCAGGGTGAGGAAAGACCGGTCGTATTCGTCGGCTTCAACAACAACGAATGCGTCAGGGTTTTGTGCGTTGCCAAGGAGCAGGTTGGTGCGATAGTTCTGCGATATGCCGCCAAGAAAAGCAAAGCAATCGATGCCTGCCGTTTTCAGGACATGCGTTACCAGTGTTGTGGTTGTGGTTTTTCCATGCGTGCCGGCAATGGCAATGGTGCGGAATTGGCGGGTGATCTCACCCAACACCTGCGAGCGTTTTTGCAGGTGGTAGTTGTTTTCGGAAACAAAAACAAATTCCTGATGATCTTTAGGCACAGCCGGTGTATAGATCACCAATATGTCCTCAGGTGAATAAGACGAAAATAGTTTTTGGAGTGCTTCTGCATTTTCCTGGTAATGGATATCGATGTTTTCCTGTTCCAGTTCAATGCAAAGTGCCGAGCGGGTTTTGTCGTAACCGGCAACAGTTTTGCCATAGTGATTGAAGTACCTGGCCAGTGCGCTCATGCCTATGCCACCTACGCCCAGGAAGTAATAGAGCTTATAGTTGAGAATGTTCATGCGTGGATGGGATAGTTGGCTAGTTTTAGAACTTCGCGTGCGATAACATTGGCTGAATCATGAAAAGCCATCTGCCCCATGTTTTCTGCAAGACTTGCCTGCTTTGTTGTGTCAGCCAGGAGATCAATGGCTGTGTTCAGCAAATTTGTGCGTGCATCGCTGTCTTTCACAAGCAATGCGGCGTGTCTGCTAACCAGTGCCATGGCATTTTTGGTTTGGTGATCTTCGGCTGCTGTTGGCAACGGTACAAGGATGCTGGGCTTACGCACGATACATAATTCGGAGATCGCGCCGGCTCCTGCCCTTGATATAACGATGTCTGCTAAAGCATAAGCCAGATCCATGCGCGTGATGAAATCAAGTGCTTTGATGTTTTTTTCGGCAAACGGAGCGGCCTGGCTGCGGGCGGTTTCAAAATAGGGTTTGCCGGTTTGCCAAAGTAGTTGGATGTTTTGATCGGCCAGTTGCTGCAAGCCAGCGCCGATGGCTTCGTTGATGCCCTTGGCACCAAGGCTTCCGCCAATCACGAGTATCGTTTTTTGATGTTTATTCAATTGGAAGAAGCTAAATGCCTCTTCTCTTTTATTTTCGATGCCGGAAATATCCTGGCGTACCGGGTTGCCAGTGAGCATGATTTTCTCTTTCGGAAAAAACTGCTCCATGCCTTCATAAGCCACACAAATGCGGTTGGCCCGTTTCGAAAGTATTTTGTTGGTGATCCCGGCGTAGGAGTTGCTCTCGTGTAAAAGCGTTGGAATTCCACGGTTTCCGGCTGCTTTCAACAGCGGTCCGGAAGCATAGCCGCCTGTGCCGATCGCAACATCCGGTTGAAAATCCCTGACGATCCGCTTGGTTTGTACCATGCTCCTGACGATCAGGAACGGTAATTTTAAATTGGCCAATGTGAATTTGCGTTGGATCCCGGCAATAGGAATGCCAATGATCTTATATCCGGCATTGGGCACTTTCTCCATTTCCATTTTTCCCAATGCACCCACAAATAAAATGTCGGCATCGGGAACCAGTTTTTTGATCTCATTGGCAATGGCTATTGCCGGAAAGATGTGACCACCGGTGCCTCCGCCACTTAGTATGACTTTCAATGCTTTCATGTTTTATCTCATTCGGTACTGGCTTTGTAGTCAGTTAGCCTTTCCCCGCGTCTTAGCCCGTAACCGCAGGTTTTTCTTTTGGTTCGTTAGCGCGGCTCACACTCAGGATAATGCCGATCGATACACAGGTGAACCAGATGGATGTACCGCCCATACTCACGAGAGGCAAGGGTTGGCCGGTAACCGGAAACAGATTAACGGCGACAGCCATATTGATCAGTGCCTGGAACACCAGGCTGAAGCTGAGTGCTACCGCTATCAGTCCACCGAATGTTTTATCGGAGTCGCGCAAAATGCGAATTCCACGGAACAGTAATATCATGTATAAAAAGAGCATGATGAAACCGGTAAATAAACCGTACTCTTCAATGATGATGGCATAAATAAAATCTGAAGAGGCTTGCGGGAGGAAGGCACGCTGGGTGCTGTTTCCAGGGCCTTTGCCAATAACTCCGCCTGTAGCGATGGCGATTTTAGCCTGCTCGCTCTGGTAATTACTCTTCGAGTCGCCATTGAAGAAGTTCTCGATACGTGAATGCCAGGTCCGCCCACGCCCACCTGGAATAGCATCCGGCGCATACCATATCAGCGTGAGGAAGAGCGCACCGCCAACCAGGCAAATGCCCAATATTTTGCCAATGATTCGCAGCTGTATGCCGCCTACAAACATGGTGAATAAACAGCAAACAAAAAGGAGAGCCGCTGTAGAGAAGTTAGCCGGCAGAATCAACAGGCAGATAATACCAATGGGAACAATTAGGTATTTGAGCACCGATTTAAGGTCGTTAAGCTGCCCCTGTTTCACGGTGATGGTTCGCGCCACAAAAATGAGAAGCACAATTTTGGCGATGTCGGAAGATTGAAATGTTAACCCTAACCCTGGAATTTCAATCCAACGGCTTGCGCCGCCGGCACTCTCGCCTTTCAGCAGCGTAAATATCAGCAATGGGATCACGAGGAAAAGCCCTATCTGGCCCACGCGCGAAAACAATGTGTAACGCAGCTTATGAATAAAATACATGATCACGATGCCACCAATGATAGTGATGGTATGTTTGATGAGGTACGACTCGGCATTGCCCTGCTTATACTTGTTGGCAAGCGTTACTACCGAGCTGTAAACAACCAGCGTTGATAAAAGCGACAGCAGCAGGACGATGGTCCAGATCACCCGGTCTCCTTTTAAGTTGGCAAGTTGTTTCATGTCGTTGTTTCTTCTTATGCTGTTAATGCCCGAAAGCCTTTTCTATTGGGCTTAGTGTTCTTTAAGCACCAGTTCTTTGAACCTGTTTCCGCGATTTTTGTAATTGTCGAAAGCCTCATTGCTGGGGCAGGCAGGCGTGAAGAGCACTGCCTGGTTGGCCATGGCTTTGCTTTTCGACAGCTCCACGGCATTTTCCATATTGTCAACTACAATCACCATCACATGCTGGCGGAAAACGTGTTTAATTTCAGCGATCCGCCGGCCGTAATAGATCACGGTGCGGATGTTATAGTAATTGCTGAACGTAAACCATGAGTAATCGGTTTTACTGTCGTCGCCTCCCAATATCAGGATCAGCTCTGCATCAATGGAATTGATGCTTTCGGCTGCCAGCCTGGCATTGGTTGATTTCGAATCGTTAATGTATGTTACATCGTTGATTACAGCAACAACTTCCATGCTGTGCTCTGTGTCTCTGGTAAAAGAACTTAAACTGTTTTGTGTTTGTTGTTTAACAATCTCCTTCATGTCGAATCTTTCTGTATGCTCTTGTTAGTTTTATACTGTTTTATGTACTATTACAGCGATCTTACCGCTGCTTTAAATTGTGCGCCCCGGTCTTCGTAATTCTGGAAGAGGTCGAAGCTCGCACAGGCTGGCGACAACAGAACGGCGTCGCCCTTGCTCGCCAGTTTGTAGCACATGGCAACTGCTTCCATCGCCGAACCAGCCTCCATGATCGTATCAACTGCACCGCTGAAGGCCTGGATGATCTTCGAGTTATCTGCACCAAGGCAAACAATCGCTTTTACTTTTTCTTTTACCAGGTCCATCAGCTCATCGTAATTGTTTCCTTTGTCCTGTCCGCCAAGGATCAGCACAGTGGGTTTCTGCATGCTTTCCAGGGCATACCAGGTTGAGTTGATGTTGGTGGCTTTCGAGTCGTTAATGAATTCGATGCCGTTGATGGAGGCTACAAATTCGAGGCGGTGCTCCACATTCACGAAATCTTCCAGGCTTTCGCGAATGATGTCCTTGCGTATATCAACGATACGCGCGGCCAATGAAGCAGCCATTGAATTGTAAACGTTGTGTTTACCGGCCAATGCTAATTGTTCTATGGTCATGGTTAAGGGTTTAGGGTTATTATTGTAATTAAGGGTTATTTCATTGTTTCGGAGCCAGGCGCCGTTTCCGCTCAGTTCGGTTTTGATACTGAACGGAACAAGCTGTGAGGCGATGTCATGGGTGTTTATAAATTCCGTGACTGTAGTATCGTCGGCGCAATACACAAAAAAATCAGAAGCTGTTTGGTTTTGCGTGATGCGGAATTTCGAAGCCACGTAGTTCTCGAATTTGTAGTCGTACCGGTCGAGGTGGTCGGGTGTAATGTTGAGTAGCACCGCCACATCTGCTTTAAAGTCATATAGGCCATCCAATTGAAAACTGCTTAGCTCCAGTACATAGTAGTCGTAATTTTCAGTGGCTACCTGGAGAGCAAAACTCTTCCCGACGTTTCCACCCAGTCCTACGTTGTAGCCTGCTTTTTTCAGAATATGATAGGTGAGCATGGTCGTGGTAGTTTTGCCATTGCTGCCGGTAATGCAAATTGTTTTGGCGGCAGTATAACGTCCTGCAAATTCAATCTCGGAGATCACCGGGATGCCTTTTGCCCGCGCTTTCTTTACCAGTTCCACTTTATCCGGAATGCCCGGGCTTTTGATGATCTCGTCGGCATTCAGGATCAGGGCTTCCGTGTGGCTACCTTCTTCAAAGGCAATTCCACGGTTTTCCAGTTCAGTTTTATATTTTTCCCTGATCGGGCTTTTGTCGGATACGAACACGTCGAAGCCCCTGGCTTTCGCCAGGATAGCGGCACCGACGCCACTTTCTCCGCTTCCGAGTATTACGATCCGTTTGTTCATTTGTTTTTGTATTTATCGCAGTTTTAACGTGATAATGGTGAGCGCTGCCAGCATGATGCCGATGATGAAAAAGCGCATCACAATCTTCGACTCATGAAAACCTGATTTTTGATAGTGGTGATGAAGCGGCGCCATTTTAAACAAGCGATTGGCTTTTGCATATTCCAGGCCGCGCTTTTTCTTCTGGTATTTGAAATAGTAAACCTGAAGGATTACCGATACATT
>DAIUED010000058.1:0-13693 GCA_036845295.1 Bacteroidota bacterium
GGAAGCCTGCACGTTTGGTAAGGCGCTTACAGATTGTGTCAAGTAAGCCTGATTGGCGCAACCATTGGCATCTGTACCTACTACTGTATAGCTTGTGGACGCATTCGGACTAATGGTTAGTGTGGTGCCGGAGCCGATGAGGCTACCTTGATACCATACATACGAAATGCCGCCGGTAGCCGTGAGAGTAGCGCTGTTTCCGACGCATAGCGGCGAGGTGGACGTGTTTGCTTGTATATTTGGCAACGCGTTTACAGCAACGCTTAGGCTTGTTGAATTGATACAACCGTTGGCATCTGTACCGGTTACCGTGTAGGTGCTGAAACTCGTTGGGTTCACCACTGCACTCCCCGAAGAGTAGCTGTAGGTGCTGGCGCCCGACGGAACAATGGTGTAGCTGCTTCCGGTGCAGATGGTACCGCTGGAAGCAGATATGGATGGTGGCGTATTTACGGTAATGTAGCTTACTGTTGCATTTTCGCAGCTATTTGCTGCTGTTCCGGTAATGGTATAGCTGGTTGAGCTTGCAGGGGATACAACATTGCTGCCTCCCGAAAAGGTATAGCTAACAGCGCCCGTAGGCGTCAATGTATGTGTTTGCCCGGCACATAAGGTGGCATCGGCAACCGTAATTAGGGGCAGCGATGCAGCACTAACAGCAAGCGAAGCGACCGTGGAGAGGCCACAGGCCGCGTTTACAGAAAGACTGACACTGGCACTGCTATTCAATGTTACGGCAATACTATTTGTGGTTGAGGCGCCAGTCCAGCCTGCTGGCAACATCCAGTTGTACGACGAAGCACCGGCTATTGGAGTGACGCTGTATATCGCAGTGCTTCCCGAACATACAATGGCAGGACCTATAATGGCGTCGGCCCCATCACACACGGCAACCCGGGCAATTCTGTTTCGCCCGGTTCCCTGGTAGCTGAAAAAGCCACCTGCAATAAGGATCTTTTTATCAGGCTGAATGGCTGTTGAATAGACATTGCCATTATTAAGGTAAGGAATGCCGTCGGCTCCTGCTCCAATGTTGAAAGAAATATCGCGTGTTCCATCTGCCATAAGGCGCACCAACCGCTTAGAGGCGACGCCGTCGTACGACGAGAAGCTACCGCCAAGAATCAATTTTCCGTCAGCTTGAAGCGAGAGTGACATGACCGCTGCATCAGTACCTATACCGGGGTTGAACAAGAGGTCTTTCGAACCGTTGGTGTTGAGGCGAACAACACGTGAAGCCGCATTGCTATTAAAATTTTGAAAGTCTCCGCCTGCTACGATCATGCCATTGGGCTGGATCACAAGGGATCTGATAGTAGCGTCCGCGCCTGTGCCTACGCCAAACGAAGCGTCGGCTGTTCCGTTGGTACTGAGACGCACGATGCGTCCGGCAGCGGAACCGTTATAACTGGTAAAGTTACCGGCAATGATGATCTTACCATCGTTCTGTATAGCAATGGCATGAACTGCGCCATTTGTTCCACTTCCGGAGACAAAGCTCGCGTCGAGACTGCCATCGGTATTCAGGCGCACAACGCCGTTCGCGGTGTTGCCGTTGTAATCCGTAAAATTTCCACCCAATACGATCTTTCCGTCAGGTTGAAGTGCCAAAGCATACACACTTCCATTGAAGCCTGTTCCGGTTAAAAAAGAAGCGTCGGCAATGCCATTGCTGTTCAGGCGTATCACACGGTGGGCGATGCCGCCATTGTAGCTCGTAAAACCGCCGGCGGCCAATACTTTTCCATCTGCCTGAATGGCAAGCGCAAGGACTGTGTCGTTAGTTCCACTGCCCGTTACGAAAGACAAGTCGGCACTTCCGTTGCTGTTGATACGCGTGATGCGGTTGCTGAGGTTTCCGTTATATTTTGTATAAGCTCCTCCCACAAGGATTTTTCCGTCAGATTGCAATGCCAAGGCGTGTATGCTGTTGTTGGCTCCTGTTCCGGCATTGAACCCCGGATCGATGTTGCCATTGGAATTAATACGGGTAATGTAATTGCAGTTGATGCCATCGTAGGTGGCAATGTCGCCACCGGCTATAATCATACCATTGGTTTGAATGCTTATCGTTAACACAAATCCACTTGCACCAGATCCGGTTGAGAAACCAACATCATTGCTCCCGTTCGTGTTTAATCTGATTATACGACTTGCAGCCGTTCCGTTGTATGATGTGAAGTCGCCACCTGCAATGATTTTACCGTCACTCTGTACCGCAAGCGACCAAATCACAGTGTTGTTAGGTCCGCTTCCGGTTGCAAAGCTGGCATCAAGCGTACCATCCGGATGAATCCTTGCCATGCGATTGACGGAAGTACCGTTATAAGTTGTGAAGACGCCGCCGATCAGTATTTTTCCGTCTGTTTGCATCGCTAGCGAACGAATTACGCCGTTGGTGGCATATCCAGGTGTAAACGTTGCATCAGTGCTGCCGTTGGCATTTAAACGGGTTAGGTTATAGCTGGTGGTGCCGTTGAAAATTGAAAATGCGCCGCCAACAACAAGTTTGCCATCAGCCTGCAAAACGAGCGAGCTTACCTGGTTATTGGCACCCGTACAAAGGTAGCTGGCATCTATGCTGCCATCACTGTTAAGACGCACGATCCGGTCAACGAAAACACCATTATATTGTGTGAAAAGACCGCCGACAATAATTTTTCCATCGCTCTGAATAGCAAGCGCGTAAATGGCATTATTGAACCCTGTGCCCGTGTTGAAACCGGCGTCAATGCTACCATCCGCATTAAGGCGTAAAATGCGATTGGCGGTGATGCCATTGTATGATGTGAAGCTACCACATACGACAATTTTACCATCATTTTGAATAGCCAGTTTTCGTACTCCGCTATTGAGGCCGCTACCTATATTGAAGGAAGGGTCAAGAGATCCGTCGGGGTGAAGGCGCGCCAAACGGTTAATGAGCGTCCCGTTGTATCGCGTAAATTCGCCCCCGATCAGGATGTTGCCGTCTGACTGGATGTCGCTGGACCAGACAAGACCATTGGCACCGTCGCCATTGCCTAGCCCGAAATCTCCGGGATTGAATGTTGGATCGTTGAGCCCGGAAACCTGGCTTTGAGTCTGGTATGATAGGAATGTCAGGAGACAGCTTAGCAGAAAAGAAGTTATCTGCTTTTGAGAAAGGAAGTTGTGCATAGTATCAAATAGTCGACGCCTTGAAAGAGGCGGTAAATAGGGCACAACATTAGTGATAAAGACAGAAAAGAATAATACCTGAATGTAGTATAATTGATCAGCCTGTTTACAGGTAGAATCGACAAACACAGGTTTACTTCCTGTTTATAGCATACGGCCTCGCTTGCTTGATGATGATCCGGCGCTGTTTGTTTTCGAGGACTACTTTAAACTCCACATCCATGGCAAAATCTTTATACTCGCCTGGCCATATCCGCATGAGGTCGTAAAAGTGGCGTTTTATAAGTTCCATTTTTTGGGTCAGCTCTTTCAATTCGTCACTGCTGAGAAGCGATGTGCCTGGGCTTAAGCTCGAATAAGAAATCCAGTCGGCAGCCTGTGTATCGTTGTAAAATTCGGAGTCGGTATTCATGTAAGATACCAGCTGTTCGCATACAAGTGTGTTATCGGGCGATACCACTTCGTGTTCTCCTTGCTGCATGTTGATGACAAATCCAAAATCGTAATCGCGGTAGAGGTTCTGGGTAATACAAACGCCATTCACCAGCTCATTGTCGTAGGCTTCGTGTACTAGAATGGCCATCGCTGATCCCTTCTGATCGATACCAAAGTAGCGACGTTCAAAAAAAGCCCGCTCGTTCCACAAACTCGCCCACACTTTTTTAATGGCGCGTTCAATGCTTTTAACGCTATCGCCGCAGATGGCCGAGGTAGAGGAGTAGAGGCCAGCGCCATTGAAGTTGCTTTCGTCTTCGGCATTGGAAGACGAGCGGAACCGGATTTTTTTGTTTTTGAAGTGGCTGATACAATAGCGCGTCACGGCATTCAGCAAGGTGGTATCGAGTGCGGCTTTGTTGATGCGCTTGCGGATACGTTGCAATTGCTTTGAAGCCAAGCTGTCACTCATGGTTTGCTGATCGGCGAGAATAGCAATGTCGCGCCAGATCCCGTGCCGTTTGATATGCCGGTAATAATAACAAAACGGTATGGCAAAGGCTGCCGGTGGTGTAAAGGCGGGTCGGTTTTTTTGTTCGAGTTTTTTGATCTCGGCGAGGTTGCAAACTTTAGCGCCGTATGCCGCCCGGTCTTTATACGAAAGTTTGTTGAGGTTGGCCAGCACACGGCGCAGCGTGTCGAGTTTGGGAACCAGATGCTTGCCGCCAATTGCTGTAGCAGGTGTATAATGGGCAATTTGCCTGAGTTGCACGCCTTTTTGGGCGACGGTAATTTCTACGGGCTTGTTCGCGTAACGCCTGAAGGAGTCAAGATGAAAAGCATTTTTCTGTGCCGCACAGGGTGTATGCCTGTTGGCAGTGAGCAGGCAGATGTGGCTCAAAGGGGTTTGAAATTCGTCGGTAACAACACCTTTGCAAATCGGAAGATCGTTGGAGCTTCCTTTCATGACAAGAATGTATGACGAATAATCTTGTCCTTTGCGAATAGAATCAGCATGCACGAATAACTGGATGCCGTTGCTTTTGCCTTCCACGATGTGCTGATAGTTCTGCGATCGAAACAGTTCGTCGCTGGTCACAACAGCATGCATTTTGGCAATGGCTGCTTTGCGACGCAGAAGCACGGTGGTATTGAGCAATATCTTAAATCGCTGCCCTGTAAACGTGGTTTCAGAAATTTTGTTGCAGAGTAAGCCGATGTATTCTTCGGTAATGTTGTCCGACGGAGCGAACTGAAGAAAGTAATTGCCGGTATTGGTGTTATAGTTAAAGGTTGCCAGAATGTATTTCCGTTTTGGCGACTGGCTGTAGTTGAGGGCATTAAACTGTTCAAGATCATCACTATCGCCGAGGACCTCGGAAACAAAGCGGTAGTGCCATTTGTAGGTTTTCGATTCGAGGTAATAAATGGTGTTACGGTTGATGTCGAAAACCACTTTCACGCATTCGATTCCGTTGAAGTTGTTGCTGAGGGGTTCGCCTTTAAGTAAGTCGAAATCTGCCCGCGAGGTAAGGGCTTTGAGCGAATGCGGCTTTCCTTTTTTGGGAGATTGTGCGCCGAGTGCGAAGCCAAGCAGCAGAAAATAAATCAAATAGGCCGAGGTACGCATCTTATTGCCAGAAATCCGGGTGTTTAGGATGAAGGTAGTAAAATAACGCCAAACAAACTCAGCCTATTGCCTTCTGCTTACAAACTCTTGATGCAATCCACAAAGTATTTCACTTTGTTCTTGTCAGTATCAGGATAGAGGCCATGTCCCAGGTTCGCAATGTAGCGTTGTTTGCCAAAAGCTGTGATCATCTTACGCGCTTCCGCCTCAATGGCTTTTTCATCGGCATACAGCATGCACGGGTCGGCATTTCCCTGCAAGGTTTTCCCATTGCCAATGATGATGCGGGCATCCTGCGGATCGATCGTCCAGTCGAGGCCAATGGTGTTGCAGTTCAGTTTAGCCATATCTGCCAGTGCAAAGTGTGCATCTTTCGCAAATACCGTCACGGGAGCCAGCGGTTCAATGGCGTCGCAAATGCGGGAAATGTATCTTAGGGAAAACTCGCGGTACTGCTCAGGACCCAAAACGCCGGCCCAGCTGTCGAATACCTGGATCATGTCGGCACCGGCTGCCACCTGCCCTTTTAAATAGTTGATGGTGCTTTGGGTGATTTTGTCGAGTAACTGATGAGCCAGTTGAGGTTGCTGGTAAAGAAATTTCTTAGCCTGGCTAAATGTTTTACTTCCGCTGCCTTCCACCATATAGGCCATCAACGTCCAGGGCGCACCGGCAAAGCCGATCAGCGGTACACGGCCATTCAGCGCCTGCTTCGTTAGTTTGATGGCTTGTATCACGTAGTCGAGATCTCCGGCGTCGGAAATGTGCAACGCGTCGATGTCGGCCTGTGTCTTAATTGTTTTTTCAAAATTCGGTCCTTTGGCTTCAATCATCTGGTAAGGCAGCCCCATGGCTTCCGGTATCACGAGAATATCGGAGAAGATGATGGCGGCGTCCACACCCAGAATATCCACCGGCTGCACTGTTACTTCACAGGCCAGTTCCGGATTTTTTACAAACTCGATGAAGTTTTTGGCACGGCTCCGCGTGGCCCTGTATTCCGGCAGGATGCGGCCAGCCTGGCGCATGAGCCATACGGGTACACGTTCTACATGCTCGCCCTTGGCGGCTCTCAATATCAGGTCATTTTGATACATACGGTCAATTTAAAATTTCGTTGAGGTTTGTTTTAATGCGTTTGCAAATGTCGTCTAGCGGAAGATCATTATCGTCGAAACCAAAAGGATCTTCTATTTCTTCGGCAATCAATTCGATGCTGGCAAATACGTACAGCACGATCATCGTGATCGGTATGGTGGTGTATTTAAACTCCGCTCCAAAGAAAAGAGGCAGTGAAATGATATACAAGAAGATCATCTTTTTAAGAAAGATGTTGTAGGAGTAGGGAATGGGCGTGTTCTTGATGCGCTCGCATGCCCCGCAGTTATCGGTAAACGACCGGATCTCTTCGTTGAGCACGATGAGGTGGTCGCCCGAAAACACGTTTTGTGCATGCAGGTCGTATATTTTCGCATAGAGCTGTTTGGCAATGATGTTTGGCCTGTGAGCGGCGCCGGAAAAGGTATCGAGGCTGATACTTTCTGTGGCAGTAAACTCTTCTTGATTATAGACGTCGCGCAGATGGTTCTTGGCGCTGAATACGTAGTTGCCGATCAGGAGACGGAGGTCTTCCCGGTCTTTGGGATCGCTCACCAGTACGGAGAGTTTCAGGGCCAGATTTCGGGAGTTGTTAACGAAAGATCCCCAGATCTTACGGCCTTCCCACCAGCGCTCGTAGGCGGTGTTGGTGCGGAACACCAGCAACATGGAAAGCACAAAGCCCAGGATGGAATGCATGGCCGTAGGGTTCTTACTTTCGGTGTGCAGGAAATGGACCTCCAGCATCACCACTACGCCGGCATAGATGCCTACGCTCACAATCACCGGAAGCAGCACGCGGAAGGTGTCGCTTTTGTGGAATTTTACGATGAGACTGAACCAGTCTTTTGGGTTATAGGTGATCATAGGCCACAAAGGTAGCAGCTTTCGCTGAAGAATTGTCTTGCTTTCGTCATCGCGCTTTATTTTTTTGTAGTTAACTTCTCCATTGCCAAACCAGCAAGGCTTTCAGATCCTAACTTAACAGCCAAGAGCCTGACCAAGCCTGACAACAAAATGTTTGTTCTTCAACACGCGAAATTTCTTTCCGCGTACCGAGGCTTCAAAGGCTTTCAGGTCGGCAGGCTCGCTTAGCCTTAGGCCACAGCGCAGCACACGGAGTGCAGTGGCTTTCGCCAATCGACCGGCCGAGTCGATTTCTACAAACACGTCAGCATAAAAGTTTGTGCAGGTTTTGCAGTTCAACCTGAGAATACCTTGCTGTTGTTGTAAAAGCTTGTAATCTGCGTAATTCCAATTATTGACAAAAGCAGTCCACTCTGTTTTTTCGGCATCGCTAAACGAGTGGTAAACCTGGTAAAGCGTAAGTGTATCCTGGGCCCTTAGTTGGCAGGCGCCAGGTAGTGTAAAACAGAGTAAAATCCAGAAATTCTTCATAATCGGTGAGGATCAGCATAAAAATACGCATATTTTTCGCCGATGGCTTCTAATAGCATGCCGTAATAATTGTGTTTAACATGAATAACCGCTACATTTCCACTTCGTAACCATCCATCAGCTACATGTATATGAAACAGCTTTTCTTTCTTTTTGCCACCTTTTCTGCAATTTTGCAGGCGCAGGCACAACAGCATTATTGTTCTGATTTCAAAGCTGCCCGGGGCGTCAGGGCATCTGCAGTTCCTGCCCGTCAGGCAAGGATCTCTTCTTATACGCCACCGGAAAACAAATACGATCTCAAGTTCTATCACCTCAATATCAATGTCGAACGGAACACACGTTACATTAGCGGAAATGTCGTGAGTAAGGCGCGGGTTGTGACGCCCGTACTCGATTCTTTTGCCTTTGTGCTGCATACCAATCATACCATCGACTCTATATATGTGAATGGTGCCAAGCGGAATTTTGTTCGCCGCGACAGCCTCGTGATGGCAACAGCAGGAACTCCCATTTCGCAGAACACCCTGTTTGATGCTGTCGTATATTACCGCGGTACAGCACCAACAGGTGGCGGCGCTGCCATTGGTGATGGATACACGGCCGGCACGTCCGGTGCCTGGGGCAACCAGGTATCGTGGAGCCTCAGCGAGAGTCTTTGCGCTTACCAATGGTTTCCCTGCAAACAAGACCTTACGGATAAGATCGACTCATCGTGGGTATTTGCCACGACGGATTCTACAAATCTGGTTGGCTCCAATGGCTTACTGAAAAATGTGGTAGTGGTTGGCAATAAGAAACGGTATGAGTGGAAATCACGCTATCCGATCGACTACTACCTGATTTCGGTTGCAACGGCTAAATACAAGCAATACAACTTTTACGCAAAGCCACAGTACCTGGCACCAGATTCTATCTTCATCCAGAATTTTGTTTACGATAATGCGATTAACAATGCCGCCTGGAATACGCAGAAAACAGCACTAAACAAAATGAAGCAAACCATGGAGCTTGAGTGCAACCTGTATGGCATGTACCCATTCTACAAAGAAAAATATGGGCATTGCATGGCGCCTTTCAGCGGAGGCATGGAACATCAAACGATGACGAGCCTCGGCTTCTTTGATTTTGAGATCGACGCCCATGAGCTTGGGCATCAATGGTGGGGCGACAACGTAACCTGCCGCGCCTGGAAAGATATTTTTATCAACGAAGGCTGGGCTAGTTACACAGAGTACCTCTGCCATCAGTACCTCAGTTCGATTTCGGGAAATACAGCTGCGAATAAAATGAATACGGTACACAACAGTGTAATGTCGCAACCAGGAGGAAGTTCGTATTTTACCAATGCGGATACCATGGATGCGGGCGTCATCTTTGATTCGCGTCTTACCTACGATAAGGGTAGCGCCATTATCCACAGCCTGAGGTACGAGATCGATAACGATTCTACGTTCTTCAATGCCATCCGTTCGTTTCAGCACACCTACGGCGGCGGTGTAGCCAGTGTGATTGAGTTCCGTGATTTTATGCAAACCTATACTGGCAAAAATTTTGTTCAGTTCTTCAACCAATGGTATTATGGTGAGGGTTATCCTACCTTCGATGTCAAATGGAACCAAAGCGGCAACACCTTTGTGCTGAAATCCACGCAAACCCAATCCATGCCGTCGTCGGTGCCTTTGTTTAAAACTCCTGTTGACTATAAGATTTCCCGCACGGCCAAACCCGATACCATTGTAAGGCTTCAGCACAATGCCGGCGTGGAGAATTATACGCTAACACTTAGCGGAACGGTAACAGCCATCGCTGTAGATCCCAACAACTGGATCCTGAATAAAGTAATTGGCCCGGTAAAAGACCCAAGCCTGCCTACCGGCGGAACAGTGACGCCAAGCAGCATCGCCGAAGCGCAGGAGCCTTTGGTGTTTCTGGGGCCAAACCCAACCTCGGCCGAGCTCAATGTGTATTTATACAACAGTGCCAAAGCAAGCATCGAGGTATTCGATCTTTCCGGTAAACTTGTTCTCTCGCGGGCTTTTGAAGGCCAGGCAGAGTTTGACGTTTCGAAGTTTGCCAATGGAGTGTATATGGTTACAGTAAAAAATGCCGACGGCAGCCCGATCAAAACCACGCGCCTTGTAAAGAATTAGCAAGGTTCGCGATTGCGTTCGAACGGACCGGGTCTGTTTCCGGATAGTTACCGCATTTTCCCGATCCAGTGCGGAAAGGATGAGAGATGACCAATGTCAGGCGTTTGCTCGAAGAGCCCAAACACAGCACTACCGCTGCCGCTCATGCTGGCATACACAGCACCGGCTTCATATAATTCCTGCTTGGTTTTGGCCACTATCGGGTATTTGGCAAAGATCGATGTTTCGAAATCGTTTACCAATGCATCTTTCCAGCTTGCCACCGGCTGCCGGATAATTTCGCTCAGTGGTATAGCCGGTATAGCTGGTTTCACCAGGCTGTAGGCTTCTTTGGTATTGCTATGCACGTTGGGAAATACTACCGCCACGTAATACCTGCTGAGGTCGAGGTCGAGGTCTTCAAACACGTCGCCTTTTTCGATGGCGTACACTGGTTTGTTGCGGATGAAGAATGCACAGTCGCTGCCCAGTGGCCGGGCAATATCCAGGCGCTCCGCTTCCGTTAAGCCAAGCGAAAACAGAGTATTGAGCTGGTTGATAAAGAAAGCGCAATCGGAACTACCGCCTCCAAGACCCGCGCCCATTGGCAAGGCTTTGTGCAGGTACACGGTAATGGCAGGAAGCATATGCCGTTCCTGTATGAGCTTGTATGCGCGGTAAAGCAGGTTGTCTTCCGTTTTTCCGGCAATGGGAAGTCCGCTCAGCTCGAGGCGAAAGGCGTCCGCATCTCCACGCCGCTCGATCACTTCCAGGGCATCGTTCCACCCAATAGGATAGAACACCGAAACGATGTTGTGAAACCCATCGGACCGTTTTTCGGTGATGTTAAGTCCTAAATTTATTTTGGCGTTCGGAAAACAGATCATGCTGCAAAACTATTCATTTTGAAAGAAATGCGCGTATTGCAATCCCTATTTTGTATGATTATCAACGAGTTACAAGATGTTGGGTTTTCAATTTTTTAGTATCTTTGCCCCCTAACCAATTAAGACACGAATGATATATCTTGATTTCGAAAAGCCAATTCAGGAACTTAATGAAGAATTGGAAAAACTTAAATCAGTTGCCGAAAAAAGCAAGGTAGATATGAGTAAGTCAATCGCGGAACTGGAAGCTAAGATCCAGGAAAAACGCGTCGAGATCTTCTCGAACCTTTCAGCCTGGCAGCGTGTTCAGTTAAGCCGCCATCCAGAACGTCCATATACACTGGCCTACATAGATGCGATTACTAACCATACCTTTATTGAATTGCATGGTGATCGCACCGTGGCAGACGACAAAGCAATGGTAGGTGGTTTTGGTGAGGTCGATGGCCAAACGGTCATGTTCATCGGGCAGCAGAAAGGCGTGAATACCAAAATGCGCCAGATCCGCCGCTTTGGTATGGCCAATCCGGAAGGCTACCGGAAAGCCCTGCGTTTGATGAAACTCGCCGAAAAATTCAATAAACCTATCGTTACCTTTATCGACACGCCGGGCGCCTACCCGGGCCTGGAAGCCGAAGAGCGTGGTCAGGGCGAAGCCATTGCCAGAAATTTATTGGAAATGGTTCAGCTAAAAGTGCCTGTGATCTGCATCATCATTGGTGAGGGAGCCAGCGGCGGCGCTTTGGGCATAGGTATCGGCGATCGTGTTTTGATGCTTGAAAACTCCTGGTACTCGGTAATTTCGCCCGAAAACTGTTCAACCATTCTCTGGAGAAGCTGGAACTTTAAAGAGACAGCAGCCGAAGCGCTTAAACTGACGTCGGAAGACATGAGCCGTAACGGGCTGGTGGATGGCGTGATCCGCGAACCACTTGGTGGCGCGCACAACAACGAAAACGAGATCTTTGCCACAGTGAAAGCCGAAATTCTGAAGCAGCTGGCAGAATTAAAAAAGCTGAATCCGGAAGAACGCATCAACGCGCGCATCGAAAAGTTCGGTGCCATGGGTGTAGTGCAGGATATGGAAGCATGAGCAGATACTAAAGTCAACTAATTAATAATTATAATTTGTAAAATCGTAAACAAACAGAAATATGGCAGACACAGGCGATATTAACGTAGGATCCGTGATCAGAATGAACGGCGAACTAATGCAGATCATTGAATGGCAGCACCGCACACCAGGTAACCTTCGCGCGTTTTACCAGGGAAAAATGAAAAACCTGATCAACGGCAAGCAGCTCGAACACCGTTTTAGGAGTGGCGAAACCGTGGACATCGTGCGGGTAGAGTACAAACAAATGCAGTTTATTTATGTAGAAGGCGAGTTTGCCGTTGTGATGGACAACGAAAGCTACGATCAAATTCACGTGCCGATGATGCTTTTTGGAGATGCTGCCCAGTTTTTGAAAGAAGGCATGGAAGTGAAAATTTCATTTGAAGGTGACAACGTGATCCTGGCCGAAGCACCAACTTTTGTTGTTTGCGAAATTACGTACACCGAGCCTGGTGTAAAGGGCGATACCGCTACCAACACCCTGAAGCCTGCAACCATCGATACGGGTGCTAAAATCAACGTGCCGCTTTTTTGCAACGAGGGCGACCTGGTAAAAATTGATACAAGAACGGCTTCTTACGTGGAGCGTGTGAAAAAATAAGAAAGGATCTATTCCTGTTGAAAGCCTTCTGCCAATCGCAGGAGGCTTTTTTATTCAGGCCAGGCATCGTCGTTGCTTCGTGCGCACGGCATAGCCTGTGAAGAAATGCGTTAAAGGACGATCCTCTTTTTAAAATCAGTTGTACAATAATACCTTTTATGGTTATCTTTAGGAATGCCCCTTATCAAGCAATTATCTTCTCTCATTTCCATGTCGCCTCGCTTAGAGCAGGAGATCCGATCACGAATGCAGACGCTTGTATTTAACAAGGGCGATTCGTTGCTGGGTGCCGGCGAGCGCTGTAATAATCTTTATTTCATTCATAAAGGTCTTCTCCGCGGATATTATTTTACAGATGGGAAAGAGGTAACCAACTGGTTTGCCCAGGAGGGCGAATTTGCTACGTGCTTCTATGCTTTCATTGCCAACAAACCTTCTTTCGAACATATCCAGGCCCTGGAAGACGTAGAATTATCGGCACTTAGTTATGCATCGCTGCAGGAGCTTTACAATCATTTCCCCGAAACCGAGCGCATTGGCAGGCTGGTTACCGAAACGTACTACATACGCCTTGAAGAGCGTCTGCTGGGCCTCCAATTCAAAACGGCCAGAGAACGTTACGAGAACCTGGTAGCCGCCAAACCATTGTTGTTACAGCGTGCGTCGCTGGGGCAGATCGCCTCTTACCTTGGAATTACCCAGGAAACACTCAGCCGCATTCGCGCAGGCCACTAACGTTTTTCGGATACTGTACACGATTTTGACAATTGTCAAAACTTCCTCTATTTGTGCAAACTACTTTTGGTTTTACTTGAAACGGTTCGCATGATGAAATCAAAAACCCTTTTTTTACTCGGTATTGCGCTTGCAGGCGCGGCTTCTGTCTTCTTTATGTCGCCGGTGCGTCAAAGCCAGGCATACCATCACTTTGCCGATTGTCGGCAGTTTCTGGGCTTCTCGAATTTCTGGAACGTAGTTAGCAACTTGCCTTTTCTGCTTGTTGGTATCTCTGGGATGTGTTTTGTGTTGCGTCGCCGGCCTTCAGCAATTCCCCCCGTGGTAGTTGATGCAGCTAGCCTGGTGTTTTTTGCCGGCATTTTTTGTACGGGGTTCGGATCGGCATGGTACCATCTGCATCCGGATAACCACAGCCTGCTTTGGGACCGGCTGCCCATGACAGTGGCGTTCATGGCTTTTTTTTCGGTTGTGTTCCGCGAATGGGTAAATGAAAAAACG